>NZ_JBEXSR010000050.1:0-62008 GCF_040613735.1 Streptomyces sp. NPDC006235
AAACCCGAGACGACATGCACGACGCGTTCCTCCAGCTCGCCCAATGCATGATCCTCGCCCGCAAGATCCCAGCATTCTGAAAGGACCCCTAAGGGCTGTCCGTAAACGATCTTCGGGCCGATGCGGCGGCGGTCCCTCAGCAAGAGGCGCTCGCCTGGTCGGCGAAGGTGATCTGGTGCAGGCGGGCGCTGCCGAGCATGACGGCTGCACATAGGCTGCCCCATGGTTCGGCCTAGCCACTGGGGCAGGCTCGCCTGGGGGTGATTTACCTGATAGCTCGTCATCGGTCCGCGGCTGGAGCACCAGTGGCTCGCCGGGTGGGCAGGGCTCTGGGACTGGTCGCAGTTGCGGCGGCCGTGCTGGCGGCGCTGTTGTTGTCGCCTTTCGTGCTGCAGGACGTCGCCGGTTCCAAGGGCGTGGACTGGAACAGGCTGAGCCAGATCGGCGCCGCGTACGGCTTCACGTCGGCGATCGTCTCGGCGCTCGCATTGGCCGGTGTTGCCGGTTCGCTGATTGTTCAGAACCGGCAGGCCAGGGCGGAGCAGGTCCAGGGGATTCGCAGCTACTACCTTGAGCTGGTCCGCCTGGAACTTGACGACATGGCGCTTTACCAGCCTGTCTGGGGCGACACGGACATCGCCGATCCCCATGAGCGGAAACGGCATGTCTACGCCGACCTCATGATGAACTACGCGTGGATGGGCTACGAGATCGGGACCATTCGCGAGCCTCTCCTGCGGGACATGCTGTCCGGGATGTTCACCGGAGAGGCTGGGCGGCACTACTGGAGCAGGGCCCGCACCTCATGGACCGCCAGTTCGTCGGGAAGCCGTATTGGTCGTCGCTTCCTTGCCATCGTGGGCGAGGAGCACGCTCGTGCTATTGCTGCCGGACCGCCGACGCGCTCGGCCGTCGCCCCGAGTCCGCCCGACGTGCCTGCCGCAGGAGCGGCGCCCGTATGGCGGACGGCGGCCGGCGCCCTGATCGGCCTGGGTACCGGTTTGGCGCTCGGATCACTTTTGCGCAGTCGGCGCTGAGGGCCGTTGGGCACGAGTTGGATGATCATGGTGTGACTGGTGTGATCACGGCGTCGGAGCCGTCTTGGATAGCCCTGTTCTCCGGGCTGAGCCCGCGCTGCTTCGTGAAGTTGGTGACCGCGCTGCGGCGTGAGGGGGGGCCGACGCGGTTGGCCGGGGACGGCCCTGGAGCCTGCCTCTGGGGAGGACCGAGTGCTGCTGGTCACGGCCTACTGGCCCACGAACTTGACGATGCGCCAGCTAGCCCAGCTGTTCGGCATCTCGAAGTCTGCGGCAGACCGGATCATCGACCACCTCGGCCCGCTGATGTCTCTGCGGCCGCGGCGCCGGTTCTCCAAGGACACTGTCCTGATCGTGGACGGCACTCTGGTTCCCACCCGTGACCACGAGGTAACCGAGCAGTCCAAGAACTATCGGTACTCCACCAACCATCAGATCGTGATCGACGCCGACAGCCGACTCGTTGTCATGGTCGGCCGACCGCTGCCCGGCAACCTCAATGACTGCAAGGCATGGGAGCTATCAGGCGCCAAGGACGCCGTCGGCAGGACCACGGTGATCGCTGACGGCGGCTACCGGGGCACCGGTCTGGTCATTCGCATCGCCGCGCGCGGTCAGACCGAACTGCCGGCATGGAAAGAGGACCACAACGCCTCGCACCGCGAGGTCCGCGCCCGAGTCGAGCATGCCTTCGCCCGGATGAAGGGCTGGGAGATCCTCCGCGACTGCCGCCTGAAAGGCGACGGCGTCCACTACGCCATGCTCGGCATCGCCCGCCTCCACAATCTCACTCTCACAGGATAACGGCTGGTCGCACTGGTCAGCCCTGCGCCTCAACCCGTAGAAGATCGTTTACGGGACAACCCTTAGGGGCCGGTCCAAGTTGTCGAAGCCGCGCCGCGGGACTCGGAGAACGTGCGCCGGTAGGCGCTCGGAGAGACGCCGACGACGCGGTGGAAGTTCCGGCGCAGGGTGGTGGACGTGCCCATGCCGACCTGTTCGGCGATCTGCTCGATGCTGCTGTCGGTCGTCTCCAGCAGTTCCTGCGCGCGGCGGATGCGCTGGGTGAGGAGCCACTGCAGCGGACTGGTGCCGGTGACGGCGGTGAAGCGGCGGCTGAAGTGGCGGAGGCTCATGTTCGCCCGGCGGGCGAGCTCTGCGACCGTGACCGGCTCGTGGAGGCGTTCCCTCGTCCGGTCCAGCAGGGCCGGCAGGCCGTACTGGTCAGCTCCGGTACCCGAGCCGTGGCCGTCGGGCAGCGGGCTGGCGATGAACTGTGCCTGTCCGCCCGCGCGGTGCGGAGCGACCACGAGCCGCCGGGCCAGCGTGTTGGCCATGGTCACGCCGAGATCGCTGCGGACCATGTGCAGGCAGAGGTCGATCCCCGCCGCCTGCCCCGCCGAGGTCAGGACGTCCCCCTCGTCGACGTAGAGCACTCCGGGGTCCACGTCGACCTGCGGATAGTCGTCGGCCAGTCGCCCGGTGTACATCCAGTGGGTGGTCGCGCGGCGCCCGTCGAGCAGCCCGGCGGCGGCCAGCACGAACGCTCCGGTGCAGATGGAGGCGGTGCGCGCGCCCCGCTCGTGTGCCGCGCGCACCGCCTCCACCAGGTCGGCGGGCGCCCGCTCCATGGCCTCGTCGCAGGCGGGGACGATCACCGTGTCGGCCTTCACCAGGTCGTCCAGCGTGTGCCCGGTCTCCGAGCGCAGCCAGCCTCCGACGTTGGCTCCGGGGGCCCCGCAGACGATCAGTTCGTAACCGGCCCCGGCGGCCTCGGGGTTGCCGGGGCCGAAGATCGCGCAGGGGATGGAGAGCTCGAACAGCGGCATCCCGTCCGTCACGGCCAGGGCGACAAGCGTCATGGCACAAATTGTACGGTGAAAGTCGTTTCGGCCGCTTGAGGGCCTCGCGGGCCGCCGTCAGTGTCGTACGCATGAGCTGTTCGACATCGCATACGTCCCAGGAAGGTCCGCGAGGAGAGGCGCGGTCGTCGGGTGCGGGCGGCCGGGCCTGGCTGGCGATCGCTCTGGGGGTGGCTGCCGTGGGCTGGGGGGCGAACCAGTTCGCGCCGCTGTTGCTGATGTACCGCTCGGAGCTGGGCGTCCCGACGACGACGGTGGAGGCGACCTACGCCCTGTACGCGGTGGGGCTGATCCCCGGGCTGCTGCTCGGAGGCCCGTTCTCCGACCGGTACGGCCGCCGTCGGGTGCTGGTGCCCGCCCTGGTCGTCTCCGCGCTCGCCAGCGGGTTGCTCATGCCGGCCCGGTCCGGGACCGGCTGGCTCTTCGTCGGCCGGCTGGTCGCCGGTGCCGCCAGTGGAGCGGCGTTCAGCTCGGGCACCGCGTGGATCAAGGAACTCACCGTCAGCGCTTCCGGCCGGGACGAGCACACCGGCGCCCGTCGCGCGACGATCGGCATGACCACGGGATTCGCGGTGGGCCCGCTGGTCGCGGGTCTGCTGGCGCAGGCGGCACCGGATCCGGTCGTCATCTCGTACGTGCCGCACGTGGTGCTCACCCTGGCGGCGGTGCCGTTCGTGCTGCGCACGCCGGAGACCCACAAGGCCGACGAGGACGCCCCGCTCTGGTCCCGCCTGCGGTTGCCGGAGGAGAGCAGCCGCCGGTTCTGGACGGTCGTCGCGCCGCTGGCGCCCTGGGTGTTCGGCGCGTCGGCGATCGCGCTGGCCTACCTGCCCGGCCTGGTGCTGGACCGGCTCGGTGACGACGCGCTGATGTTCAGCGCGGTCGTGACCATGCTGACCATGGTCGCGGGCATCGTCGTCCAGCCGCTGGCGCGCCGGGTCAGCCGCCCGGACAAGCCGTATCTGATCGCGACCGCCCTGGGCATCGTGGTGGTCGGGCTGGTGCTCGGCGCGGTGGCCGCGGCGGACGCGCACTGGTGGATCGTGGGCGTCGCCGCGCTGGTGCTCGGCGCGGGCTACGGCTGCTGCCTGGTGTGCGGGCTGATGGAGGTGCAGCGCATGGCGAGCACCGAGAACCTGGGCCGGCTGACCGCGATCTTCCAGGCCTTCGCCTACCTGGGCTTCGGGGCACCGTATCTGCTCGCCCTGGTCGAACACACGGTGTCGGAGTTGCTGTTGCTGGCCGCCCTGCTGGCGGTGCTGACCCTCGCCTGGACGACCTACCGGGCCTCGCACAGCCCCAATCCGGGGAAACAGCCGGCAAAGGCCGCTTGCGGTTCGGTGGTTCGGAGGTAGTGGCACGAGCCGACCGCGCGCCGTCGGCGACTTGAGTTGCGACGGCGTACAACGGCCGCTGCTCCCCCGGCGAGCGCCCGCTCCGCAACTGCGGCCGGAATTGGCATAGACCTTTGTGTGAGCACGGGCTAGGCTCTGCCGCGCACATCACGAGAGCGCTCTCAAGCACTGCTGTTCCACCCCCACCCCGTTGGAACAACGAAGGGTCATTCCCTTGAGACGCACGACAACTCTGCGCACCGCACTGTCCGCACTCCTTTTGCTCGGCACGTGGGCGACCGCGAGCGCCCTGCCCGCCTCCGCCGCGGATGCTCCCGCACGCTCCACCGAAGCACCGGCCTCCCCCGAGCTCCTGTCCGCGATGCAGCGTGACCTGGCGCTGACGCGGAACGAGGCCGAGGCGCGCCTGGCCGCGGAGAAGACCGCGACGGCCGTCGAACGCAGGGCACGCAGCGCGGCCGGTTCGGCCTACGGCGGCTCCTGGTTCGACGCCGACAGCGGCCGACTCACCGTCGCCGTCACCCGGGCCGCGCGCGCCGACGCCGTACGCGCGACCGGAGCGGCCGTACGTCTCGTGCGGTACGACGCGCGGCAACTCGACGCGGCGAAGAAGAACATCGATGGGCTGTCCGCGCCCGCCGGAGTCGCCAGTTGGCACGTGGATCCGAAGGCCAACAAGGTCGTCGTGAACGTCGTCGCCGCGCACCGGGACGACAACGATGTCCGGGACTTCCTCGACCGAGCCCGCGAAGCGGGCCCCTTGACCGTGCGTCAGACCCCCGCCGCGCCGCGCACCTTCGCCGCCGGCACCGTGGGCGGTGACCCCTACTACACCGGCAACGTCCGCTGCTCCATCGGCTTCTCCGTGCACGGGGGCTTCGTCACCGCCGGGCACTGCGGCCGGCCGAGTGCGGCCGTGTACGGCTGGGACCGGTCCTACATCGGCAATTTCCAGGGGTCGTCGTTCCCGGGTGACGACTACGCCTGGGTGAACGTCGGCAGCGGCTGGTGGACGGTGCCGGTGGTGCTGGGCTGGGGCACCGTTCCCGACCAGCTCGTCCGCGGCTCCGCCGAGGCTCCGGTGGGCGCCTCCGTCTGCCGTTCCGGCTCCACCACTCACTGGCACTGCGGCACCGTGCTGGCGAAGAACGAGACGGTGAACTACAGCCAGGGCGCCGTCCACCAGATGACGAAGACGAGCGTCTGCGCCGAACCCGGCGACTCGGGAGGCTCCTTCATCAGCGGCGACCAGGCCCAAGGCGTCACCTCCGGCGGCTGGGGCAACTGCAGCGGCGGCGGCCAGACCTGGCACCAGCCGGTCAACGAGATCCTCAACCGGTACGGGCTGAGCCTGCACACGGCCTGATCCCTCATCAGCGCCACCGAGCGGGCTCCGTCACGGAAGTGCCGACGGAGTCCGCTCGCACTTCATCGCCCACACGGACCTGACCGGCTCCGCTGTGTGGGGCGCCGATCAGCAGGCAGAACGCATGCGCTAGATTTTGCCTCTCTTTGACCGCGATCACTCATGATCTCTACCCTTCGGAGTCGGCAACCCCATGAGCGACATCGTCAACGGACTCGGCCGGGCCACTGCGTACGGCGGCCTGGGGCTGGTCCTGTTGGTCCTCGGCATCGTCCTGGTCGACGTGCTGACGCCTGGAAAGCTCGGCCGGCAGATCTGGGAGCAGCGCAATCGCAACGCCGCCATGGTCCTCAGCTCCGCACTGCTCGGGATCGGCGGCATCGTGTTCACGTCCATCTGGACGACGTACGAGGACTTCGGCAAGGGGCTGGTCTCGACCGCCGCGTTCGGGCTGCTGGGGCTGGTGATGATGGCCGTGGCGTTCCTGGTGGTGGACCTGATCACGCCGGGGCGCCTGGGTGCGACGCTGGTCGAGGCAGAGCCCCATCCCGCGGTCTGGGTGACGGCGTCCTGCAACCTCGCCGTGTCCGCCGTCATATCGGCCTCCATCGCCTGAACCGCAGAGGTATTGCCCTTTCCGCCCACCCGTGCTTAAGGTCAGCCCGTTTGTCGAATCGATTCGATTGATTCGAGGAAGAGGAAGCCGACGGGCCCCGACAAGGGCCGGGTGGGGGCGGACATGGTCACGATCAAGGACGTCGCCGAGCGGGCAGGCGTCGCGCCGAGCACCGTGTCGTACGTCCTGACCGGGTCGCGCAAGATCTCCGAGGACACCCGGCACGCGGTGCAGGCCGCGATAGACGAGCTCGGATACCACCCGCGCGCGAGTGCCCGTACGCTGCGCAGCGCGCGGACCCGGGTGCTCGCGCTGGCCGCGCCGCGCGTGCCCGGGGCGTACCGGGCGATCGACGGGCGGTTCGCGATCGACGTCACCGACGCCGCCCGTGTGCACGGGTACGACGTGTTGCTGATGACGGACAGCGACGGCGTCGGGGGGCTGCGTCGGGTGGCCCGCAGCAGGCTCGCGGACGCCGCGGTGCTGATGGCGGTCGAGGACCGCGACCCCCGTGTCGAGGTCCTGCGCGAACTGGGCTTCCCCGGGGCGCTGCTCGGCCGCGATGATCACGCGGCGTTGCCCTGGACCGACCTCGACTGGGAGGCCGCCGTCGCCCTCGCCGTGCGCGAGACCGCCGCTGCCGGCCACCGGCGGATCCTCTTCCTCTCGTCGGCCGAGCACGAGGTCGCCGCACGCCGCGGCTATGCCCTGCACGGTCTCGACGGCGCACGGCGAGCGGCCGTGGAGACCGGGGCCGATGTCCGCGTGATCCCGTCCCACCGTGACGCGGACGTCCTCGCGCGGCGGCTGGGCCGGGCGCTGGCCGCGCGGCCCGTACCGACCGCGCTGGTCGTCCAGCACCTGATCCTCCTCCCCCGCCTGCTGGACGCGGTGGCGGCGGCCGGGTTGCGGATTCCCCGCGATCTGAGCGTCGTGCTCGTCGGCAGTCTCCCGGACGAGCTGGGCGTCCGGCATCTGCCGCGGATCGATCTGCCCGTCGCGGAGATGTCCACGGCCGTGGCCCGGCTCGCCATCGACGCGATCGGACCCGGCCGCGACGACCGGTCACCGACCGCGCGGGAGCCCGTCGCGGCACCTGCTTCGAGCAGGCCCTCCGGCGCGCCGCACCATCTGATCCAGCCGCGGATGGCCGGGCCCGTCATCGCCCCGCCGTCGCCCGGCTGAGCACTCGGACCGCCCGTACGGCACGGGCCGCGACGCTCCTTCGCCGGCCCACCGCATGTCCAGAGCCGCACATGTAACGGAGGATCACCCTTGCCGGTCTTAGCAGGACGCATCGGAACAAGACGTGGACGCGTGCCCGCGCTCGCCGCCACCCTTGCCTGTGCCCTCGTCGCGCCGGGGCTGGGCGGCTGTGCCGCGGAGCCCGACCCGGACACCGTCACCGTGCTCAACTCGGCGACCGACACCGCCGAGCACACCGCCAACCAGCGGTTCTTCGACCGCTGCGGCAAGCCGCTCGGCCTGAAGGTCGAGCAGATCAGTGTGCCCGCCGACCAGATCGCCTCCAAGGCGCTCCGGATGGCGTCGTCCGACTCGCTCACCGACATCCTGGAGCTCGACGGCTCGGAGCTGCCCCAGTTCGCGCAGACCGAGGGCCTGCGGCCGCTCGACGAGGTCGGGGTGGACACCTCCGGCCTCTCCGCGAGCGCGAAGTCCCTCGGCTCGTACGACGGGACCCAGTACGGCATCGCCCGTTCCGTCAACTCCCTCGCGCTGATCTACAACACCAAGCTCCTCAAGGACGCGGGCGTCGCCCCGCCTGCCACCTGGAAGGAGCTGCGAGCCGCCGCGAAGAAGCTGACCTCGGGCGACACGTACGGCATGGCGTTCAGCGCGAGCCCGAACGCGGACGGCGTCTACCAGTTCCTTCCGTTCTTCTGGTCCGCCGGCGGTGACGAGGCAAAGATCGACAACGGCAAGGGCGAGGCCGCGCTCCAGCTCTGGAAGGACCTGGTCGCGGACGGCTCCGCCTCCAGGTCCGTCGTCAACTGGAACCAGCAGGACGTCAACGACCAGTTCGTGGCGGGCCGCGCCGCCATGATGATCAACGGGCCGTGGCAGGTGCCGGTCCTCAGCGCCCAGAAGAAGGTGGACTGGGCGGTCGCGAGCATTCCGGTGCCCGAGGCGGGCAAGCCGGCGGTGCCGCCCATCGGCGGCACCGTCATGGCCGTACCGAAGAACGACGAGGACCCGGCCCGCGAGAAGAACGCCGGCAAGGTCCTGAACTGCCTCAACTCCGAGAAGAACCAGCTTGAGTGGGGCGCATCGGTCAACAACGTGCCCACCCGCGCCACGGCCGCACGGGCATACGCGCAGCAGAACCCGAAGCTCGCCGCGTTCGCCGAACTCGTCACGACCGCCCGCTCCCGTACGGCGAAGGTCGGCACCGGCTGGCCGGTCGTCGGCGACGCGCTCGCGGGCGCCTTCCAGTCCGTGCTGACGGGCCGGACCAGTCCCGAACAGGCCCTGCGCCGGGCCCAGCAGCAGGCCTCGGAAGGGAAGTGAGGAACCGGCCATGACCAGCATCACCTCCCCGGCACCCGCCACGGGTGCCGCCGAAGCGAAGTCCCCGACCGGCCGCGCTCCGGCGCGCCGCGGGCTGCTGCGCTGGCTCTTCGTCGCCCCCGCCCTCGCCTACATGGCGCTCTTCTTCGGCTACCCGCTCGTCCGCAACATCGTGATGAGCTTCCAGCACTACACGCCGAAGACGTACTTCACGGGCGAGGCACCGTTCAACGGCCTCGACAACTGGCGGGCCGTCTTCGCCAATGAGCTGTTCACGGACGCCCTGTGGCACACGGCCCTGTTCACCGTCGGCTCGCTGCTCGGCCAGTTCACCCTCGGCCTGGCCCTCGCCGTCTTCTTCTCCCGCCGCTTCCGGCTCTCCGGCTTCGTACGCGCCGTCCTGCTGCTGCCGTGGCTCGTGCCCATGGTCGTCTCCGCCGTCGTCTGGCGGCGCATCCTCGACCAGGACCACGGCATGCTGAACACCGCCCTCCACGCGGTCGGCCTGGTCCCACAGGACGGCGTGCCGTGGCTGAGCAGCCCCGGTGTGGCCCTGCTGTCGGCGGTCCTGGTCAACATCTGGATCGGCATCCCGTTCAACATGGTCATCCTCTACGGCGGACTCCAGGAGATCCCGCGCGACCTGTACGAGGCCGCGTCGCTCGACGGCTCCGGCCCCTGGCGGACGTTCCGCAGCATCACGGTGCCGATGCTGCGCCCGGTGATCACCGTCGTGCTCGTGCTGGGCTTCATGTCGACGGTGAAGATCCTCGACCTGATCCTGGCACTGACCTCCGGCGGGCCCGCGGACTCCACACAGACGCTGGGCACGGTCACCTACCAGCTCTCCTTCCTGCAGCTCGACTTCGGCCAGGGCGCCGTGGTGGGCAACGTCCTGATCCTCATCAGCGCGGTCTTCGCCGTGCTGTACCTGCGGGCCAACCGCGCCGACTTCGGCAAGGGGAAGTGACCGGTGATGAACCGACCGATGAAACGACCTGCGAGCCTTCTGCGCGTTCGTTCGGTGGGGAACACCGCCGCCGCGCTGCTGATCCTCGCCGTGCTGCTCTTCCCGGTGTACTGGATGCTCAACACCGCCCTTCAGCCCGAGTCGAGCATCGCCGCCACCGAGTGGTTCCCCCTCTCCCCGTCGCTGAAGAACTTCGACACGGCGATCAGCACGCAGGGCGGCTCGCTGCTCACCAGCTTCGTCGTGGCACTCGGCGCCGTCGTCGTCTGTCTCGCGCTCGCCGCGCCCGCCGCGTACGGGCTCGCCCAGTTCGGGCTCCGGGGCGGGCAGGGCATCGTCTTCGCGACGCTCATCACGCAGATGGTTCCGGGCATCGTCATCGCCAACGCCCTCTACAGCGCCTATGCGCAGCTCGACCTCGTCAACTCCTATCTGGGGCTGATCCTCGCGGACGCCTCGCTCGGTCTGCCGTTCGCGGTCGTGCTGCTGCGGGCGTTCATGGTGTCGATCCCGAGCGAGGTCGTCGAGGCCGCGATGGTGGACGGGGCGAACCGCTTCACGGCGTTCGTGCGGATCGTGCTGCCCATGAGCCGCAACGCCCTGATCACGGCGGGGCTGTTCACCTTCCTCTTCGCCTGGTCGGACTTCATGTTCGCGCTCACCCTCAACACCACGGACGACGTCAAGCCGATCACACTCGGCATCTACCAGTTCGTCGGCGCCCATGTCAGCGACTGGGGCGCGGTCATGGCGACGGCGGTGCTCTCTGCCGTGCCGGCCGCGGTCCTGCTCGTCGTCGCCCAGAAGTACATCGCCGCCGGGATCACCGGTGGGTCGGTCAAGTAGGCAGGTGGCTTCCGTGAGTTCCTCCGAGTCCGTCGAGTTCCCCGAGTTCCCCGCCGGCTTCTTCTTCGGTGCCGCCACGGCCAGTTACCAGATCGAGGGCGCGTACGACGAGGACGGCAGAGGCCCGTCCATCTGGGACACCTTCTGCCGCGAGCCCGGGCGCGTCGCGGACGGCGCCACCAGTGACGTCGCCTGCGACCACTACCACCGCTACCACGAGGACATCGCGCTGCTTCGCGAGCTGGGCGTGGACAGCTACCGCTTCTCCGTCGCCTGGCCGCGTGTCCAGCCGGCCGGCTCCGGCCCCGTCAACACGGCCGGGCTCGACTTCTACGACCGGCTCGTCGACGAGCTGCTGGCCTCCGGCATCTCCCCCGCCGCCACCCTCTACCACTGGGACCTCCCCCAGGCCCTGGAGGACCGGGGCGGCTGGCGGGTACGCGAGACGGCGGAGCGGTTCGCCGAGTACGCCGGGGTGGTCGCCGCCCGGCTCGGCGACCGGGTGGACCGCTGGATCACGCTCAACGAGCCTTTCTGCAGCGCCTTCGTCGGCTACGCGGCGGGCGCCCACGCCCCGGGCGCCCGGGAGGGACGCGGCGCGCTCGCCGCCGCACACCATCTGCTCGTCGGGCACGGGCTGGCCGTGCACGCACTGCGCGCGGCAGGGGCGCGGGAGGTCGGGATCACGCTCAACCCCGACCGGCTGCTGCCGGCCACGGACTCCCCCGCCGACCTGGCCGCCGCACGCCGCGTCGAGACGCTCCACAACGACGTGTGGTTCGAGCCGCTGTTCGCCGGGCGCTACCCGGAGCACGAAACCGAGACCTGGGGCGAGCTGCTGCCCGGCGGCGACGGCTCGTACCGCCTCGACGGCGACCTCGGTCTCATCGGCGCGCCGCTCGACTTCGTCGGCATCAACTACTACCGGCCGATCACCGTCTCCGACGCCCCGTACCGCGACGCGGACCCGGCCACCCGCACCGCGGTCGACGTCCGGGCCGAGGAGACCTGGCGCGAGGACGTCCGCCACACCACCATGGGCTGGCCCGTCGTCCCGCACACCTTCACGGATCTGCTGGTCGACCTGGCCGAGCGCTACCCCGCGCTGCCACCGATCCTGATCACCGAGAACGGCTCGGCGGAGGCGGACACCGTCGACGCCGACGGCCGGGTCCGCGACGGAGAGCGGATCGACTACCTCCACAGCCATCTGGACGCGCTCGCCGCCGCCGTGCGCGCGGGCGTCGACGTGCGCGGCTACTACGTGTGGTCGCTGCTGGACAACTTCGAGTGGGCCCGCGGCTACGGCCAGCGCTTCGGCATCGTCCGGGTCGACTACGACACGCACGTACGCACACCCAAGGACAGCTACCGCTGGTACCAGCGGCTGATCGCCGCCCACCGCGCCCGAACCACCCCTGGTGAGGACCCCCGATGAAGTTCACCGACGGCTACTGGATGATGCGCGAAGGCGTCCGGGCGTCGTACGCCGCCGAAGTCGCCGACGTCCGCGTCGACGAGGACCGGTTCACGCTCTACGCGCCCGTGCGCCACGTCACGCGCCGCGGCCAGACCCTCAACAGCCCGCTGCTGACCGTCGAGTGCTGGTCCCCCGCCGAGGGCGTGATCGGTATCCGCTCCACCCATCACGCCGGCGCTGCCGAGCGCGTCCCGGAGTTCGCGCTGCGCACCGAGCCCGGGCACGCGGCAAGGGTCACCTGGGAGGGCTCGCTGCTGGAACTCACGGCCGGGGAGCTGTCCTTGCGCGTGGACACCGCAGCCCCCTGGCGGCTGGACTTCACCGCGGACGGTCGCGTCCTCACCTCGGCGAAGGCGCGCGGCACCGGCTTCGCGGTCACGGGCGACGGCAACCACTACTCGCTGGCGCAACTCACGCTCGACGTCGGCGAATTGGTGTACGGGCTCGGCGAACGGTTCACGCCGTTCGTGAAGAACGGCCAGAGCGTGGACATCTGGCAGGCCGACGGCGGCACCGCGAGCGAGCAGGCGTACAAGAACGTCCCCTTCCACCTCACGAATCGCGGCTACGGCGTCTTCGTGAACCACCCCGGCAAGGTGAGCTACGAGCTCGACTCGGAGGCCGTCGGGCAGGTGCAGTTCAGCGTCGAGGACCAGTCGCTGGAGTACTTCGTGGTGTACGGTCCGACGCCCAAGGACGTCCTGGAGCGCTACACGGCGCTGACCGGCCGCCCGGCACTGCCGCCGGCCTGGTCGTTCGGGCTGTGGCTGTCGACGTCGTTCACGACCTCGTACGACGAGGAGACGGTGAACCGGTTCGTACGCGGGATGGCCGAGCGCGACATCCCGCTGGGCGTCTTCCACTTCGACTGCTTCTGGATGCGCGAGTACCAGTGGTGCGACTTCACCTGGGACCCGGAGGTGTTCCCGGACCCGGAGGGCATGCTGCGCCGGCTGAAGGAGGAGCACGGCCTGCGCGTGTCCGTGTGGATCAACCCGTACATCGCGCAGAAGTCGCCGCTGTTCGCGGAGGCCAAGCGGCACGGCCATCTGGTCCGCAGGGCCAACGGCGACGTGTGGCAGTGGGACCTGTGGCAGGCCGGCATGGCCCTGGTCGACTTCACCGACCCGGACGCGCGCCAGTGGTACGCGGGCAAGCTGCGCGCGCTCACCGCGCAGGGCGTCGACGGCTTCAAGACCGACTTCGGCGAACGGATCCCGACCGATGTGGTCTGGCACGACGGCTCCGACCCGGAGCGCATGCACAACTACTACACCCAGCTCTACAACGAGACGGTCTTCGAGGTGCTGAGCGAGGCCCGCGGCGCCGGTGAGGCCGTGCTCTTCGCCCGCTCGGCGACGGCGGGCGGACAGCGGTTCCCCGTGCACTGGGGCGGCGACTGCGAGTCGCACTTCGGCGCGATGGCCGAGTCGCTGCGCGGCGGGCTGTCGCTCGGCCTGTCCGGGTTCGGCTTCTGGAGCCATGACATCGGCGGCTTCGAGAGCACGCCGACGCCCGAAGTCTTCAAGCGGTGGGTGCAGTTCGGACTGCTGTCGTCGCACAGCCGGCTGCACGGCAGCGAGTCGTACCGGGTGCCGTGGGACTACGACGAGGAGGCGGTCACCGTCACCCGCGACTTCACCCGGCTCAAGCACCGGCTCATGCCCTACCTGTTCCGTGCGGCCCAGCAGGCCGCCGAGCGCGGCACGCCGATGATGCGGGCGATGGTTCTGGAGTTCCCCGACGATCCGGCCTGCCACACCCTCGACCGGCAGTACATGCTCGGCGACGACCTGCTCGTCGCCCCCGTGTTCTCGGCCGACGGCGTCGTCGACCACTACGTCCCGGACGGCACCTGGACACATCTGCTGTCGGGCGAACAGGTCCAGGGGCCGGGCTGGCGGCGCGAGCGCTACGGCTACGACAGCCTGCCCCTGCTGGCCCGGCCCGGCTCGGTCATCCCGTACGGCGAGAGCGACGACGCGGCGGAGTACGACTGGGCGCACGGGGTGACGCTGCGGATCCACACCCCCGTCGACGGTGCGACGGTCGTGACACGGATCCCGGCCCCGGGTACCCGGGACGGCTCGGCGGCCGTCTTCCGGACGACCCGCGACGGCGACACGGTCACGGTCGAGGCGGAGGGGGCACCGGGACCGTGGCAGGTGCTCCTGGTCGGAGCGCAGGCGGAACCCGGCGACACGGGATGCCCGGCGTCGGCCGAACGGACCGCGCTCGGCACTCTTCTCGCCGTGGCCGCGGGCACGGCCCGCCTCACGGCACGGCTCACCGGGAGCTGACGTCCTTCACCGAGGTCGGCCCCAGCTGCTTGGCGCTGGCGTACTCCGGCATGGTCATGGGCTTGTCGAACAGGAAGAACGACTGGTTCGTGCCGACCGTGAACTCCATGTACGCGCCCGTCGTCGCGTCGAGACCGTAGTAGGCGTTGCAGGTGGAACCCGACGAGTAGGTGCCGTCCATGCCGGGCTGCGCGAGGATCGCGACGCCGTGGGAGGAGGACTCCACCTTCTCCGTCGGAGTGAGCATCTTGCAGGGCGGCACCGGCAGGCCCTTCATGACGAAGTACCCGTACTCGCCCTTGGCGTTCTGGATGTAGACGTACGAGAGCTTGCCCCGCTTCCCCCACGTGTTGATCCACTGGTTGATCGCTTCGCGGGTCGGCGAGTACTCCATGCGACCCGCCGGCTGCTGGGCCACGAGGTGGTCGTAGTTCTCCTGCTTGGCCTTGTTCTCCTTGTCCTGGCTGGAGTCCGTGCAGGACGTCAGGGCGAGGTCCACGACGAGCGCGACGACGGCCAGGGCCATGCGTGGGAACTTCTTCATGCGGTGTGCCCTCTTCCCTGGAGGAGACGGGGACGAGACGGAGATCAGTCCGTGCACGTCGTGCGCTCGGCTGTGGCATCCAGCCGGTACGGCAGATCCTTGTCGCGGAAAGGCGCGCGGTGCTCCTGTGCGGCCTTCGAGTTGTAGGCGTTGACCGACTCGATCCGCGTGGCCTTCAGCGCGGTGATCGACTGGTCGATCTGCGTCGTTCGCGTCTTGGAAGCGGTCTTCCGCTCCTCCCGGAGCGCCTGGATCGTCCCTTCGGCGTTCTGCACGGCCTCGCACAGACCGAGGAACTCCTCGTACGCGGTCTGCCGGAACTCTCCCGAGCCGACGGTGTTCTCGCGCTTGTCCGCCTCACCGCGGAACGGGGCGGTGATCCACCCGGCGCCGCCGAAGGCGAACCCCCCGATCACGTACACCACCGCCAGGCCGATGACGCCGCCGACGACCCAAGCCCCCAGCCGTGCCCCCTCCCGTACCTGCCCCATGGCCATCCCCCTTTGCAGGAAGCTCCAGCACACCCTGCATCCGTGTGAAGGAGTTGCAGGCAGCCGATGCTAGGGACGGGTATCCGGGACCGGTCCCGTGGGGAATTCCTCGACACCGACCACCCGCAGCAACTCCAGCCGCTCGCGGGTCTCGGCGTCCGCAGGGGTGAGCACCACCAGCTGCTGGCCCTGGTCGGGAGTGACCAGGGTTTCGCAGTCCAGCAGCAGACGGCCGACCCGGGGGTGCAGCAGGGTCTTGCGCTCGGCACGCCGGACCGCCACCTCGTGCTCGGTCCAGATCCGGCGGAAATCGGCGCTCGCGGCCTGCAGCCGGTCGACGAGTCCGGCGACCGTGGAGTCGCCGGTCCGGCGGCCGGCGGCCGCGCGCAGGTCGGCCACGAGCCTGCGGGCGTAGCGTTCTTGTTCCTCGGGCGGGGTGACGGCGCGGGCCGCGGGGTCGGTGAACCAGCGGTATGCGGCGTAGCGGCGGTCGCCGGAGAAGAGCGTGAGGTCGCCCGCGAGCAGGAGGGCGGCCCGGTTCTGGGCGAGGACCTCGCCCAGGTCGGACAGGACCAGGGCGGGGGTGTCGCCGAGCAGGTCGAGCATGCGGATCAGGCCGGCGCGGGCCAGGCGGGCCACTGCGTCGGCGGGCGGGGGCCGGTGGCCGGCCAGGTGGAACAGGTGGTCGCGCTCGTCGTCGGAGAGGCGCAGCGCCCGGGCCAGCGCGCCGAGCAGTTGGACCGAGGGCTGGCTGCTGCGGCCCTGTTCGAGGCGTACGACGTAGTCCACCGACATGCCGGCGAGCGTGGCCACCTCTTCCCGGCGCAGGCCGGAGGTGCGGCGGCGGGGGCCGTCGGCGATGCCGACCTCGGCCGGACGCATCGCCTCGCGGCGGCGGCGCAGGAAGTCGGCGAGCTGGTCACGTCGCATGGTCCCCATGGTCTTCATGGTCCTCGCAACGGCCGGGACGATCCAGGGAGCGCCTCTCCCAGGACGAACGCTCCGCTCCCGTACGTCGCGGCGCGGGCCGAGGGTGAGGGGCAGACCGACGACGAAGGAGAACGCGATGCAGACACGAACCCTGGGCACCACCGGCCCGGCCGTTTCCGCGCTGGGCCTGGGCGCGATGGGCATGTCGGGCGCCTACGGCGAGGCCGACCGCGCGGAGAGCGTCGCCACCGTCCACGCGGCGCTGGAGGCCGACGTCACGCTGATCGACACGGGCGATTTCTACGCCATGGGCCACAACGAGCTGCTGCTCGCCGAGGCGCTGCGTGGCCGGGACCGGGACAGCTACCGGTTGAGCGTCAAGTTCGGCATGCTGCGAGGGCCGGTCCCGGAGTTCGGCGGGATGGACAGCCGTCCCGAGGCGGTGAAGAACTTCCTGGCCTACTCGCTGACCCGCCTGGGCACCGACCACATCGACATCTACCGCCCCGCCCGGCTGGACCCGGCGGTACCGATCGAGGAGACGGTGGGCGCGGTCAAGGAGATGATCGACGCCGGGTACGTCCGGCACCTCGGCCTCTCGGAGGTCGACGCGGCGACGATCCGCCGGGCGCATGCCGTGCACCCGGTCGCTGACCTGCAGATCGAGTACTCGCTGATCTCCCGTGCCGTGGAGGCGGACGTTCTGCCCACGCTGAGGGAGCTTGGCATCGGCCTGACCGCGTACGGAGTCCTCAGCCGCGGCCTCATTTCCGGGCACTGGTCCGCCGGCCGCACCGCCGGGCCCGGCGACAGCCGCGGCGTCAGCCCGCGCTTCTCCAGCGGGAACGTGGAACACAACCTCGCCCTCGTGGAAGCGCTGCGCCGGGTCGCCGACGCGAAGAGGTGCACGGTGGCGCAACTGGCCATCGCCTGGGTGGCCGCCCAGGGCGACGACATCGTGCCGCTGGTCGGCGCCCGCACCCGCGAGCGGCTGGCCGAGGCGCTGCCCGCGATGGAGATGGGCCTCACCGTTGACGACCTCGCCGAGATCGAGAAGGCGGTACCGCCGGGCACGGCGCGCGGCGACCGATACCCGTCCGCGTTCATGTCCGGCCTCGGCGTCGGCAACTGAGTCCGCCCCTCACTCACGTTCGAAGAGGCGCGTTCAGCCCTTCACGGCGGAGCTGGCGACGCCTTGGACGAACCACCGCTGGAAGAAGGCGAAGACCACCAGGACGGGCAGGACGAGCAGGACGCCGAAGGCGAGGATCTGGCCCCAGTCCGGGGGCTCCTGGCCCTGGAACACGCTGATCTCCAGCGGCAGCGGGCGCACCGAAGGGTCGGAGACCATCAGCACCGGCCACAGGAACGAGCCCCACTGGATGAGGAAGGTCAGGATCGCCACGGAGGCGAAGGCCGGCTTCGACATGGGGACGATGATCGCGAAGAACGTGCGCCAGGGGCCCGCGCCGTCGATGCGGGCGGCTTCTTCGATGCTCGGCGGGATCGAGCGGAAGAACGTGTGGAACTGGTAGACCGAGAAGGCGTTGGCGATGAACGGCAGCGCCAGGATGGGGAGGGTGTTGCGCTGGTCGTTGAACATGTAGAAGAGCGGCACCGCCACCGACTCGAACGGGACCAGCATCAGCAGCAGGATGAGGGTGAAGACGGCGTTGCGGCCGCGCCACTTCAGCCGGGACAGCCCGTAGGCGGCCATCGAGTTGACGAACAGGCCGCCGGTGACGACGACGAACGCCAGCAGCAGTGAGACGCCCATGAAGCCCCAGAAGTAGCCGGTGCTGTCGGAGTCGAGGCTGTCGAGGACGGCGGAGTAGTTGTCGAAGGACAGGTGGGTGGGGAGGAAGCCGGACAGGCCGTTGAGGACCTCGTCGGACGGCTTGAGGCTGCCCAGGAACAGGTAGATCACGGGCAGGATGAAGATGAAGGCCAGCACGCTGAGTACGGCGTAGTCCAGGAAGCGGCGCAGGGGCGTAGGGGTGGTGCCCATGGGTCAGTCCTCGATTCCGGGCCGGACGACGCGGCGCTGGATGAGCGTCAGGACGACGACGATCAGGAAGAAGACGACGGTGATCGCGGACGCCTGGCCGATGTTGTTCTGGTCGAAGGCGGTGGTGACGGCCTGGTACATCACGGTGCGGGTGGCGTCCTCGTCCAGGCCGCCGCCGCGGACGAGGACGTACACCTGGTCGAAGACCCGGAAGGACAGCACCGAGGTGAGCATCGCGACGAAGACGAGGGTGCCGTGGATGCCGGGCAGGGTGACGTGGCGGAACTGCTGCCAGCGGGAGGCGCGGTCGAGTGCCGCGGCCTCGTAGAGCTCTCCCGGGATCTGCTGGAGGCCGGCCAGGAGGATGACCATCTGGAAGCCGACGCCCTGCCAGATCGACAGCACGATGAGCGAGGCCATCGCGGTGGCGCCGTCGCCGAGCCAGTCGAAGGCGCCCCAGTTGCCGAAACTCACCGCGTCCAGTGCGGAGTTGAGCATGCCCTGGTCGCTGCGGGCCAGGATGAGGCGCCAGATCACGGCGACCAGCGCCATGGGGAAGACGACCGGCATGAAGAACAGGGACCGGAACAATCCGATGGCCTTGAGCTTGCGGTTGAGCAGGATGGCCAGCCCGAGCGCCAGGGCCGTCTGCACCGGGACGACGACCACGGCGAAGGTCAGGTTGTTGATCAGGGCCCGCAGGAACGGCCCGGACAGGTCGGGGTCGGTGAACAGCCGCCGGTACTGCTCCAGGCCGAAGAAGGTGGGCTCCAGCGGGGAGCCGAGGCGGACGTTGTAGAAGGAGAGCACCACGGCGTAGCCGAACGGCACACCGACGAAAACGATGAGTCCGACCACGGCCGGGGCGGACATGAGCAGTCCGTGCAGCCAGTCGCGGTTCTTACGGCCCGGACGAGTCGATCGCGTCGATCGCTTGGCACGCGCGGGCTTCACGGAAGTCATGGACGGGGCCTGCCCGGGGCCGGGCGGCGGCACGGCGGGCGCGGGTTCCACGGATGTCACGGGAGGGTCCTGTTCCCGGCGGGGCGGGCGCGCGGTGTGCGGCCCGCCCCGGCCGATGGTCCTACGGAATCTTGTAGCCGGCGTTGTCGGAGAAGTCCCGGTCGATGGCGCGGGCGGCCTTCGCCAGGGCGCTCTTGGGGTCGGCGCCGCCGTAGACGGAGTTCAGGGCCTCGCTGAACTTGGCGGTGACGGTCGGGTAGCCGGCGGTCACCGGGCGGGTGACGGCGACGCAGGACTTGGTGATGTCGCTGTCACCGCATGGCTTGGCGAGCTGGTCGGCGAAGAGCTGCAGCGGGCCGCCCTGCTTGTACAGGCTGCTCTTGGCGAGCGCGGTCCTGGTGGCGGGCACCGCCCCATTGGCGGTCGTCATGGCGGTGACGTTGGTGTCGTTCAGGAGAGTGTCCAGGAACGTGCCGGCCGCTTTGGCGTTCTTGGTGTCGGCGCCGATGCCCCAGGCCCATGAGCCCTGGCCGGTCTTGGGGCCGTTGCCGAAGTCGGGCAGCGGAAGGACGACGAGGTCGTCACCGAGGGCCTCGCTGTAGGCGGGGTACATCCAGTGGCCGACCCAGCTGAGCGCGACGCGGCCCTTGGCGAAGGCGTTGCCGTCGGTGTTGGGGTCGACGTAGGGCTTCCAGGACTGGAAGGTCTTCAGGGCCGAGGCCACGGCCGGGGTGTCGAGGGCGCCTTCCGCCTTGCCGTCCTTGAGCAGGGAGCCTCCGGCGGACCAGACGATCGGGGCGAAGCCGTAGGTGCCCCACTCCTTGGCGTAGCCGCCGGACTCCTGCAGGTCGACGGTCTTGCCGTCGGGATCCTTGGCCTTCAGCTTCTTGAGCGCGGCGGTGAACTGCTCCGCCGTCCAGGCGTCGGACAGGCCCTTGGGGTACTTCACCCCGGCCGCGTCCAGCAGCTTCTTGTTGCCGTAGATGCCGAGGCCGGAGTCGAACATGCCCAGGCCGTAGTGCTTGCCGCCGACCTCGCCCTGCGCCTTGCTCGCATCGGTGGCGTTGTTCATGGTCTTGGCGGAGACGTACGTGTCGATCGGGGCGAGCTTCTTGTTGTAGACGAAGTTCGCCATGGTCGGGCCGTCGAACTCCATCACGTCCGGCAGTTCGGCGGCGTCGGTGGCGGTGATGGTCTTGGTGTAGTCGGCCTCGGGTATCAGTTTCAGATCGACCTTGATCTTGTTCTGCGAGGAGTTGAAGGTCTTCACCGCGTTCTGCAGCGCGGTGGCCTCGTTCTTCTGGCCCTGGTGGGCCCAGACGCTGATGGTGCCCTTGCCGCTCCCGGCTTCGGCGGAGGCATCGGTACCACCGCCCCCGCCACATGCGGCCAGCGCCAGCAAGGGTGCCAGGGCCAGGCCCGTACAGGCGGTGCGGCGGTACTTTCTGCTGGTCGAACTCATGGCTGTGCCTCCGTGCTGTGGCGAGGGTTCGAAGTGCGGCAGTGCTTCAGGTGTGCGGGGGTGCTTCAGGTGGGTGGGGGTGTGGGGGCTTGGGGGGGGAGTTACTGCGGTCCGCGCGGGCGCGGCGGCGCGGTGGTCTCGCGCAGCACGAGGCGGATGGGCATCTGCACCTGCTCGGCGGGTGGTTCGGCGTCCGGTTCCTCCAACTGCCGCAGCAGCAGCCGGGCGGCCTCGGCGCCCTGCTCGGCGACCGGCTGGGCGACGGTGGTCAGCCCGACCACGTCGGCGAGTTCGTGGTCGTCGAAGCCGACCACGGACACGTCGTCCGGCACCTTCAGCCGGTGGCGGCGCAGGGCGCGCAGGGCGCCCATCGCCATCTCGTCGGACTGCGCGAACACGGCCGTGGGCGGACGCGAGACGGCCAGCAGCTCGGTCATCGCCCGCTCACCGCCCTCGACGGTGTAGTCACCGTCCGCCTCGAGGGCCGCATCGGCCTCGATCCCGGCGTCGGCCAGGACGTCGAGATATG
The DNA here is from genome assembly GCF_040613735.1 of Streptomyces sp. NPDC006235. Lineage (NCBI taxonomy): Bacteria > Bacillati > Actinomycetota > Actinomycetes > Kitasatosporales > Streptomycetaceae > Streptomyces > Streptomyces sp. NPDC006235. The sequence continues at coordinate 21,289 of NZ_JBEXSR010000050.1, forward strand.
CCTGTCTGCGCTCGACGGGAGTGGTCCAGTGGAGAGGACCACTGGAACCCGAGATCATGCCGATGCGGCGGTGGCCGAGGTTCACCAGATGCCGTACGGCGCTCTCGGTGCCGGCCTTGTCGTCGATGCCGACGACGGTGAAGCCGGGCCGGGTGCCGCCGACGGTGGTGGCCAGCGGCACCCCGAGCGAGCGCAGTGCGGCGGTCTCCTCCTCGTCAGGGATGAGCAGCGACAGCACGGCGTCCACCCGCTTGCGGACCGGGAGTCTGGTGAAGAAACGCTTGCGTGTCTCCGGCGAACCCAGGTTGTACAGCAGGACGTCGTACCCGGCGGCACTGAACACCTGCTCGGCGGCGTCCAGCACGGTGCCGAAGAACCAGCGGCCCACGTACGGGACCACGACGCCGATGGTGAAGGTGCGCCCACTGGCCAGGCTCGCCGCGGAACGTGAGGCCGTGTAGCCGAGTTGCGCGGCGACGGCCGTGATCTGCGCCCGCACTTCCTCGGAGACCCCCGGTCGTCCGCGCAGCGCGCGGGACACGGTGGACGCCGAGACTCCGGCGGCGCGGGCGACATCGGTGATGCTGGCCGTCACAACGCATTCCTCCCGTTGGTTTCACGTCGGTGTGATCTGTGGGTGACGTGACCGTAAACCCGCCCACCTTGTTGCGCAAGCGTTTGCGTTCATATTTACTTGGGCCAGTTTTGAGGAGACCTTTTCGTTATCGAGTATCAGCGCACACGTTTGGGCGCTGTCGAGCCGACAGGAACTGTGGATGCGATACGCCCCGCCCGGCCTCTGCGTGAACGACTTCGCCCTCCTGCGCGACGACGACGGCACGTACGCGGTCCTGCACCTACAGGGCCCCTGGACAGCGGAGTTCGACCACCTGCGGATGGAGACCTCCTACGGCCGGGCCACCTCCACCGACCTGGTCCGCTGGGAGCCGCAGGGCACCGCCTTCGGCAACGGCCTGCCCGGCCGTTTCGACGAGCAGGCGGTGTGGACGATGCATCCGATCCGGCACGGCGACGGAATGGCGATGTTCTACACGGGCGTCCGCGGGCTCACGCCGGGCGGCTGGCCGCTCCAGTCGGTGGGGCTGGCGTACTCCGACCGCACGGACGGCACCGCCTGGCGGCGCCATGGGACCGGCCCGGTCGTCGAGGCGGACCCGCGCTGGTACCGCACCGGTGAACGCATGGGCTGGCGCGACCCGTTCGTCGTACGCGACGACGAGTCGGACGGCTGGGTCATGGCCGTCTGCGCCAGCGACGCCTCCCTCCCGGTCGAGGTCGGCGGCTGCGTCGCCTGGGCCACCTCCGACGACCTGGAGCACTGGACCGTCCACCCACCGCTCCTCTCTCCCGGCGACGTCGACGAACTGGAGTGCCCGGTCCTGGAACGTCTCGATGACGGCTCCTGGCTGCTGCTCGGCTCCATCGGCGCCACCCGCGGCTTCGAGGCATGGACCGCGCCCCGCCTGCGCGGGCCCTGGACCCGGCGCGGCCCCCTCGGCCCGACCGGCGCCTACGCTCCGCGCGTCATCGCCGCGCCCGACGGCTCCCGCGTCGTGCTGCACACCACGCCTCGCCGGGTCGGCCTCAGCGACACCGGTGACCGCTGCCGCGGCATGCTCACCCAGCCGAAGCTCCTGGTCATCCCCGAGGATGCGGCGCCCCGCCTGGAGTGGTGGCCCGGCCTGAACGCCTGGCTCGGCGAGGAGACGGACCGGTCCGCCCTGCACGCGGTCGGCGACGTCGGCATATCCGGCCCCGTCGAGATCACGCTGCGCACCGACACCGCGGACGGCGACCGCCCCGCCCTCGCGGTGGGCTGCGACGGCAAGAACCTCTGGGTCACCGGCCCCGACGGCGGCCGCCTCGGCGAGACCGTCCTGAGCGAACCCGCCACCGCCCTGCGCATCCTCACCGTCGGCGAATACGTCGAGGTCTACGCCGACGGTGTGTTCGCCCTGACCACCTTGTGCTACGCCGGCCGTCCCGCCCCGTGGACGGCCGTCACCGAAGGACGCGAACGCACCATTGCCGTCCGTCCGATCCGGCTGCCCGACCCCCACCGCGACGACGCCTCGGCGATCTGGCCCGGTCCGTCACCGCGCTGATCCGAACTCCCCTCCGGAAAGGCCCAGCCATGCCCGCCGCGCACGTCACCGCCAACGGTCTCCGCTTCCCCGACGGCTTCCTGTGGGGTGCCTCCACCGCCGCCCACCAGATCGAGGGCAACAACGTCAACAGCGACTGGTGGCACATGGAACACGGCGGCGGCTCCATCGCAGAGCCCAGCGGCGACGCGGCCGACAGCTACCACCGGTGGCGCGAGGACATGGACCTGCTCGCCGAACTCGGCTTCACGGACTACCGCTTCAGCATCGAATGGGCCCGCATCGAGCCCGCCCCCGGCCACTTCTCCAAGGCCGAGCTCGCCCACTACCGACGCATGGTCGACGGCGCCCTCGAACGCGGTCTGCGGCCCATGGTCACGCTGCACCACTTCACGGTCCCGCGCTGGTTCGCCGAGTGCGGTGGCTGGACCGCGGACGGGGCGGTGGACCTGTTCGAGCGGTACGTGCGGGCGACCGCGCCAGTCATCGGCGCCGGCGTACGCCACGTGTGCACCATCAACGAGCCCAACATGATCGCGGTCGCCGGCGCCGTCCGCGACCTGGGCACCGAAGCACCCCCCACGGCAGGGCTCGTACTGCCCGACAAGGCCACCACCGACGCCCTGATCCAGGCGCACCACCGTGCGACGGCCGCCGTCAAGGCGATCTCCGCCGACATCCAGGCCGGATGGTCCGTCGCCAACCAGGTCTACCAGGCCCTGCCCGGCGCCGAGGCCGCCACCGCGGCCTACAGCCACCCCCGGGAAGACGTCTTCATCGAAGCCGCCCGCGACGACGACTGGGTCGGCGTCCAGTCCTACACCCGCACCAGGGTCGGCACCGACGGCACCGTCCCCGCCCCCGACGACGCCGAACGCACCCTCACCGGCTGGGAGTACTACCCCCGGGCGGTCGGCTACGCCCTGCGCCACACCGCCGAGATCGTCGGCGACGTCCCCCTGATCGTCACCGAGAACGGCATCGCCACCGGCGACGACAGCCGCCGCATCGCCTACACCACCGGAGCGCTCCAGGAAGTCTCCGCCGCCCTGGAGGACGGCCTCGACGTACGTGGCTACCTCCACTGGAGCGCCCTCGACAACTACGAGTGGGGCTCCTACAAACCCACCTTCGGCCTCATCTCCGTCGATCCCGACACCTTCGCACGCACCCCCAGGCCCTCCGCGGCCTGGCTCGGCGGACTGGCCCGAACCGGGGTTCTCCCCCGAGCCGCCTCCTGGGATTCACCCCAGCCCCGGCAGGCTGCGCAGCTCCTGGATCCGCAGGAGTCGTGCAAGGAGCAGGAACAGCAGGACCATGGCGGTGCCGCCCGCAGCGAGGGACAGGGCGGGCGTCCATGAGACTGATGTCAGACTCTGGCTGCAGGAGCGGGCGATGAGCCACCCGGCGGACCCGGCGGCGGTGGCGGCCGTGGTGAGTTTCGCGTAGGTGCGGCAGATCCGCCGGCCGTCGAGGAGACCCTCCGTGCGTCGCCGCAGGCGCAAGGCGGTCAGCAGCAGGCCGACCGCGTAGGACAGGGCGTAGGCGGCGGCCATCCCCGTGACCGCCCAGCGCGGGGACAGCAGGAAGTGGCAGGCCGTGGCGAGCGCGACGTTGATGCCGCTGATCCGCAGCGCGCGGGACAGGTCGGCGCGCAGGTCGTCGACACGGTGCTCCGTCACTGCCCGGCTCATGCGCGGGAGCAGCGCTGTCACGAGGGAGACCGTCACGATCGACTGGGGCAGCATCCAGATCTGCTGGGCGTAGCTGTAGGCGGTGTAGCCGACGCCGTCGTGCGGCAGAGCGGCGTCGGCTCAGGAGGCCAGGCGGGTGACCACCGTGCTCGCCACGAGGTTGACCAGCACGAACAGCAGGGTCCAGCGGGCCGCGTTCACACTCTTGCGCAGGCCGGTGCCGCGCCAGTCGAAGCGTGGCAGTCTGACCTGGACGTCGGTGATGCCCGAGACCCGCTCGGGGGCGGTCATCAGCCGAGGTAGAGGCCGAACATGGCGATCAGCACGAGTTGTTGAGGACCGGGGTCCACATCATCGCGCCGAACCGGTTCCGGGCATTGAGGACTTGACCGAAGATGCTGAACACACCGTAGAAGAAGATCCGCGGGAGCAGGAAGCGGGCGAAGGTCACGGTCAGCTCGAACGCGTCGTGCGTGGCGGGTGTGTCGTGCTGGTACACGCTGATGATCGCAGGGGCGGCCCACGTGGCCAGCGCGGTTCCCGCGCCGAGGACGCACAACACCAGGGTGACCGGGCGCTGTTCGTAGGCGGCGCCGCCGTCGGGATCTCCCGCGTTGGCCCGGTTGTAGGTGGTGGCCGGCAGTCCGGTGCCCAGCGCGGCCGCTTGCAGCATCTGCCGTATCAGCCCGGTGGCACGCGAGACCACGGTGCCCGCCGCCATCAGCGCCGACGAACGCAGCAGTCCGCCCTCGCCTTTCGCCTTGTGGGGGGGCAGCGTGCCTCCGTTTCGTGGACCGCTGTAATCGCTCGGACGACGTCTCCTCGATCATGGGCACAAATCCACGACCCAGAGCCCTCTGGCCCGGCCCCTCAAGGGCTGCTGGCGGGTGGGACGTGGATCGCGTCGGCCTGTCCGGAGCGGCTGGACTGGCTGGGCGTCCCCGAATTGAGAAGGGCGACGATTCCCCGGGCGCCGTACGACGAAGTCGTCAGCCGGGCCCACGAACCGTCGCTGAAGGAGATCTTGAAGTCGGACTCGGCCATGCTGAACGGTTTGATCTCCGCGCCGGCGATGTCCTCCCGGGGCACTGACCAGAGGACGGCCTCGGATCCCGGAACCTTCTCGCCGCCGCCCCATGAAACGAACCGACTGCCACGCGCCGTGTCCTCGTACGACAGGATGCGCACCAGCCCTTGCGACTCCGCCAGTTCCATCTCGGTCACCATGCGCCAGGGCCGCCGGGAGGGATCGAGCTGCCAGGGCAGCGTACGAGCCGTCTCGCCGACGCCCGCCCACATGACGGGGAAGTCGTCGACCTCGTTCTCACGCTCCTCCAGCTTCCCGCGCTTCTCGCGCGACGCGGGGCTGCCGAGGGCGTCGGCGATGATGTGGAGCGGCAGCATCAGGAGCCCGGTGACGACGGTCTGGACGTGCCGGCCGAGCTTGCCGAAGAACCCCCGCACCGCGAAGGTCCGGCCGGGAGGCCAGCCGGGCAGATCGGGCTCGATGTCGTTGCGCTCGTGATCGCGGAACGAGCGCCGCTTCGCCACCGAGGCGGCGGTACCACTCGCGAACTCGACCCGGTAGCGCTCCGGTTCCTGGTGCATGACCTTCCTTCCCCGCCACTCTGGCGGGGCCCACTATGCCAAGTGAGGGGACTGGTCTTGTGTCCGGGACATCCGTGGAGCCGTAGGTGTGTTGCGGCCGAGGGGCCCTCGAACGATGAGTTCTCGCGGGCTGCCGGGTCAGTACCGGCATGACTGCAAAGAACACGCCGCCTGTCGTCTCCCGTGTGGAGTGGCTGGCCGCGATCGACACCCTTCGTACCCGGGAGAAGGCGCACACCCGGGAAGGCGACGAGATCGCCGCCGCCCGGCGCCGTCTGCCCATGACCGAGGTGGACCCCTCGGCCCCGCTCGTCGGAGGCAAGGGTCCCGTCCCCTTGATCGACGTCTTCGAGGGCCGCACCCAGCTGTTCGTCTCCTACCACATGTGGCATGACGGCCGCTCCGCCGCCGAGCAGTGTGAGGGCTGCACCTTCTTCACCGGCCAGGTCCGCGAACTGTCCTATCTGCACCAACGTGATGTCACGTTCGCCGTCTTCTGCCAGGGGCCGTACGAGGAGTCGGACCGCTACCGCCGATTCATGGGCTGGGACCTGCCCTGGTACTCCGTGCCCGCCGAGTCGCACGAGCGGCTCGTCGCAGGTCGCCACTTCGGAATGAAGGCGTGCTATCTCCGCGACGGGGACCGTGTCTACGAGACGTACTGGACCACCGGCCGTGGCGTCGAACCCATGGCACCGTCCTACGGCATCCTGGACATGACTGTCTACGGGCGGCAGGAGACCTGGGAGGACTGCCCGCCTGGCTGGCCGCAGCCGTACGAGACCCGCGGTCAGCAGTTCCGAAAGGACGGGCGGCCGACCGCGCAATGGGCACGGATCGCCGCCGGGCACGACGACGGCATCCACGACGGCGGACAGGCCGGCACGGGCAGTTCGGGCTGCTGCTCCTGAAGCCGTCGGCGGAGTAGCAGGTGGTGGGGGCTGCGCTCCCGGCGCCCGCCTGGCTGGAGGGCCGGGCGGGCGGCCGGAGGCATGTGGCTTCCAGGTCCTGTCCCCTCACCCTTGCGCCCACAGCACCATCGAGGAGGAAGCGCCGCGCAGGTGGGTCAGGAGGTCAGCTCGACGGTGCGCGGACGGTCCGGAGAGGGGCGCAGGATGCCGGCCGCCGCGGCGGCGGTCGCGCAGAACAGGGCGAGCAGCAGGAAGGTGTGATTGAGCGCCATGAGATGGGTCATCCAGCCGATGACGGCGGGACCTGCGAGCATGCCGATGTACCCGAGTCCGGCGACCCGGGAGACGTTGGTGCCCGCGGCTGCGGGGTCGGCGTGTCCTGCGGCGCTGAAGAGCTGCGGGATGCACCCGGACAGACCCAGGCCGAACAGCGCCCAGCCGGTCAGCGCCGCCCAGATCCAGGGCGACAGGGCCACGACCGTGATGCCGACGGCGGCCAGGGCCGCGCCGTACCGCAGGACGGCGACCGGGCCGAACCGCGCGGATATCCGGTCCGCCAGGAGCCTGCCGACGGTCATGGTGGCCGCGTAGGTCCCGTAGGCGAAGGCGGCGGTGCTTTCGGGCGCGTCCAGGACGGACTGGAGGTGGAGGACGCTCCAGTCGTTGGCGGCTCCCTCGCACAGCATGACCAGCAGAGCCAGGACGGCCAGGAGCCAGATCCGGGCGGGGACAGCCCGCTTCTTCCCTTCGGGCTCCCCCTCGGCATCGGCCACCGGGGTGGCCGGCACGGTGGGCAGGAGACCGCGAGCCGACAGCAGGGCGATGATGACGCCGAGGCCTGCGGCGGTGCCCAAAGTCGTGGCCGGGCCCCAGCCGATGCCGATCGCCGCGGCACCGGCGAGCGCGGCCAGGACACCGCCGACGGAGAACGTGGCGTGGAAGGCCGACATGACGGGTCGCCCGTACGCCTTCTCCACCTGCACGGCATGCGCGTTCATGCTGACGTCGAGGGTGCCGTTCCCGAATCCGAAGAGCAGGAGGGCCGCTCCGAGGGCCCACGATTCCCGGGCCAGACCGGGCAGTACCAGGGTCGCGCTGCACAGCACTCCGGCCAGGGGGACGACGGCGCGTGTGCCGAGCCGGTCGGACAGACGCCCGCCGACCTGCATGCCGGCGAAGGCCCCGGCACCCAGCAGCACGAGGAACCCGCCCAGGGCCGCGTGGCTGATGCCCACGCGTTCCTCGATGGCCGGGATCTGCACCACCCACATGCCCAGCAACGTGCCATTGAGTACGAAATAGACAAACGTCACGACGCGAGATGCGCGCAGCACTCTTTCCATGCGGACACCTTAACGAACAGATTGACTGTTCGAAACCGCACACTGCGAACAGGTGCACTGTTCGGTCGGAGTGGTGTTGAATCGCGGTATGAGCACCAGTGAGCGTCACCGACTGATCGCCCAAGCCGTACAGGAGGCAGGAACGGCCACAGTCACCGAACTCGCCGATCTGACCGGTGCCTCGGAGATGACCATCCGCCGCGATCTGGACCACTTGGCGTCGCAAGGCGTCCTCGAACGGTTCCGCGGCGGCGCGCGCACCCTGCTCCTGCGCGGAGACGAACCTCCCTTCGCGCTGCGCGCCCACGAAGCCATGGACGCCAAGCGCCGGATCGCGGCGGAGGTGGCCTCACTCATCTCCGACGGCGAGACCGTCCTGCTCGACAGCGGCACGACCTGTCTGGAGGTCGCACGCCTGCTGCACGGACGGCAGGTCACCGTCATGCCCCTGTCGCTGCAGGCGATCGGCATCCTCAGTGACGCCCCCGAACCGACCTCACTCCTGGTGCCCGGGGGCCGGCCTCGCGCCGGCGAGGGGGCCCTCATCGGGCCCCTCACCCTCACCTCACTGTCGGCGCTGCGCTTCGACACCGCAGTCCTGGGCTGCTGCGGCTTGGCCGCCAGTGACGGCATGACCGCCTACGACCTCGACGAAGCAGCGGTGAAGAAGGCCGTCATCGCCTCGGCACGCCGCATCATCGCCGCTGCCGACGGCAGCAAACTCGGCCGCACCACCCAGGCCTACGTCGGCCCCTCCGCCCTGGTGCACGTCCTCGTCACCGACACCACCGCGCCCGCCGACGAAACCACCGCACTCGAGAGCAACGGCACCACTGTCAAAATCGTCTGACCGGGCCGCCTTCAGGAGCGGACGTTCGCCCGGACCGCCTCTTCGATGGGTGTCGAGCCCGTGTTGAGTTCGAGGATCTGCCGGCCGATCCGGGGCTCGTGGAGCAGTTCGGCGAGGGTGGCGGCGACGTCGTCGCGCGCGATCTCGCCGTGGAGTTCGGCCGGTCCGAGGGACACGGTGCCGGTTCCCGGACCGTCGAGAAGGAGTGAGGGGCGCAGGATCAGCCAATTCAGATCACTGCGGCTGAGCTCGACGTCTGCACGCTTCTTCACGGCGAAGTAGTACTCGACCTCCTCGCCGAGATCCCGTTCCCGCCATGATTCCGGGAGCACCGACACCAGCACGAAGCGTTCCACACCGGCGAGGCGTGCGGCCTTGATCGCTTTGACGACCCCATCCCCGTCGACGGCTTTCGTGACCTCCCTGCTACCGCCGTTCGATCCGGCACTGAAGACGACCACGTCCACGTCGCCGAATGCTGTCGCCAGTTGTTCGGGGGACATGCTCGAGAGATCGCCGACTCGTGCGTTCACGCCCCGTGTTGCGAGTTCGGCCCGCTGGTCGTCCCGGCGAACGAGCCCGTGGACGGCGTCTCCTCGACTGCTCAGTTTCTGCGCGAGCAGGCTACCGATACCGCCGGTGATGCCGATGATGAAGACGTCCACGCCGGATGCTCCGATCTCTCGATGTCATTTTGTGGCTCCGTAGTCGGACCGGTGCCTGAATGATCAGCGATCCGCATCGAGGCGGGTATTCCAGGTAAGGAACCACGGCATGACCACCCGCGCGCCTTCCCTCCGGAGCGCACCTCGATCCATGTGTCCGACGAGGTCCTCGATGACCTGCGCGTCCGTCTCGCGCTGGCCCGTCCCCCGCTGGACGAGGGGAATGAGGACTGGTCCTACGGCGTCCCGGACAGCTGTCTGCGTGAGCTGGTCGCCTACTGGCGGGACGGTTACGACTGGCGCGCGGCCGAGGACGCCATCAACGCCCACGCGCACTACGAGGTGAGCGTCGCCGGTGTCCCGGTGCACTTCATGCGCAAGCCCGGCCGCGGCCCCCGTCCGATCCCGTTGATCCTCACCCACGGCTGGCCGTGGACGTTCTGGCACTGGTCGAAGGTGATCGACCCGCTCGCCGACCCGGCCGCGTTCGGCGGTGACCCCGCCGACGCGTTCGACGTCATCGTGCCGTCCCTGCCCGGCTTCGGCTTCCCCGGCCCGCTCACCGGCTTTCCGGACGTCAACTTCCGGAAGGTCTCCGACCTCTGGCTCACCCTGATGACCGAGACCCTGGGATACGAGAAGTACGCCGCCTGGGGCTGCGACATCGGCGGAATCGTCTCCGGCCAGCTCGGCCACAAGTACACCGACGAGCTGTACGGCATCCACATCGGCTCCGGGCTGCCGCTCGACTTCTTCAACGGTCCCCGCGCCTGGGACTTCTCCCGGCATCGGCCCCTCACCGACGACCAGCCCGCCGACGTCCGTGCCCCCGTCATCGAGCTGGACCACCGCTGGGCGTCCCACCTCGCCGTGCACATGCTCGACGGCGCCACCCTCGCCCACGGGCTGAGCGACTCACCCACCGGACTGCTCGCCTGGCTGCTGCAACGCTGGAACGCCTGGAGCGACAACGGCGGCGACCTCGCATCCGTCTTCACCAAGGACGACCTGCTCACCCACGCCACGATCTACTGGGTGAACAACTCCATCGCCACGTCGATGCGTTACTACGCCAACGCCAACCGCATCTTCCCGGTGTTCCTCGGCGGCGGGCCACGCCTCTTCGACGACGGCCGTCCCGCAGGGCAGTGGACGGGTCCGGCAGGCCGTCCGGTCAGCGCCTCAGCAGCGCTCCCGGCCTGGCCGTCGGACCAGGCACCTACACTCGCGGCATGGCCCTTCCCTCTCTCGCCGCCGACCTCGCGCCCACGGGTGTCCTGCGCGCCTCCATCAACCTCGGCAATCCCGTCCTCGCCCAAGGGACACCGCAAGCGCCCAGCGGCATCACCGTCGATCTCGCCCGGGAGATCGCGGCCCGGCTCGGGGTGCCCGTGGAGTTCCTCTGCTTCGACGCCGCGCGGGCCTCGTTCGAGGCGATGGCCGGTGGACGGGCCGATGTCTGCTTCCTCGCGATCGAGCCCGCCCGCGAGACGGAGGTCGCCTTCACCGCCCCGTACGTGCTCATCGAGGGCGTGTACGCCGTGCCCAGGGAGTCCCGTCTGAAGACGCCCGAGGACGTCGACGCGCCGGGCATCCGCATCGGAGTGAAAGCCGGATCCGCCTACGACCTCTACCTCACCCGAACCCTGCGCCACGCCACCCTGGTTCGCGGCCACGAGGGCGTCGACACCTTCGCCGCGCACCACCTCGAGGCAGGTGCGGGCATCCGGCAGCCGATGACCGCCTACGCCGAAGCACACCCCGAAGTGCGGCTGATCGAGAAGGAGTTCATGGAGATCCGCCAAGCCGTCGGCACCACCACCACTCGGCGGCCCGAGACCGTACGTTTCCTCCGGGAGCTGGTCGAGGAGCTCAAGAGCGACGGTTTCGTCGCCGCCTCATTGCGCCGCGCGGGCCAGCCCGAAACCCTCGCGGCACCGGCCGCGCTGTGACACCGCCCTCCTCGTGGCGCTCGACCGCGGCGGGGACGGAGGGGGCGACGAGGCGGCACTGACCCGTGCCGCCTCGTGGAGACCGTGTCAGTCCACGATCACCTCGGTGCGCGCCGCCGGGGCCCGCCCGGCGAGTGCGCCGCTGAAGTTCTCCTCGACCTCCGTCTTCTCCGCCGCGTTCGGATACGGGTTCGTGCACGCGGTGCCCGCGGTGGAGCCGGACATGAGGCTCGAGCACGGTCCGGGCTTGCGGTCGGGCAGGCCGAGGATGTGCCCGAGTTCATGGGCGGAGATGCGGATCGTGTCGTAGCCCTGACTGACGGCCTGGCGCCCTATGTAGACGGTTCCGTTGCCGAGGGTGGTGGGCAGGGCGCGCGGCCAGCCGTTGTCCGCCAGGACGCGGATGTTCGCACGTTGCCCGGCGGCGGCCGGCCGCAGCTCGACGGCGTCGACACTCTCGTTCCAGATCGCCGCGCCCCGGTCGACCGCGCTCTTGAACTCCGCGGAGCCGCCGGCGTCGTAGAGGAGGACACGGGCGGCCAGGGGGGCGTCCTCCGCGTCGGGGGGAGCGGCCACGGCCTGGCCACCCGTCAGGGACACGGACAACACCAGGGCAGCGGCCAGGCCGCCGGTGAGCGTACGGACGTACATGATCGACCTCCTTGTGGGGGAAGGGCAGTCGCGCAGTCGTGCTCATGACATTCCCTGGCTCACTGCCCCGCGGGCAGGGAGGTGAATCCGTCAATCGCGTCCGTGGTCCGAACAGCGGGGGGTGCGGGCCGGGCTCCGGCCGGACCGGCCGGCCGGAGCGCGCTCAGGCCTCTTGAGTGAAGAGCTTGCCCCGGGTGGAACCCGTGGAGCACAGCTTCTTTTCCTCGGCCGTCATCTTGCGTGACTTGACCACGATCGCGCTGTGCTTGCCGTCCGTGCCGTTCGGGGCCGGGCCGGTGACCACGTCGGGGACGAACCAGTAGTAGTGGCCCCACTTGGGGTCGTCGTAGTGGGTCTGCCACGTCCCGGTTATCTGCTGCATCACCTGCGCGCGGGAGATCCAGCCGACTTCTCCGGGCTTCACGTTCACGGTGAAGGAACTCGTCTCGGTGTGCGAGCTCTGCCACGTGTAGTTGTACGTCGCGGTCACGCTGGCCGTGATGATGCCTTCGATGCCCCCGCCCGCCGTGACCGAGCCGCCCACCGAGTGGGAGGAGCCCACCGTGTCGGCCCAGGACATCGACTGGGAGGCGGGCGAGTCGGTGCAGTTGTAGAGGAGTTCGGAGACCTGGCGCGGCTCACCGAGGTACGCCCGGCCGAGCTGCGGGGAGTTGAAGGTGCACTTGCCTTCCCCGGACGCGCAGTCGGCCATGATCTGCTCGGCGGTGGGCTGTTCCTCGGCCGCTGCGGGGACCGCCGTCGCGATCACTCCGAGCGCGGTCGCCGTCAGCGCCAGCGTGCGGCTGCCGTAGCGCACTGTGCGGTTCTTCGTCGTCATGGTTGGTGCCTCTCACCCTTGCATGGGGGGACAGTGACGACACCCCCCTGGTGCAGGAGGGTGTTCAGTCACCGCCTGGTGCCCATGAGGCTCACGTAAACCGCAGTCCATCTACACCAAGGAAAAGCAAAGTTGTAATTGATTTCCAGAAATGATGAAGAGTCAACAGTGCGGCGGCGAGCGGGAGTTGGGCAGCAGGAGCCCAGGTCAGTTGAGGGGGTCGAGGGTGAGGTAGGCCTGACGCGGGTTGCCGTCGTGCACGAGGGACTCGTGGTGGCCCACGTCGTCGAACGCGAAGGCGTACGCCTTTCCGTCGGCCATCTGGGCGTGGATCTTGCGGGCGTAGTGGTTGGTGACGACGTCCTTGTAGAAGGCGTCGGCACTCGAGTCGGGCTGCTGGGGGTTGACCAGCAGGGTGGAGCGGTTGAAGCCGGCGCACAGGGTGCGGGAGATCGGGCCGCGGACCTGGTCGTTCGGCGCGTCGAGCCGCCCGTGGCAGCCGAAGACGGAGGAGGCGTCCGGCTTCTGGAAGCTGGTGACGGTGGCGCCCGCGTTGTTGGTGAAGTTCATGACGCCGCCGGACACCCGTCCGTAGTACTTGGTGCCCGGCTGGTCGGCGAACGGGGTGACCGTGAGGGTCGAGGTGGAGTACTTCTGCCAGACACGGTTGATGTAGTCCTCCATGACGCTGGTCGGCAGCGCGCCGGTCTCCAGCCCGTACAGCGGGGACAGGGCGCGCAGTACGGTGCCGTCGGCGCGGGTCTGGATCAGGTTGGCCCAGCCTCCGGGCTGCCCTCTGAGGGCGTTGAAGAAGCCGTTGTAGCCGCCGGGCTTGAGCCGGCCGGTGTTCGCGGTGGTTCCGTCGGACCGCTGCACTCCGACCGCGTACGGTGCGGAGAACATGTCGACCTGTGTGCTGTTGATCCACAGGCCCGCGTCGTTGAGTGTGTACTCCGACCAGTTGAACAGGATGTTCCGGTTGGGGTCGGACGGATTCTGCACGGCGGGCTGGACCAGGCCGCCGGTGGTGAGCTTGAACACCAGTTTCTGGCCGTAGGAGAAGTAGACGCGGCCGGAGAACTTCGGCATGCGGATCGTGGTCGACTGGCCCGCCGCCGGGCCGGGGATCGACGCGTCGGGGGCGGGAGTCGGCGGGTTGCCACCGGCCGGCCAGGGGTGGAACGTGCCGTTGGCGTCGGCCCAGCCCTGCCGTCCGGTCGACAGGTCGGTGCCGAGGTTGTAGATGTACACCTGCTCGCCGCGGGCCGAGTTGTTGGTGATCTTCAGGGGAATCGTCGCCGGGACGGCGGCGTGGGCCGTTGTTCCCGCTCCGGTGGCGAGGAGGGAGCCGGTCAGGGCGGCGGCGAGGGCCAGCCCGACAGCCCTGAGGCGGCGTCTGAGCGTGCGTGACATGCTCTGTCTCCGTTCGACGTGGGGCCGATCCGGGAAGGGGTGAGAGCGCTCTCAGAGCGTGCCCCGTTGGTCCGGACCTGTCAATGAGCCGGTACGGACGGGGAGGTGCGCCTCCCCGCCCAAGCAGCCCCGGACAGCGGTCAGCGGCGCAGGTCCGCCTGGTTCGCCGCCGCGATGACGGCGTCGTGTTCGGCGCGGGTCAACAGGTTCTCGGCCAGCCAGCGGCCCGCGAGGGTGCGTACGGCGCCAACGAAGTGCGCGGAGGCCGGGAAGGGAGCCTGCTGCCACAGGACGTCGAGGAAGGTCCGGCCGTCGGCGCGGGCGTGGTTCGGCACGCCCGAGTCGGAGGTGCCGAACACGATGACGGGTTCGGAGCGGGTGAAGTAGGCGTGGTAGGGGGCGTCGTCGCCGATGTGGAAGGGGGCGAGGGTCAGGTCGTGCGTGGTGAAGTGCAGGGGGCGGCCCGTGGGTCTGATCGCGTCGGCCAGGTCTCCGCGGAGGGTGAAGTCCTGGTAGAAGGAGAAGGTGCGGAACTGCTGTTCGGCGCTCCGGGCGGTCAGGAGGAGCGGGCCGTAGAACAGCGACTGGACGTCCGGGTCGTCCAGGGCGCGTTCGATGCGCAGACGGTAGGGCGTCGAGATGCGGACGCGGTCGCCTCGGCGCCAGTTCCTGTTCAGGGTGAGGTAGGTGCCGGGTGCGGCTTCGGCCCGGTGCGGGACTCCGTTGACCGTGACCGTGACACCTGCCGTGGCCCAGGACGGGATGCGGAGTTTGAGGGCGAGCCGGCCGCCGCCCTCGCGGAACGTCAGGGTGCGCACGCCTTCGGCCGGGTAGTGGCTCGTCTGCTCGATGACGAGGCCGCGCTCCGGCCAGCGCAGGGTGGAGGCCAGGTAGAGGTTGACGTACAGGGCGTTGCCGTCGGCGGAGCGGAAGTAGACCGAGTCCTGGTACTTGGTGTGGTTCTCCATGCCGGTGCCGCCGCAGCAGGTGCCGGTGTTGCCGAACCGGCGCTGTACGCCCGGGCCCATGCCGACGAAGTAGGTGACCTCGGGGCTGTCGGTGCTGGGGGCGTCCCGGCGGGAGGCGAGGATGTGGTTCGTCAGGGCCCGCTCGTAGTAGTCCATGTAGGCGGGGTCGGGGTCGTGGAAGAAGAGCTGCCGGCTCAGCTTGAGCATGTTGTACGTCGCGCAGGTCTCGGCGTTCTTGTCGTCGAGGGTGGCCGCGATGGCCTCGCGGGCGCGGAACATCTCGCCCTGCCCGGTGCCGCCCAGGGCGTAGGTGCGGGGGCCCGCGACCATGCCCCAGAAGTTGCGGGCGGCGCCGGCGTACTGCTCCTCCCCCGTGTGGTCGAACAGGCGGAGGTAGCCGGTGAACTGCGGGATGTGCTGGTTGGCGTGTCTGCCCTCCAGGATGTCGCGGTTCTCGGCGCAGGCCTTCAGCAGCGCGGTGTTGTCGAAGCAGCGGGCGGCGGCGAGGTGTTCCTCCCGGCCGGTGAGCGCGTACAGGTCGGTCATGACCTCATTCATGCCGCCGTACTCACCGGCGATGTAGATCGACCACATGCGCTCCAGCTGGGCCTTGGGGAGGTGCCCCAGCCGGCTGTGCACCCAGTCGCCCATCTTCGCGGCGATGGTCAGCGCCTGGGGGTTGCCGGCCAGGGTGTGGGCGTCCAGGAGGCCGCGCATGATCTTGTGGCAGGTGTAGTACGGCGCCCAGATGGTGGGGTACGTCGTGTAGCTCTCCAGGAGGATGAACTGGGTCTCCGGGTAGGCCGCCAGGTAGCCGGGGTGACTGGGCTTCGGGGTGCCGTGTTCGGCGAGGGCCTGCTGGCATTCGCCGAGGGCCGTGACCAGGTGGTCGAGCTTGGACTTGAGCGCTGCCTCGCGTGTGTCGGCGTACGCCTGGGCGACGAGGGTGAGGAAGTGGCCGCCGTAGTGGCCGCGCAGGTTGCCGTCGAACGTCTCCCAGCCGCCCGGCGGTCGTGCGCCGCGTGTGTCGAGTCCGGCGTTGGCGCGGAAGACCGCCAGGATGCGGTCGGCCGGGTACGCGCGGGCGTAGTCGAGCATCAGGTCGCGTTTGGTGCGGAAGACCCCTTCGCCGAGGCTGACTTCGTGCAGGGCGAAGGGCCGCACCGACCAGGCGGGCGGGGCGGGCTGCGCTCCCCCGGCCTTCGCCGTGGAGGTCGCCGGGGCGGCGTGGGCGGCTTGGGCCAGAGGCCCGGAGGACATGAGCGGGGTGGCCGCGGCGCCGGCGGTCAGGCTCAGCACGCGGCGCCGGGTGGGTGGCTGGGACATGGCGCACTCCGATCGTCGTGGATGGTCAGCGGGCGGGAGAGGGCCCCTTCGGGGCGAGGGTCATCCGGGGGACGTCACGGTGACCGTGGCCGTGGCGCGGTTCGAAGTGCCCGGCACGGTTCCCTCCACCTCGAAGGCTCCGGGGCCGGCGTACTGGTCCGGGTCGACCGGGTCCCAGGTCACCTGTGTGCGGCTGTCCTTGGAGCCGTCGTTGTAGGTGGCGACCACCGTGGCGGGGAGCGCGGGGGGTTTGCCCGGGCGGGTGGTGACGCGTTCTTCCGCGATGCCGGTGATCTCCACCGCGCCGGTGTGCCGTACCCACACGGTCGCGGTGACCGGCTGCGCGGTGCGGTCGGCGAGGCCGGTGATCGTCACGCTCGTGCCGCCCTCGGCGACCTGGTCCTCGGTCAGGGCGGGCCAGGCCACGGGCGAGCGCGCCGTGGAACCGTCGGCGTACACCAGCGTCACCTGCCCGGGCAGGTCGGGGACGGTGCCGCGGAGGGTGGGGATGTGGGTCTCGCGTACCGACTCCGGTGTCTCGGCGTAGACCTTCCACTCCTGGACGCCGACGGCGAGGTTCGGATGGCCGGTGAGCTTCGCCCGCAGCGCGGTCGTCGTGACCGGCGTGAAGGTGGTCCGGTTGTAGCGGTCCTCGGCGGTGCCGTAGCCGTCGGCGCCGGGGACCTCGCGCCAGGTGGCGCCGTCGCGGTACTCGATGACCCAGGACTCGGGCACGCCCACGCCGTCGGCCGCGCCGGGCTGCGCGTCGCGGAAGAAGTACAGGTCCGAGCCGGCCACGCGGACCGGGTCGTCCCAGGTGTACTGGACCCACTGGGTGTCCGTCTGCGGCCAGCTGTCCCAGCGCGGGGCGTCGGAGGACGAGGCGGGTTCACGGCCGTCGTTGATCGCGTTCACCGACTCCCAGCCGGAGGTGTAGGACGCGGTGGGGGTGGCGGATGGTGCCAGGTTCACCTGGCCGCCGCCGGGCTTCTCGGCCTTCACCACGACCCGCTTCGACGACGTCGACGCGCCGTCGTCGGCGGTGAGTTCGAGGGTGTACGTGCCTGCCTCGGTGAACCGGGCGACGGTGGTGGGGGCGCGCGGGTCGTCGAAGATGACGGCGCCGCCGTCCGGGCCGTCGGCCGCCTTCCAGGAGGCGGACAGGGTGCGCTGCGGCAGTCCGTCGTCCTCGACGATGCCGGTGAGCCTGGCCTGGCCCGGGCGGGTGTACGCCGGGTCCCGCCAGGCCTCGACGTAGGGAGGCCGGTTGCGGGCCGTCGGCGGGCGCGTGCCGGTGTGGTAGGCCTGGATCTCCTTCAGGCCGCCGGTGTGGCCGTCGCGGTGGCGCAGCAGCACCCGCAGCTTGGCCGTGGTCACCTCCTTGAAGCGCACCTGGTTGAGATTGGCGCGCGGATACGGCGGTGCCTTGGCGGAGCCGGCCACGTCCTGCCACTGATCGTTCCGGTCCTGGTACTGCACGGTGTAGAGGGCCGGTTCGGCGTATCCGCCGGGCCGTTTGTCGCTGGAGAAGTGGAGCCGGACGTCGTCGACCGTGCGGGGGCGGCCGAAGTCGAGCTCGTACCAGTCCTCGGTGTTGCCGGAGCCGCGGGCACCCCAGTACGGCTCGTTGACGGTGAAGCCGTCGACGGCACCGCCCACGCCGTGGCCGTCGGCCTCGTGGGAGGCGCGGGCGGTGGCGCCGGCGGCGAGGTTGTCCCCGGTCCTGCCGGTGAGGTCCCGGCCGGCCTTGGCGAACAGGTCGGTGACGCGGTTCTCCGGGCCGTAGGTGACGTCCTGCGGGCTCGCGACGGCCGTGCGCAGGCCGGTGGTCTTCGCCTTGGCTCCTCCCCCGTCGGGGAAGGTGACCTCGCGGGTGGCGGGGTCGTAGACGAGGTGGGCGAGGCGGTCGGCGGTGAGGGCGAGCTTCCCGTCGAGGTAGACGGAGTACCCCTCGGGGACCTGGCGGCCGTACGGCCGTTTCCCGTCGCCCGGTTGGTCCCAGAGGACGGCCACGTCGGTGCCGCGGTAGTTGATGTCGGTGACGGCGAAGTGCGGCCAGTCGACGTCGATCGGCCACACCTCGATCTTCCCGTCGGTGCGTGGCCGGAAGCCCATCGCGTCCTCGATGACCGTCCAGTTGGTGGTGCCGAGGACGGTGTGGTGGATCCAGGAGCGGTAGCCGATCTTCTGCGGGTCGGCGCTGCCATCGGCCCAGAACTCGTTCTGGTCGGGCCGGCGGTTGTCGCCGTCGATGTAGTGGGCCCAGGCGTTCCAGGACAGCAGTTTCTTGTACCAGGTGCTGTCGATGTACTTGTTCGGGTACTTGCGCAGCACCGAGGACAGGAAGCGGAAGGTGACAGTGGAGTTGATGACCGAGAAGTTGTTGCTCCCGGGGTGCCCCTGCTCTGCCGCCTCCGCCTTGTCCGCCTGGTTGGCGGTGAAGAACGGGAAGACGGGGTACTGCTTCGCGTCCGCCCACAGGCGCAGCGCTTCGAGGTACTGCGGGTCCTCGTCCGGGGTGGGCATCAGGCCCACGCTGTACGGGTAGTAGTTGTTGATCTCCTTCCAGGGCACCAGGGTGTCGCTGTCGACGTGCCGGTGCTTGAGCAGCTTGTCCTTCGGGTCCCAGAGGTGTTCGAGGACGGCCTTCCGCACGCGGTTCGCCGTCGTGCGCATCTCGTCGGCCTTTGTCTTCTCGCCGATGAGGTCGTACGCGCGGGCCGCCGCCGTCGCGTTGCTGTAGACGTACGCGGATTCGGCGCGGTCCAGGTTGCCGGGCTTCCAGTCGAACGACACCGCGTCGGCGTCGTTGCCGGTCATGGCGCCCCAGTCGTACTCGATCAGGCCGTTGCCGTCCTCGTCGTAGTGCTCCAGCTGGCCGCGGACGTCCTTCTCCGCGTACCGCGCGAGGTTGCGCACGATGCCGTCGGGGCCGCCGTGCACCTGGTAGGAGCGCCAGGCCGCCTCGGAGAGGTACTGGGTGTAGCTGTTGGACCAGTTCTCCGGGTCGCCAGGGTTGTCGGTGTACTTGCCGTTCTTCGAGACCTCCCCGGCGGACACCCACGGGCCGTAGGAGTAGGCGGGGTCGCGCAGGTACTTGAGGTCGTCGACGAACATGCCGACCGTCAGGGCGATCGCGTTGTTGTAGCCGAGCACGCCCTCCATGGAGGTGGGGAACTGGTAATCACTCCCCGGGATGTCGGCGTCGAGGTAGTTGTAACGCAGCAGCCACCAGCGGTAGTACAGCGTCTTCTCGATGTTGTCGTCGGGGATGTCGAGGTACGGCAGGTTCTCGGCCCACCAGCGGTTGTACGTCTGCACGTGCCGGCGGAAGGCCGTGTCCGGGGAGGCGGTGCGCACCGCGTCGTACTCGGGCCGGGAGTCGGTGATCTCCTCGGTGACGAAGCCGAGTTGGACCTTGGTGGTGACCGTCCCGCCCGCGGGCAGGGCGAGGGTGCGCGTGAGGGACTCGTCCTCGGGGGTGAAGCCGTCACCGCTGAGGCGGGGGAAGAAGGTCGTGAGGTTGTTCTTCGCGGGCATCGCGCCGGTGAGTTCACGGCCCTCGGTGGTCGTCGCGTACGGGGACGTGGCGCGCAGCCGGACCTCGCGGCGCTCCGACCCTGTGTTGGTGAGGGTCAGGTTCGTGACGGCGACGTTGGCCTCGGTGATGAACTTGGTCTGTGTCACCTTCAGGCCGGTGACCTCGTGTGTGAACTCGCTGCGCCAGTAACTGGGCGTCTGGGTGCGGGCGCCGGTGTTCTCCCGGAGGGTGAGGTTCTCGCCGTCGGCGTTCAGGGTGAGCGTGTACGCGGAGCGGTTGTCGATGCTCTCCCAGTAGGCGGCCTTGCCTGCGAAGCCGAGCCTGGCGGGGTCGTGTTCCTTCATGAACACGGCGCGGCCCCGGGTGAACAGCCAGTCGCCTGCCGGGTCCTCGCCCTTGCGGGCCAGCATCCGGTCCATCCAGAAGTCGGTGCCGTTCCCCGCTTTCCGGTCGGCCTCGTACTGGGCGCGCAGGGTGCGGTGGACGGTGAAGCCGGCCGGGAGGGCGGGCACGGGGTGGTCCGTGCCGGAGTAGACCGGGTAGCCGATCGCCGAGTTGTCCGCCGCGGCCGGTGCGGTCACGGCGAGGGGGGCCAGCAGGCCCAGGGTCAGCGCTGCGGCCAGGGCGCCGCGGCGGTGCCGTCTTCGCGGTGCTGCGGGCACGACTACCTCCGGGTGGGCGTGGTCGGGGACTGGGTGAGGGGCAGCCACACGCGCATGGTCGAGGGGCCGCGGTTCGCCCAGGAGTGGTACGGCACGAGGGTGATCCCCGTGCGGTCGGCCGTCGGTGCGGTGGCTTGGCCGAGCGGGTGGTACGGCCATGCGGTGTCGTGCGGGTCGGCGGGGGCTGCGAGTTCGCCGGGGGCGACGACCGTGCCGTCCGGCCCGTCCTCCGGTTCGGCGGACGGGTCCACGCGGAGCGCGTCGACGTCGTGTCCGTCGGGCAGGTCGGTGGACTCGGCGCAGTAGACGAGGGGTCCGCGCTGGACGGCCACGGTGCCGCGGACGGCGTCGACGCGCGGGTCGGACACGGTCCAGCGCGGCGTGACGGGCAGTTCGAGGCGTATCTCGTCGCCGGGCCGGAAGATCCGGGTGAGCCGCACCGTGCCCGGGGCGGCCGTACGGGGTTGCCCGTCCGGGTCGACCAGCCGGGCGGTCGCGCCCGCCGTCCACGCGGGGACCCGCAGGGACAGCGTCCAGGGGCGGGCCGGGGAGCGGCTGATGCGCACGGCGACGGTCCCGCCGGACGGGTAGTCGGTGCGGACCCGCAGCGCCACGCCCTGCCCGTCGGCCAGGGTCGTGGCGAGCTCCGCGTCGGCGTACTGGTGCAGCTGGACGCCGTCGTCGTCCGCGGTCGCCAGGTACGCGGGCAGCAGGGCGAGGGTGCGCGCCACGTTGGTCGGGCAGCACGACACAGCGAACCAGGGGGCGCGCAGGCCCGAGTCGGCGCGCGGGCTGACGCGGTCCACCGGGGGCACGGTGCCGCGGTGGCGGCGGTGCAGGGTGTTGGCGTAGAAGAAGGCCCGGCCGTCCTCGGACGGGGACGTCGCGATCACGTTGAACAGGGTCCGCTCGGCCAGGTCCGCGAAGCGCGGTTCGCCGGTGGCGAGCAGCAGCCGCCAGGCGAGCAGCACGGAGGCGACACCGGCGCAGGTCTCCGAGTAGGCGCGGTCCGGTGGCAGGACGAAGTCGTCGCCGAAGGACTCGTCGCGGTGGTGCGAGCCCATCCCGCCGGTCACATAGGTGCGCCGGGCGACCGTGGCCTCCCACTGCCGTACGACGGCGGCGAGCAGGGCGTCGTCACGGGTCTCCACGGCCACGTCGACGGCACCGGCCGCGAGGTAGAGGGCGCGCACGGCGTGGCCGCGCAGGACGCCGGCCTCGCGGACGGGCACGTCGTCCTGGAAGTAGGCGCGGCCGAACTCGATGTCGGCGAGGGTGCCGTGGCCGCGCCGGTCGAGGAACAGCGCGGCCTGGTCGAGGTAGCGCTGCTCCCCCGTCAGCCGGGCGAGTTCCACGAGGGCCGTCTCGATCTCCGGGTGTCCGCAGAGGCCCGGGTTCCCGCCCGGGCCGAAGGCGGCGCAGACGTGGTCGGCGGCCCGGCGGGCGATCTTCGTCAGCTCGCCCTCACCCCGGGCGCGGGCCTGGGCGACTCCTGCCTGGATGAGGTGCCCATGACAGTAGAGTTCGTGGCCCCATTCGAGGTCGGTGTAGCGGGGCTGCTGTCCGGGGCGGCCGAAGGCGGTGTTCAGGTAGCCGTCCGGGTCCTGCGCGGGGGCGATCACATCGGTCAGGGCGGCGAGCTCCCCGTCGTACGCCGTGCCCTCCCACGCCATGGCTTCGAGCAGCTTGTAGATCTCGGAGTCGGCGAACTCCCGCCCACGCCGGTCGCGGTGGATCCGGCCCTCGGCGGCGGCCCGGAAGTTGCCGGTCCAGCCCTCGCGTTCCATCCAGTCCCGGCAGTGCCCGAGCGTCGCGGTCGCGTTGGTGTGGCGGCGCCGGGCCCAGAAACCCCCGGTGATCCTCACCTCGTCGAGGCCGAGCGGGCGCAGCCGGCCGCGGGTCGGCGCCACGGGCAGGACGGGCGAGTGTGCCGTGTTCCCCTTCACCGGTGCATGCCTTCGGTACGTCCCTTCGGTCATGGTCGGATGCCCCGCGCCTCAGCCCTTGAGCGCGCCGGACATGAAGCCCCTGATGTAGTGCCGCTGCAGGAGCAGGAACAGCAGTAGGCAGGGCGCGGCGAGGACGACCACGCCCGCCTCGGTCGCGCCGTAGTCGACGGCTCCCATGCTCTGCTGCCGCAGGTTCGCGACGGCCAGGGGCAGGGGTGCCTTCTCGCTGTCGGAAATGAGGATCAGCGGTGCGATGAAGTCGTTCCAGGCGGCGAGGAACGCGAACAGGCCCACGGTGATCAGCCCCGGCCGCACCGCCGGGAGCAGGACCCGGCGCAGCGCGCCCGCCGTGCCGCAGCCGTCGACGAGTGCCGACTCCTCCAGTTCGCGCGGTACGGCCTCGAAGGAGATCCGCATCATGAAGGTGGCGAACGGCAGTTGGAACATCGCGAGGACCAGGCTCAGCCCGATCAGCGAGTTCTCCAGGTGGAGCCGCCCCAGCAGGACGTAGAGGGGGATGAGGAGCGTGGCGTACGGGACCATGAGGATGGCCAGGGTGAGCAGGAAGAGCAGGTTCTTGCCGGGGAAGTCGAAGCGGGCGAAGGCGTAGCCGCCGAGCAGGGACACCCCCAGGGTGAGGGTGACGGTCAGGGCCGAGACGACGGTGCTGTTGAGGAGGTACCGCCACAGGCCCGCGTCGTAGTCCAGCAGGGTCCGGTAGTTGCCGAGGCCGTAGCCGGACTGCTGGGCGGTGCCGGGCTGGCCGCTGAGCGACGCCCAGGCGTTCCACAGCAAGGGAAAGAGGAAGATGACGGCGAGGCTCGCGGCGACGACGTAGTGGGGCGTGCGGCCCAGGGCGCGGGTGAGCACCGTGGTGTCCCTTCTGCGTGCGGCGGGGGTCATGAGTCGTCGGCGTTGCGCAGGCCGCGGAACTGCAGGGCGTTCAGCAGGAGGAGCACGGCCAGGACGACGATCGACAGGGCCGCCGCGGTGCCGAGGTTCAGCCGCTGGAAGGCCTCCCGGTAGATCAACTGGACGACGGTGACGGTGCTGTTGTCCGGCCCGCCCTTGGTGAGGATGAAGAACTGGTCGAAGGCGAGCAGGGAGCCGGTCACGCACAGCAGCAGGCACAGGGCGAGGGAGGGCCGCAGCAGCGGCAGGGTGATCGAGCGGAAGATCTGGCCGCGGCTCGCGCCGTCCATCCGGGCCGCCTCGTACACCTCGTGCGGGATGCGCTGGAGGCCGACGAGCAGGATCAGCATGTAGAAGCCGGCGAACTTCCAGACGATGAGGAAGACCGTCGACAGCAGGGCCGAGGTCGGGCTCCCGAGGAAGGACACGGGGTCGTCGACCAGGCCGAGTTTCTCCAGCAGGCGGCTGAGGGGGCCGGTGGTGGGGCTGTACAGGCCCCAGAACAGCAGGGAGGCGGAGGCCAGTCCGAGGGCGCTGGGCAGGAAGTAGACCGTACGGAAGAAGCCGGCTCCGGGGCGGGATTCCTGCACGAGCAGGGCGAGGCCGAGCGCCAGGGCGAGGAGTACGGCGGTGACGATGAAGGTGTAGAGGAGCGTGAAGCGGATGGCGGGCCAGAACAGGGTGCTGCCGGTGATGTCGCCGTAGTTCTCGGGGGCGTTGAGGCCGCGGTCTCCCGCCAGCAGCGGCCAGTCGCTGAGCGACATCTGCGCGACGAGCAACAGAGGCAGCAGGAAGAAGACGGTGACGAAGACGGCCGTGGGCGCCGCGTAGGCCAGGCCCTTGGCCCTGCGGGACCGCCACCAGGGCGGGGCGGCCGCCGGGGACGGGCGTCGGGGTGGCACTCGGGGCTCGGCGGCCGTTCGGTCGGGCGCCTTGACCTGCATGGCTCTCCTCTGCCGTGCGACGTGGGAGGGGCGGGGCCGGTCGCTCAGTCCGCGAGTGAGGCGGTGACCGCCTCGTTGTCCTTCGCGACGGACGTCCCGTCGCCGAAGACCGCGCCCCGCATCAGGGTCAGCCACGGCCCGTTGGGGTCGTTGAAGGTCTGGCCGAACTTCAGGGCGTACGGGGTGCGGCCGTGCGCGACGAGTTCGTTGATGGTGACCAGGCGCGGGTCGGCCTTGGAGTGCTTGTTGGACGCGAGGTCGGTGCGGGCCACCACGTCCTTGTGCGCGGCGACCACGTCGACCTGGGCCTTGTCGCCCAGGGACCAGGCGAGGAAGTTCCAGGCCTGGTCGGCCGATTCGCTGGTGGCGGAGATGCCGATGGCGTCGCCGCCGACGAAGGTCGACCTGCCGCCGTCGGGTCCGGGGATGGGCGCGACACCGAGGTCCAGGTCCTCGGGCATGAGCCCGAGCGTGGTGGACGGCATGGGCATCACGCCGACCTTGCCCTTCGGGAAGACGCCGGTCCAGGTCGTGCCCGTCTCGTCGCGCGCGCCGGGGGCGACGATGCCGTCGCGCACCCAGCCGCGGTAGGTGTCGTAGACCTTCTTGGCGGTGCCGGAGGCGAGGTTCGCCTCCGTGCCCTCCTTGTTCAGGACGTCCTCGCCGGCGGCCCATACGGACGGCCACCAGGTGAAGACGCCGCAGCCGCCGCAGTTGCCGCCGAAGAACGTGCCGTCGACGCCGCCGCCCAGCGCGTCCACGGCCCGGGCCTGCCGGTCCCACTCGCGCAGGGTGGTCGGCGGCTTCTCGGGGTCGAGCTTCGCCTTCCGGTAGAGGTCCTTGTTGTAGAAGAGCACCGACAGGTCGAGGGTGTGCGGGACGACGTACTTCTCGTCCTCGTACGTGCCGGCCTTGATGTGCGACGGGGCGAGGTGCTCGACGAACGGCAGGGCGTCGATGCGTTCGGTGAGGTCCGCGAAGAGGCCACTGGAGGTGTAGTTGGGCACGAACACGACATCGGAGGCGAACAGGTCGGGCAGGTCCTTGGACCCGGCGGCCGCACCGACCTTGGCCTGGTAGTCGTCGGTGGGGACGACCGTGAGCTCGATCTTGTTCTTGTGGCTCGCGTTGTACGCCTCGACCAGGGCCTCGCTCTGCGGCCGGGTCGCCGCACGCGTCCACATTGTCAGCTTCGTGCCGTCGTCGACGCCCTTGGCGTTCGCCGCTCCCCCACCTCCCCCGCCGCCCGAGCCGCCGTCCCCCGCCCCGCAGGCCGTCAACAGGCTCGCGGCGGCGAGCAGCGCGGTGATGCCGGTGACAAGGCGGCGCAGGTGTCCACGTGGTCCGGCCGTGCTCCCCATGGTCGATCCCCTCGTGTCGCGGCGGACCGTGCGCGGGCCTGCCGGTCGGGACGATGGCTGTGGTGGCACTGAGCTGAGCGGCGGAAAGAAACCGAAAAGGCTTTCTGAGACGCTAGGACTCGCCTCACTACCCGTCAATCCCCTTGCGGCACACGACTCTTGGCCAACCACCGAAACACTGAGAGCCTCTTGACCGAAACGCCTCGCGTAGTGTGGGACGCGAGACGAGACAGGAGAACCCCCATGGCAGAGGCCACCCGCCCCGCTCGTTCGCAGCCGGCCACGCTCAGCGATGTCGCCCGGCTGGCGGGCGTGTCGATCGCCACGGCGTCCAAGGCTCTCAACGGCCGCAGCCAGGTGCGGGCCGAGACCAGGCAGCGGGTCGTCGAGGCGGCCGAGCGGCTGGCGTTCCGGCCCAACCAGGTGGCCCGGGGCCTGCTGGCCGGGCGGACGGGCACGGTGGGGCTGCTCACCAGCGACCTGGAGGGCCGGTTCAGCATCCCGATACTGATGGGTGCCGAGGACGCCTTCGGAGCGGGTGAGGTCGCGGTGTTCCTGTGTGACGCCCGGGGGGACTCGATCCGCGAGCAGCACCATGTCCGCGCGTTGCTGGGGCGCCGGGTCGACGGCCTCATCGTGGTCGGCAGCCGGACCGATCCGCGTCCGTCCCTGGGCCGCGAACTGCCCGTCCCCGTCGTCTACGCGTACGCGCCGTCGGAGGATCCGGAGGATCTGTCCATCGTCCCGGACAGCGTCGGCGCGGGCCGCCTCGCGGTGGACCATCTGCTGGCCTGCGGCCGTACCCGGATCGCGCACATCACCGGTGACCCCGGGTACGCCGCGGCGCGGGAGCGGGCCGAGGGCGCCCGGGCCGCGCTCGCCGACGCCGGCCTGACGCTGGTCGGCGAGCCGGGCTTCGGGACGTGGTCGGAGGGCTGGGGCCGGGCGGGCACCGCGATGCTGCTCGACCGGCACCCGGAGGTGGACGCCGTGCTGTGCGGCAGCGACCAGATCGCCCGGGGCGCGATGGACATGCTGCGCGAGCGCGGCCGACGGGTGCCGGAGGACGTGGCGGTGATGGGCTTCGACAACTGGCGTGTCCTGACGTCGGCGTCCCGGCCGCCGCTGACCAGTGTCGACATGAACCTCGAACAGGTCGGCCGGGCGGCGGCGCACGCCCTGTTCACGGCGATCGCCGGCACGCGGCGGTCGGGGGTCGAGACGCTGCCCTGCCGGGTGGTGATCAGGGGGTCGACGGTGCCGCTGACGTGAACTGGTGAGCGGTCATGGGGCGAGGGTGATCGGGCATGAGACGAGGCGACTCGGCGGGGAGAGGCGACCGGGCATGAGGCGAGGGTGACCGATCATGGGACGCGGGTGAACCGGCACGGGAAAAGGCGACCGGGCACGGGGCGAGGGTGACCCGTCACTGGGACAGCCGGTCGAGCGCGGCCAGGACCGGTGCCACGCCGTCCTCCTCGGCCAGCCGGCGTGCCAGGGTCTGGGCGCGGTGGCGGTGGGCGGGGTCGCTCGTGGCGCGGCGCAGGGCGGGGGCGAGGGCCTCGGCGGTGAGGTGGCGCAGTGGGACGGCGCGGGGCGCGGTGCCCAGGGCGACGAGACGGGCCGCCCAGAAGCCGCCGTCGAACTGCACGGGGACCGGCACGGTGGGGACGCCCGCGAGCAGGACGGCGGCAGTGGTGCCGGCCCCGGCGTGGTGGACCACGGCGGCCATCCGGGGAAACAGCGGCGCGTGTGGTACGTCGCCGACCGTGATCACATCGTCGGCGTCGGCGGCGAGGCCGGCCCATCCCTGCTGGATCACGCCGCGCAGTCCCGCCGCCCGCAGGGCGCGCACGATCTCGCCGCTGAGGCGCTCGGGGTCCGGCACGGTGGCGCTGCCCAGCCCGACGAAGACCGGGGCGGGTCCGGCGGCAAGGAACTCCTCCAACTCCCTGGGCAGCGTGCGGGTGTCGTACGGCCACCAGTACCCGGCGATCTCCAGGCCGGGCCGCCAGTCCCGGGGGCGCGGCACCACCAGTTCGCTGAATCCGTGCAGCACGGGCCACCGCGCCCGTTCGTGGGCCCGGCGGAGCGCGACCGTGCCGGGCAGGGCCATGCCGTGCCGGGTGCGCAGCCGGCGCATGGCCCGGGTGAAGACCCCGTCGACGGCGGTGGCGACGGCCACTCCGCCCAGGCGGTTGCCCACGGCGCCGAGTGAGCGTCCGCCGAGCATCGGCGCGCCGAACTCGCGTGTCGGGTGCTGGGGTTGGAGGAACAGTCCCAGGCTGGGCAGGGCCAGGCCCTCGGCGATGGCGAAGCCGAGCGGTGCCACGGCACCGGCGGCCAGGACGGCGTCCGCGCCGCGGGCCGCCTGGACCAGGGCGTCGGTCATCTCCTCGGCCGCGGACCGTGCCATCGACGCCGCGCGCAGCAGTTTGCCGAGCCCGGTGGTGCTGGCGTGCAGGCTGCGTCCGCGGTCGGAGTGCGACACGGCGTGCGGGTCGACCGGGGTCGGGTGGAACCGCACTCCGGAACCGGCGGCCAGCGGCTCGAACAGGCCGTGGGTGACGAGCGTGACCTCATGCCCGTTCCGCGCCAGCCCCGCTCCCAGCCCGGTGTACGGCGCGACGTCGCCGCGCGATCCAGCCGTCATGATCACCACGCGCATGGGTCCCAGTGTGGACCGGCCGGGCCCGCGACACGCGGTGTACCGCGTCCGGCGTCCGAGAATCGCCGGTGCAGGTGATGCCCGGGGCGGGTGCGAGGGGGCAGGTGAGCGGGAGGGGGCTGCCGGTGTCCCCGGCGGAACCGGTTCCGGTGGCGCTGCCGCCCCGTGGCGTCAGCTGCCGGACGGGGTGGGCGTCGTGTCCGGGCCCGGTTCCGGCGCGGTCGCCTCCCGGGACGGGCTGTCACTCGTCGGCCGCGCCGGTGCCGCCTTCCGGCGGCACTCCATGGTCAGGCGGTCCGGCTTGACCATGACCACGGCCTGGGGCCGGGGCGCCGGGGAGGTGAGCTCGAAGGACTGCCAGGTCCGCAGGATGGTCGCGAGGATGATCTGGAGTTCGGCCCAGGCGAAGTTCTCCCCGATGCACTTGCGGCGGCCGTCGCCGAAGGCGAGGAACGAGCCGCGGGTGGCCGACACGTTCTCGGGTGTCCAGCGGTCCGGGTCGAAGGCGGCGGGGTCGGCGAACACGTCGGGGTCGTGCTGGTGGAGATAGGGGCTCCAGACCACGTCGGCGCCCTGGGGGACGAGGTGGCCGCCCAGGTCGATGTCGCGGGTGGCGGTCCGGGTCACCAGCCAGGCCGGCCCGTACTTCCGGTCTCACTCCTTGTGGGGGCGACAAACGATCGATGCATGCCCATCGCGCGGTCGCGGAATCCCTCACTCTGTCACATCCGGTTCGCCCGGCACCGGGTGGGTAGGTGATCCCCCTCTCAAACCGGAGGTGGACATGGACATCGGTATAGGCCTTCCCAACACGGTTCCCGGGACCGAGGGTTCGGTTCTCGTGGAGTGGGCCCGGCGGGCCGAGGAAGCGAGGTTCAGCACGCTCGGGACGATCGGGAGGCTGGTCTACCCGGGGTATGAGGAGCTGGTGGCGCTGAGTGCGGCCGCTGCGGTCACCAGCCGGATCCGGCTGACGACGAGTGTGCTGCTGGGGCCGCTGTACACGAACAGCGCGCTGCTGGCGAAGCAGGCGGCCTCCCTCGACCGGCTCTCCGGGGGGCGGTTCGTGCTCGGTGTGGGGCTGGGCGGTCGTGACGACGACTTCGCCGCGAGCGGTCTGTCCACGGAGGGCAGGGGGCGCCGCCTTGAAGAACAGCTGACGGAGATGAAACGCGTCTGGGCGGGCGAGGAGCGGGGACTGGCCGGTGCGATCGGGCCGGAGCCCGTGCGCGAGGCTGGTCCCGAGGTCATCCTGGGTGGTTCGACCCCGGTCAGTTTCCGGCGGGTGGCCCGGCTGGCCGACGGCTGGATCATGGGCGGTGGCACGCCGGAGATGTTCGCGGAGGCCTCGGCCGGCGTCGACACCGCGTGGAAGGAGGCGGGTCGTACCGGCGCGCCGCGCAAACTGGCGCTCGCGTACTTCGCGCTCGGCCCGGACGCCCGGGCACACGCGGACGGCTATCTCCAGCACTACTACGGCTTCCTCGGCGACGCCGCCGCGCAGGTCGCGGCGAGTGCCGCGGTGAGCGCGGAGATGGTGACGTCGTACGCCGACGCGTTCGCCGCGGCCGGCTGTGACGAGCTCATCTTCGTGCCGGCGGCGTCGGGGCTGGAGCAGGTGGGGCTGCTCGCCGAGGCGACCGGCTGAACCGCCGGCGCACCGTCGCTCACCCCTGCCCGGTGACCGGTTCCGGGAGGGTGATCCCGGCCTGCTCGGCGTGGAGTTCGGAACGGACGAGTTCCAGGAGGCGGCCCGTCCAGTTGCGGCCGCGGCCGCCGTTGTCGCCCCAGTAGCCGGAGTCGGAGTCGTCATAGACGAGTGTGGCGTCACGGGTGTCCAGGAGGATCCGGGCAAGGGCCGGATGCCGGGTGTACTTGGCCCTCAGCAGGGCGGTCATGACGGCGGTGCGGGCGTGGTCCCATCCGTCGCGCCGGGGAGCGCCGGCTGCCGTGTTCCGGGCGGCGTATCCGGTGTCCGCGTCCCTGATGGCGGCGCGGGCACCGGGGTCCGTGGTGGAGAGGGCCCAGTACGCGTGGGCGACGGAGGGGTAGGTGACGCCGTCAGCCGCGACGGGGGCGGGGAAGTCATTGCGGAGGGCCTTCGTGCCCGGGTCGTCCGAGGGCGTGCGGGACCAGCTCTCGTACAGGTGGATCGCGGGGGCGACCGGTGTCGCGGGCCCGTCCGCCGGGACCCGCTCGGGCCGTTCGGCGATCCACTTCGCCCGGTCCTCGAAGTAGGCGATCGCCTCGTCGTACTCCTCCTGCGTGACCGGTTCGCCGACCGCGGCGCCGTCCAGAGGCTCGCCGGGTCCGGTCACCAGGACCTGGAGCGGCCGGTCCTTACGGTCCATGTCGCCGAGCGCGTAGTGGCGTTGGGTCTTGGGGATGGCCAGGTAGGCGGCGCGGACCGCGGCCCGGTTCCGCTCCGTCCGGTCGGCGAGGAACGTGTCGACGGCGGCCAGGCAGCGGTCCGTCGAATCCGGGCGTCCGTTGAGCTGGTCGATGGTGTCGCGGATCTCGGCCAGCAGGAGCTCGGGCGTGAGCCAGGTGCGCGGCTCGCGGAACCGCCACGCGGCCAGTTCGTGGCCGGACACCCGGGCGCCGTCCGGGAGTTCGGTGGCGACCCAGCCGGAGCGCAGCTTCTCCTCGAACTCGTCGAGGGTGACCAGGCCCCAGCAGTCGATCAGCGCGTCCGCGTAGATGAACAGGTCGGTGAGGAAGTAGTCGCCGTTGCGGATGAAGGCGTGTCGCCAGGTTCCGGGGACGCGGACGCCGTCCGCCGTGCGGTAGGTGATGCGGTTGCCGATCATCCCGGCATTCTGTCGGAACCACCGGCC
The DNA here is from genome assembly GCF_040613735.1 of Streptomyces sp. NPDC006235. Classification (NCBI taxonomy): domain Bacteria; kingdom Bacillati; phylum Actinomycetota; class Actinomycetes; order Kitasatosporales; family Streptomycetaceae; genus Streptomyces; species Streptomyces sp. NPDC006235. The sequence goes on from NZ_JBEXSR010000050.1 coordinate 52,508, forward strand.
GGCGCAACGTATGTGCCGCCCGCGCTGTGACGCCCGAAAGCCGGGTCCTCCCCCGCCGCCGGACGCAGGCCCGGCTCCCGGACGGCCAGTGACTCAGGACGACTGGGCGCTCTGGTAGAGGTTCTGCGCGTCCGCGCCGAAGTACGGGCCGTACATGGCGTTGGGCAGGAAGTTGTACTTGAAGCTGTTCACCGAGGACTGCAGCCCGGTCCCGGTGGCCTCGTTGAACTGGGTGAACCACGGGCCGCCGCTGGAGCCGCCGGTCATGTCGCAGGTCAGACCATGGTCGCTGGACAGCAGGAAGTCCCGGTAGGTGGTGCCGCTGCAGTAGATGAACTTCTGGCCGTCGTAGGGAGCGGCGGCCGGGAAGCCGAAGGCGTACATGGCCTTGTTGTAGCCGGTGTTGAAGGCCAGGCCCTGGCCGCCGACGACGTCGGTCAGCTTCTTTCCGTCCAGCGGAGCGACCACGGCCGCGCCGATGTCGTAGTTGATGTCCTCACTGGCGGTCCACTGCGGCGTGGAGAGGGTCTTGGACGCCGTCCAGGTGCCGTACGGGGTCTGTCCGTCGTGGTAGCCGGGAGCGAACACCCAGTTGGTGTGCCAGGCCCCCTCCAGCTTCACGCAGTGGCCCGCGGTGATCACGGTGCTCTTGTTGGCGCTGGTGACGGCATTGCCGGAGCAGGAGGCGGTGCGGCCCTGGTAGGTGAAGAACACTCGCCCCGCGGTCTTGGTCACCGCGCCGCCCCCGGTCCAGGGGCCGCCGCCGTTCGGTATCGCCAGGGGGCCGGGGTCGGCGGCGGGCGAGCTGGGTGCCACGACGGTCGCCTTGCCCTTGCGGGGTGCCGGGGCCCGCACGTCGGAACGGTCGACGGACAGGACGTCGAGCGGGGTGGCCTCGCGCATCCGCTGCGGGGTCCAGAAGGCGAGGGCGCGTTCCCGCGCCGAGGGCGCCACCGCTCCGGGGTCGGGCGCGGCGCTCGCCGGTATGGCGGTGACGCCGGTCGCCAGCAGCGCGGCGACGCCGGCGAGTGCGCCGAGGACGGTGTGCCGGACGCGGGTGCCGCTGCCGCAGGAGCCAAGGCTACGGAGTGTGCCTGTCACGCGGTCTCCTTCTGCTGTGGGGGCCGGGTGGCGGGGCTCATCCACCCGGTCGGGCAGGGGTGTCGCTGCGCATCAGAGGGCAGCGTGCCACCAGGAGACCGATTTGAACAGGTGCATGTCATCGAGCTACCGAAACGCCACAGGTTCCCCGCGTCGCGGACACGGAAGCGGGCACAAAGGAACCCGGCCTCCACCGGTTGTGGTGGAGGCCGGGTCCGTGAGCCCGGGGGCCTGGGTCTCAGAGGGGGGTGGGGCCGGTGTCGCCACCGGGCTGGATGCGGCCGCGCCAGGCGCCGGACTCGCCGCCGCGCTTCTCGATGTACTGCTTGAAGCGCTTCATGTCGCCCTTGATCTGGCGGTCGATCGCGCCGAGCATGTCGCCGGCCTTTTCCACGGCTCCGCTGGGCTCGACGTCCATCACGAGCTCCACGCGGGTGTGGGTGTCGTCCAGGCGCTGGAAGCGGACCGTGCCCTTCTGGTGGGTGTCTCCGCTGGTCGTGCGCCAGGTGACGCGCTCGTCGGGCAGCTGGTCGACGATCTCGGTGTCGAACTCGCGCCGCACTCCGCCGATCTTGGTGGTCCAATGGTTGTGACGGTCGTCGAGCTGCCTTACTTCCTCGACGCCCTCCATGAAGTTCGGGAACTCCTCGAACTGGGTCCACTGGTTGTACGCGGTGTGGACGGGGACGTCGACTTCCACGGTTTCCTTGACGGTGCTCATCTGTATGCCTCCGTTTTCCTGATCGACTGCTGGAGGCCCATCGGCCCACACACAGGTCCGGGCCCGTGGCGGACGAGTACCCGGGATCTTCCGGTTCCCACACGGTTCGGTGCCGTCCGGAAAAGGCAGGATGCGGCGGGTCAGACGGCGGAGGCGGTGGCCCCGGCCGTCTCCGAGCGGAAGCCGTGGCCGACCTCGGGAGCCAGTCCGTGGTAGTGACGGAAGTTGTAGATGAGCGGACTCCAGACGGCCGGGTCGATGTGGTGGGTGCCGGGTACGACGACGCGGTCGGCGGCGTGGACGCGCAGGACCTCGCACTCGACGCTGAAGAAGCGGCCCGCTCCGCCGGGGGTCAGCGCGGCGGCCCGTGCCTCCAGCTGCAGAGCGCACTCGGCGACGCGCGGCGGCGTCACGAGGTCGGCGGCGACCGGGGTGAGCCCGGACGCGGCGAACTTGTCCCGCTCGTAGCGGTACAGCGCCCGCTTGGTCTCGGGCACCGGGTCGGCCCCGGTGAGCGGTGCGAGGCGTTCCACGTGCTCCCACAGCTCGGGCGAGGCGACGTTGATCACGAGTTCCGGGCGCTCGGCGAGGTTGCGCACGGTCCGGCTCTCGCTGCCGATGCCCAGGACGATGTGCTGTCCCAGGGCCCAGGCGGAGGAGATCGGGGCGAGATTGCAGGTGCCGTCGGCGTTCTCGGTGGTCAGCAGCACGACGGGCGTGCCGAAGTAGAGGACGCTCGGCCGGATCACGCGGTGGGTGTCGGTCGTCATGGCCCAGACGCTACGGGCGGGACGTTTCGATGCGCGTCGAAGTGTCGGCCGGGGACAATCGGCCGGTGACCAGTCCCGACGTCCATGCCGAAGAACCGGATCTCGCCTCGCTGGGGGCGCTGCTGGCCGTTTCCACGCGCGCCATGATCTGCCTCGCCCTGCTCGACGGCCGTGCCTGGACGGCCTCCGAGGTGGCCCGGCTCGCCGGTGTCGCGCCGTCCACGGCCACGAGCCATCTGAACCGGCTGGTGGCCGGTGGTCTGCTGGCTCAGGAGCGCCGGGGGCGGCACCGCTATGTGCGACTGGCCGACTCGGGCGTCGCGGAGATGATCGAGGCGCTGGCGGCCAGGGCGCCGCGCCGGCGGGTCCCGGTCCGTTCACTCACCGCCGCCCGGCGGCACCGCGCCGTCGGCTTCGCCCGTGTCTGTTACGACCATCTCGGCGGTTCCCTCGCCGTGGCGGTGACCGATGCCATGACCGCTCGCGGGCTGTTGTCCTGGGCGTCCGGCCCGGCGCTCACCGGGTCGGGCACGGCGTGGCTGACACGCCTCGGGATCGCGGACGAGGCGGCGGGGGCGGCGGGCCGTCCGCATGTGCGGACCTGCCTGGACTGGACGGAGCAGCGCCCGCACCTGGCCGGCGCGGTCGCCGCGGCCCTGTTCCACCGCGCGCTGGAGGCGTCCTGGCTCGTGCCGGGCGACGGCTCCCGCGTCGTGCGGCTGACGGAGCAGGGGCGCGACGCCCTCCGACGGCACCTGGGCCTGGCGGACGAGGCGCTCACGACCGGCTGAGCACCTCCCCGCCACCGGGAAGCCCGGCCGGGCTCAGAACCGGTGCTGCTGCTGCGGCTGCCCGTAGGTCTGACCGCCGTCGCCGCTCGCGCTCTGGGCCTGCAGTTGCTCCGCCTGTTCCTTGGTCACCTTCTGTTCCGCACCGCAGAAGGTGCACTGCGTGAGGTGCTTCGTCGAGATCGGGAACAGCGGCACGAAGAACAGCGTGAACTTCGTGACGCGCTTCCTGAGCGTGTGCGCGGCGGGGTTGCCGCACTGGCCGCAGACCAGCGTCAGTATCGCCAGCTGGTACAGGTACCCCTTGGTGCCGAAGATGATCACGTGACGGTCCTTCCCGGGTCGGATCTTCCTCCAGTGTCCTGTATCGCGGTCCGCCCCGACGAGCCGGTCCCCACGGGAGATGTGCCCTCGTTCGTGTGCAGAGCCAGGCGGGGCGTGGTCCAGTCGGGTGACGGCGGGCCGGGTGCCGTCCGGTGCGCCGATGCGGTTCCGCGGTGACCTCGATCTCACCCGAAGCGCAGTCCGCGCACACCGACGACCTGGGCTCCCTCGTCGTCCTGTCCTGGCGGGGCACGACCCCCGACGGGGACGTTCCGTACCTCCTGGCCTGTTCCCTCGGCGACGGTGCGAACGGCCCGGAGGCCACGTCGAAGGCCATCGAGCAACTGCTGACCGACGTCGGTGTCCCCCCGGGCGAGGGCCTCGTCCATGCGACCCAGCGGCCGAGTCTGCCGGTCGGCCTGCTCGTCGTGCCGGGGTCGGCCGTCCTGACCGTGCGGCACGTCAAGTCGCAGTTCGTCCCGCCGGAGACCCGGCTGGACGCCGTGTGCAGGCTCGGTACGCCTACCTCATCTTCGCCACCCGGCCGTGGCCGGAGGGCGCCGAGCCCGGCGACGTCGAGACGCTGGCCGCCTTCACGTCCGACGAGGACGTGCTCACGTCGGCGGCGCATGTCGTGCTGCCGGCCCGCAGCCTGCGGAGCTGAAGCCCGTCCGGCCCGGGCCACCGTGGGGTGGCCCGGGCGGTCCCGTGCCCGCGCTCAGCTGGAAAGCGCCGTCAGCACCACGGTCTTGGCCTCCTCCTGGACCTGGCGGAGGTGGTCGGGGCCGCGGAAGGACTCGGCGTAGATCTTGTAGACGTCCTCGGTGCCCGAGGGGCGGGCCGCGAACCAGGCGTTGTCGGTGGTCACCTTGATGCCGCCGATGGGTGCGCCGTTGCCGGGGGCCTCGGTGAGCACCGCGGTGACCGCGTCCCCGGCCAGGGTGTCCGCGCTGACCTGGGCCGGGGAGAGCTTGGCGAGCAGGGCCTTCTCCTCGCGGGACGCCGGGGCGTCGATGCGCGCGTACGCCGGTTCGCCGAAGCGGGCAGTGAGCGCGGCGTAGTGCTCCGAGGGGGTCTTCCCGGTGACCGCGGTGATCTCGGAGGCGAGCAGCGCCAGGATGATGCCGTCCTTGTCGGTGGTCCACACGGAGCCGTCCCGGCGCAGGAAGGACGCCCCGGCCGACTCCTCCCCGCCGAAGCCGATGGTGCCGTCGACCAGCCCGTCCACAAACCACTTGAACCCGACGGGCACCTCGGCCAGTTCGCGGCCGAGGTCGGCGGCGACCCGATCGATCATGGCGGAGGACACCAGGGTCTTGCCGACACCGGCGGCCGCGGGCCAGCGGTCGCGATGGGCGTACAGGTAGGAGATGGCGACGGCGAGGTAGTGGTTGGGGTTCATCAGACCCGCGTCGGGGGTGACGATGCCGTGCCGGTCGGCGTCGGCGTCGTTGCCAGTGGCGACGTCGAAGCGGTCGCGCTGTTCGATGAGCGAGGCCATCGCGTACGGCGACGAGCAGTCCATGCGGATCTTGCCGTCCCAGTCCAGCGTCATGAACCGCCAGGTGGGGTCGGTGTGCGGGTTGACCACGGTGAGGTCGAGGCGGTGCTGTTCGGCGATCCGGCCCCAGTAGGCGACGGACGCCCCGCCCAGCGGGTCCGCCCCGATGCGCACGCCCGCCGCGCGGATCGCGTCCAGGTCGAGGACGCCGGGCAGGTCGGTGACGTAAGTGCCCAGGAAGTCGTAGCGACCGGTGGTGGACGCGGCGAGGGCCCGGGCGTGGGGGATGCGCCGTACGTCCTTCAGGCCGCCGCGGATGATCTCGTTCGCCCGGTCCTGGATCCAGGAGGTCGCGTCGGAGGCGGCGGGCCCGCCGCTGGGCGGGTTGTACTTGAACCCCCCGTCGGCGGGCGGGTTGTGGGACGGGGTGACGACGACACCGTCGGCGAGGCCGGTGGTGCGGCCGTGGTTGTGGGTGAGGATGGCGTGCGAGACCGCCGGGGTCGGCGTGTAGCCGTCCGCCTCGTCGATCAGCACCGTCACATCGTTGGCGGCGAACACCTCCAGCGCGGTGACCCGCGCGGGCTCCGAGAGGGCGTGGGTGTCGGCGCCCAGGAACAGCGGGCCGTCGGTGCCCTGGGCCGCGCGGTACTCGCAGATGGCCTGGCTGGTGGCGGCGATGTGGTCGTCGTTGAACGCGCCGGCCAGTGAGGTTCCGCGGTGTCCGGAGGTTCCGAACGTGACGCGCTGACCCGGGTCGTCCAGGTCGGGATGGAGCGCGTAGTACGCGGTGACCAGCCGAGCGACGTCGATGAGATCTTCGGGACCGGCCGGACTGCCCGCTCGCTCGTGCTGCATGGGCCCGCTCCTCCACGTGGTGTGATCCTTCGCTTGCGCACTCATCCTTCCTCGTCACAGCCGCGACGCGCGAGAGGGGCACCGTGGTGAGTGCCGGATGTGCGCCAGGCCACGGCGCGAACCGCCGGACCGCAGCACGCACCACGAGGAGGCGGCGCCGCGTACCACCGGGACTCCCGGTGATGCGCCACGCCGCCTTCCTCCCTGGTGGGCGCCTTGCCGGGCGCCGTCGCCTCGGGTCAGATCCGCCCGCCGGTGAGCCGGGTGAGCGGGCCGTACGCCTGGCGCTCCGCGCGGCGTCCCACCGCGTACGACGCGGCGGTCAGGGCGGTCAGGCCGGCCCCGACGCCCGCGGCGACGGCCTTGCGGTGGGCGATCACCGTCCAGGCGGTCTTCGCGGTGGCCGCGACCTGGCCGGAGGCCGCGACGACCGCCTGGCGGCCCGCCTCGACACCCTTGGCCGCGGTCTGCACGGCCGCCGTCGTCGCCTCGGCGGAGCGCTCGGCGCCGGCCTTGACGGCTGACGCCGCGTCATCGGCCTTCGTCGTCGCGCGCTTGGCGGCCTGGGTCGTCGGCGCGGTCGCCTTGTCCGCCGTGCGGCGGGCCTTGGACTCCGTCGCCCGTATGGTGGTCGGCTTCTGATTCGTGCGCTTGTTCTCTTCAGTCATGGACTCCGACTTGCCTCTGACTCCCGCGGCAAACACGTTCGGCCGCGCACCGTCCGGGCCTGGGCAGGGCTGAGCACCTCGTCAAAGGGGTAAGCGAACTGCAGGCAAGACGACGTCAGAACACGAGGGAGTGCACCATGGCCGGCATCCTGAATCGCATCAAGCAGTTCGCCCGGAGCCCGCAGGGGCGGCGGGCCGTCGAGCAGGCACGGAGGGCCGCCGCCGATCCCCGTAAACGGGCCCAGGCGCAGCGGCTGCTGGGGAAGCTCCGCGGGCGCCGCTGACCGGGCAGGAAACCAACTCCTCGAACACACGCGTGTGTTCATGCCCGGCAGGGGCACTTGGGTCGCACCACACCTGAGAGGAGTTGGTTCGATGCGCAGGGCAGGGAACGGCAGGAAGGTCTGCGCCTTAGGCGTCGCCGGGGTGCTGGCCGGCACGGTGCTGGCCGGCTGCGGCGACGACGACGGCACGGGTGACGGCGCGGGGGGTTCCTCGGCGCAGGGCAACGCACAGGAGCAGGGCACGCAGGCGGTGCGCTCGGCCTACGACAGGACGGCCGAGGAGGACACCGCCAAGGTGACGCTGCGGGTGCGGACCTCGGCCCAGGGCGCCTCGGAGACGGCGAACGGACAGGGCGCCGTGGACCTGGACGACGGCGACAGCGTCATGACGCTCACGGTGCAGGGGCAGCGGATCGAGCAGCGGGTGGTCGATCAGGTGCTGTACCAGAAGATGCCGAAGGGGCAGGCGCCGGGCGGCAAGCCCTGGATCAAGATCGACCTGGGGAAGGTCTCCGCGCAGCAGGGCACGGGCGACCGGTCCATGAGCGATCCGGCGCAGTCCGCGGCGTACGCGAAGGCGATCACCGACAAGGACGTGACCAAGAAGGGCACGGACACGATCGACGGCGTCGAGACCACGCGGTACCGCGTCTCCGTCGACGTCGCGAAGCTGCCCAATGGTGATGCGCTGCGGCAGCAGGTCGGCCCGACCCTCCCGATGGATGTGTGGCTGGACGAAGAGGGCCGCATGCGCCGTCAGCAGATCGACATGACCCTCAAGGCCGCGCCGGGGTCGACGGAACGGTCCTCCAGCGACGCCTCTTCCTCGCCCCAGAGGGTCACGGTGCGCACGGTCACGGACTTCACCGACTTCGGCACCGAGGTGGAGGCGGACGCACCCCCGGCCGGGCAGGTCACCGACATGACCGGCAAGGCCCTGGACCAGGGCAGGAAACAGGGCTGACCCGGGCTCACCCCACGCCACGGCTGCGGAACCGCCGTACGAGGCCGTCCGCGGCCGCCGGCCAGTCGGGGTGCCCGAACGTGAAGCCCGCGTCCAGGAGACGGCCGGGGACGACGCGGCGGCTCTTCAGCAGCAGTTCGGTGTCCGAGCGCAGGACGAAGGCGCCGGCCTCGGCCATCCAGCGCGTCGCGGGCAGACCCACCGGCACACCCCACGCGCTCCGCAGGGCGCGCATGAAGTCGCGCTGCGGCAGGGGCCCGGGAGCGGCGAGATTGACCGGCCCCGTGATGTCGTCCCGGGCGACGAGGAACTCGACCGCCCGGACGAAGTCCTGGTCGTGGATCCACGACACGTACTGTGCGCCGCCGGCGACGGGACCGCCGAGGCCCAGCCGGGCCAGCCGCAGCAGGACGTCGAAGACGCCGCCGCGGTCGGGGCTCATCACCATGGCGGCGCGCAGGGCCACCTTCCGGGTGTGCGGGGTGCCGGCCGTCTCCTGCTCCCGCTCCCAGGCCTTGGCGATCTGGACGCTGTAGGCCCAGTAGCCGGGGGCGTCGGGTTCGCTGCCGCCGATCACGCCGGTGGCCTCGTCGTTGGGCGCGTCGTAGCGGTGGGCGTAGACGGTCGCGGTGCTCATCTGGAGCCAGACCCGGGGCGGCCGGGCGGCCGCGGCGATCGCCTCGCCCACGACCCGGGCGGAGTGGACCCGCGAGTCCATCATCTGCCGGAGGTTGGCGGGGGTGTAGCGGCAGTTGACGCTCCGGCCGGCCAGGTTGACCACGACATCGCTGCCGTCGATCTCCTCCGCCCACGGCCCCGGGGTCGCGCCGTCCCAGTGCACTTCGCCCTGCCGCCCCGGGCGCCTGCTCAGCACCACGACGTCGTGTCCGGCCGCGCTCAGCGCGCGCTTCAGGACTGTGCCGACCTGCCCGGTCCCGCCGGGCATCACGATCTTCATGTCACTCCCCCTCGACGTGTGGAAATGACCCTAGCCCATATTTGAACGCGTTCAAAACTGTCGACGGTGTAGGCCTTAGCCTGCACGGATCCGCCATCGGGCAAGATGGGGCCCATGAGCGTAGTCAAGATCAATGTGCTGACCGTGCCCGCCGAGCAGCGGGAGACGCTGGAGAAGCGGTTCGCTTCCCGCGCGCACGCCGTGGAGAGTTCCGACGGCTTCGAGTGGTTCGAGCTGCTCCGCCCCGTGGAGGGCACCGACACGTACCTCGTCTACACCCGGTGGCGTGACGAGGCGTCGTTCCAGGCCTGGATGGAAGGACCGATGAAGGCCGCGCACCGGGGCGGCGGCGAGGGCGGCGAGCGCCCCAAGCCGGCGGCGAGCGACTCGACGCTCTGGTCGTTCGAGGTGGTGCAGCAGGCGGGGCCGAAGGGCTCCTCCTGAATCCACAGGGCCCTAGGATCCGCAGGGCCCTAGGTGTATTGATCACGAGCGTTGTTAACGCTGACCGGGCTTGATCATGGCGAAGGCCCCCGTGTGTGGTGGAGGTGTCGAATCTTCACC
>NZ_JBEXSR010000051.1:0-60421 GCF_040613735.1 Streptomyces sp. NPDC006235
ACCAGCACGGTCATACCCGCGGCGGGCCCGGACACCTGGAGGCTGCTGCCGGGCAGCAACCCGGTGACGAGACCGCCCACGATGCCGGTGATCAGGCCGAGTTCGGCCGGGACGCCGGAGGCGACGGCCACGCCGATGCAGAGCGGCACGGCGACGAGGAAGACGACGATGGACGCGAGGAAGTCCTGTCGCAGGTAAGGGAACTTGGACAGCATGGTCAACAACTCCCTTACAGGGTCTCGGAGGAGCTGGGCTCCATGCGGTGCTCCCGCACGTTTCCGGTGGAGACCTCGGGGCGCCAGCCGTGCAGCTGGAGTCGCCCCGCCTCCAGGCTCTGCTCGTGGCACGGGTAGGCGCACAGCCGCTCCAGCCGCGTCAGCACGTGGTTCCTCTGCACGGCCTCGACGTCCACCGGGTTGCCGCCGGCGGGGATCGCGCAGGCGCAGGTGATGCGCAGGACCCGGAGGGACTGACCCTCGGCGAGGCGAGCGGACTCCTCAGGGCGGGGTCCGAATAAGCAGGCGTTGTCGTTGACGGGTTGCATGGTGTGGGGACCTCCTGGCGCGCCGTGGGGTGCGCGTCGGACTTACCGGGCACGGGGTGGTGTGGGTGCTCTTCGGCTCAGCAGCGGAAGACCTGCAGAGCGGCCGACGAGTGGGCTGCCGTCCATCTGGATCTACCGTGGTCCGCGAGGCGGGGCGTGGTCGGCTTGGACGCGGTCGACACGCACGCCTCCATCAGCGGGTGGTCCGGCGCTTCACATACGCAGCCGACGGCGCGGTGCCGGTCGCCGGTGCGATACGAAAGGCGGGGTTGATTCGAAGCACTGGAGAGCGACCAGAACGGCAATGAGAAACCGCGGTCCGTCCGGAACCTCGCACCTCGGAACATGAACCCCCTCAAAGCAGCCCGCAACCTCTTGTGTACACCAATGATCGGTCAAAGGTCGGTCAAGAACACGTTAGCTTGGCAAAGTTGTTTGCGGGGGTAACTGAGCGTTTACACGTCAAGAGAGCCTGAAAACAGAAGTGGAATTGGCGCGAAGCTGTCACTGCCCCAAAGTAGGGGCACGCGGGTTTCGCATCACCGCGCCGCCGGTTTCGTTACCGGGTCGCAGAGTGCTTTCGACTGGGGTCCAACCGGTAGTCGGGGCATTCGCGGTTTTGACAGGGGCCCGGACCCCACACGGGAACGAACACGCCGAGGGTCTTGTGGCGGTGGACTGCGGCCGGCACGGACTTCTTGCACGTCGGACAGGCGTACGCTTCGGGTTTGCGCTTCATTTTGACCATTTTTTTACGATATGCCCGCCCTGACGCTTCGGGAAGTGCCCTGCTTCGTCGCCGACCCGAGCGCGAGCTGGCTCCACCCTCCCCGCCCGATGCGCCGGCTGGAGGCTCAGGGGCATCCGTCACGGGCAGTGCGCTGGGCGTCTCGGGCCGCTCGGTGGCCGCGGAGGCGTCCTGTTCGCCGGTGTGTTCCAGAGCGCCTATCGGGGCGGGCCTTTTCAGGCTGAGCACCACGGAACCTGTCAGGACGACGACGATGACCGCGAGGCTGATCGGTGAGGGGATCTCCGGGATGCCGGGGCTGATCAGCTTGTGGGACGCCTGGAGGATGAGCTTGACCCCGATGAAGGCGAGGATGATCGCCAGGCCCTTGTTCAGGTAGTGGAAGCGGTCCAGCAGGCCGGCGAGCATGAAGTAGAGGGCCCGCAGGCCGAGGATGGCGAAGGCGTTGCTGGTGTAGACGATGAAGGCGTCGTCGCTGACCGCGAGGACGGCGGGCACACTGTCGACGGCGAAGATCAGGTCGGCGGCCTCGATCGCGGCGACCACCGCGAGCAGCGGGGTCGCCATCCGTGTGCCGGCTTCCTTGACGAAGAACTTCGCCCCGGCGTAATCGTCGCGCACCGGGATGATCTTGCGGAGCATCCGCACGGCGAAGCTCTTGCCCGGGTCGAAGCTCTCCTCTTCGTCCTTGAGGAGCTTGTAGGTGCTGTAGAAGAGGACCGCGGCGAAAGCGAACAGCACGGCGGTGAACCGGCTGACCACGGCCACGCCGAGGGAGAGGAAGATCCCGCGGAAGACGAGCGCGCCGATGACGCCGAAGAACAGCACGCGGTGCTGGTAGGCGCGGGGCACCTTGAAGTACGCGAAGATCACGGCGAAGACGAACAGGTTGTCGACCGACAGGCTCTTCTCCAGCAGCCACGCCGTCGTGTACTCGGTGCCCGCCGTCGTGCCGAGGACGAGGAAGACGACCGCGCCGAAGATCAGGGCGAGGCTCACCCACAGGCCGCTCCATGCGGCGGCCTCCTTGAAGCCGATGACGTGCGCGGTGCGGTGGGACAGCAGGTCCACCGCCAACGACACGACCACCGTCGCGGCGAACGCCCCCCACAGCCAGAGCGGGACCTCAAGCACGCCGAACACCCTCACTATGGCCCGCGCGAAATACGCCGGCCCTATACAGGAGTGTCCGGCATTGCGCCCTCCGAGGCATGCGGAGCGGGTGAGGCCGGCCGGAGGCCATGTGATCCGGACGGCGTCACCAGGACGCGTTCCGGCCGTAGCGCACGCGCGCCATCACACCGCAGCTTGGAGCCCTCCGCCGGATCAGCCCCACCCCGAGATCGCAGGCAGTACCCGACGCCCCTGTGGCTGCAGGAGACGTCGATCGCGGCGGTCACCGTGGCAGTCCTCGGTCAACTCGGGTATCGGGCGTGCCGGGGCACGAGCGGTGGTCGTCCGCCCCGGGCACGGGCCACCACGGCATCAAGGGCATGCACCGAACCGAGGACGGCGTCCCGCTCGCGGATCGGGAGCCGAATACGGTCGCGGTCCGCGGCCAAGCTGCTGATCGCGTCGAGCAGCCGGATCAACGGCCGTACGGCCTTCACCATGGCCCGGAAGGGCGGTGAGAGCAGCGTCGCGGAACGCTCGGGGAGCCGGTGCGACAGCTGGCCGATCGCGAAGACGTAGACCAGGTCGAAGAACAGCTCCAGCGGTGTGACCTCCCGGCGCGCGGGATCGCTAGTACCTTCGGCGCCCTGGCCACCGTGGTCGCCACCTACGGCGCCGAGAGCCTCAAACAGCTCGGCTACCTCATCATCCTGTTCACCGCGACCTGCATCGTCTACGTCCTGGTCGTCCTCGGCGCCATCATGCGGGCCTGCCGCCTGAGCCTGTTCGGCCTCATCCGCTCCCTCAAGGCCGAACTGCTCGTCGCCCTCAGCACCTGTTCCAGCGAGGCCGTCCTGCCCCAGCTGGTACGCAAACTGGAGATCCTCGGCATCGGCCGGCCCGTTGTCGGCATCGTCATCCCCTCCGGGTTCTCCTTCAACCTGGACGGCTCCGCGGTCTACCTCACGATGGCCTCCCTCTTCCTGGCCCAGGCCATGGGCATCGACCTGTCCTGGCAGCAGCAGCAGCAGCAGCTGATCATGGTCGGCGTCATGATGCTCACCAGCAAGGGCACCGCCGGGGGTCGGACCGCCGGTTTGACCGGATGCTGCCTCCGTTTTACTCTCGACTACGTACGGAGGCAGCATCCGTTTTGATGCGGCCGCGGTATCACGGCAGGCAGGAGGGCGCATGAGCGCCGGTGAACAGCGGGGACGCAAGCCCCGCGCGGACGTCCAGCGCAACCGCGCTGCCCTCCTGGAGACCGCGCAGCGTCACTTCCTGCAGCACGGGGTCGGTACCTCCCTCGAGGCGGTGGCCAAGGAGGCGGGCGTTGGGCCCGGCACCCTGTACCGGCACTTCCCCACCCGGGAGGCGCTGCTGGCGGCCGTACTGCAGACCCGCTCCGAGGAGCTGGTGGCCCGCCAGGCAGACATCGATCAGCTCGGCGACCCGGCCGAGGCGCTGGAGCAGTGGCTGCGGGCGATGGAGGAGTACTTCAGCGCCTTCAGCGGGCTGCCGGACCCGCTCATGGCCGCGGCCCGGGCGCAGGAGCCGGAGAACCCGCTCACGATTCCCTGCGACATCCTCATCTCCGCCACCGATCAGTACGTGCGAGCCGCGCAGCTCGCGGGGCGCGTGCGCGCGTCGGTGCGCGGGCACGACCTGTTCCTCGCGGCCTGTTCCCTTGCCTGGATCAAGGGCACCGGCACCGAGGAGGAGTCGCTCGACCGGCTCCGCATGCTCATCGCGAGCGGCTACCGCCGGCAGGACACCCAGGCGTAAAACGTCAGGCACCCCGCCCCGACCCCCGCAACGCCAGGTGGGACCACCACGCGGCCATCACATCGGGCTGCCCTCAGGAGGAGATCGACACCCACACCGTCGAACTCCTGAGCCGGGCACAGAGCGAGGGGCTCCTCGCCGCGGACGCGGACCTGGAGTGGACGCGGCAGGTCTACCACGCGCTCCTCAGCGAAGCCCTCGACAGGCCCGGTGCGGACCAGGACCCTGCCAAGCAGGACCCGGACGCGCTTGCCACGCTCGTCATCGACACACTTCTGCCCGGGGCGGGACCCCGCGGCTGAGCCGGTTCACCCGCGTTCGCCTCGGGGACTGGTCAAGCTCAACCGGCAGCGCGCCACCAGAAGTGTGTGGATCCACAAGACGGCAGCGTGAGCGACGCCGCCCTCCCGTAACGCCCGACTCGGCCATCAGCCACTTCGGCAGTGGTCCGGACACCGCCGAACCTCTGACAGGCAGGCGGAAGGCAGTGGGAATTACCCGATCACCTTCTCAACGGCCCCGGCGGCAGCTCCAGTGCGGCAGCGGACCCGTCGTACCCCTTCACTTCCCCGAACCGCGACCCTTCCATCCGCTCCCGACGCGCCTGCTCGATCTCCTCCTGGGACCATCCGATCCAGTGCATTCGGCGGTATTGAGTGCGGCCGTCAACCCCCGTGCGATTCCGGTGACTTCGGCGTACGAGGCGGCCGTACACGAGCCCCGCTGCGGCCACCGCGGCGAGCCCACTCAGCACGTCCGGCCGCACCAGCCGGCGAGGATCAGTTTCGCCCTGCACCTGGTGGTCAGGTCGGTCCAGCCCACGACGTCGGCCACCAGGTCGCTGTCCTGGGCCAACGCCAGGAACTCGGGCGTTTCCTCCGGCACGTCGATCGTCTGCACCAGGACCGTCGCGGTGACACCGGCGGCTTGGGCCTCGGACTCCAGGTCGGCGAGCAGGAAGTCGCGGCGCAGCGGGGCGAGTTCCGGAGAGGTCCCCCACGTGGTGGTGCGCGTCGATGACGCCCTCAGCGGTGTTCCCCTCCATCGCGGTCTCCCCCACGACTCGTCGACTCCTTCTGCCGCCGATTGGCTTCGTCGACCGGCATCGCAGCAGGGACGGGGACGTGCGGGGGCAGCAGCCCCTCGGCGCGCAGTCCGTCCCAGACCGCGGCCGGTACCGTTCGCCCCAGCTGGTCCACCGTGTCGCGGACCTCCTCGGCGGAACGCGCACCGGACAGGACGCTCGCTACCGCCGGATGTCCGAACGGGAGGCGCAGAGCGGCTGCGCGCAGCGGCACGCCATGGCGTTCGGTAACCGCCTTCATGTGCAGCGCCCGGTCAAGCACATGGGGTGGGGTGGGCGCGTAGTCGAACGTGGACCCGCATTTCGGGTCGGTGAGCAGACCTGAGTTGAACACCCCGCCGACGATGACACTCCTGCCACGGGCGGCGGCCTCCGGCAGTACCTCGGCAAGCCCCTCCTGCTCCAGCAGGGTGTAGCGGCCGGCGAGCAGCACCACGTCGATGTCGGTCTCGCGCAGAAAGCGGGCCGGGAGCGCGCACTGGTTCACCCCGATGCCGATCGCTTTGACGACGCCTTCACCGCGCAGCCGTTCCAGCGCCGGGTACGCCTCGGTGAGAGCCTGCTCGGCGTGGTGGTCCGGGTCGTGCAGCAAGGCGATGTCCACACGATCCATGCCGAGGCGGTCCAGGCTCTCTTCCAGAGAGCGCAGGACTCCGTCGGAGCTGAAGTCCCAGACGCGGCGGTGGGTGTCGGGCACGGCGAAGCCGTGGTCGAGATCGTCGCCGCGGCCACCCTCCGGGGCGGGTTCGAGCAGCCGCCCGACCTTGGTGGAGACGGTGTACGTGTCGCGGTCGCGGCCGCGCAGCGCGGCGCCCAAGCGTCGCTCGGACAACCCGAGTCCGTAGTGCGGGGCAGTGTCGAAGGTGCGTACGCCCGCGTCCCAGGCGGCCTCCACCGCGGCGGACGCGGCCTCGTCGGAGACCGGGCGGAAGAGGTTGCCGATGCCGGCGGCCCCGAACGACAGCTCAGTGACCCTGACACCGGTGCCGCCCAGCGTCGTCGCTCTCATGAGCCGACCGCCGGGCGCGGCCGGAGCCCCTGCATGCCACCGTCGACGGCCAGGGCGATGCCGGTGACGGACGCCGCGGCGGGGCTCGCCAGGTAGACCACGGACGCCGCGGCGGGGCTCGCCAGGTAGACCACGGCCGCCGCCACCTCGTCAGCGGTCACCAGGCGGCCCAGGGGCTGGCGTGCGTCGAGGGCGGCGCGTTCCGCCTTCGAGTCGTCTGCGACGTCCAGGAGTCGGGTCACCGAGGGGGTGTCGGCGGTGCCGGGGTTGACGCAGTTGACGCGGATGCCCTCACGGACGTGGTCCGCGGCCATCGCCAGGGGCAGCGACAGCACCGCACCCTTGCTCGCGAAGTACAGGGCGCGCTGGGGGAGGCCCGCAGTGGCCGCGATGGAGCATGTGATGACGACCGCTGCGTGCGACGAGCGCCGCAGATACGGCAGGGCGGCGCGGGTGGTGCGCACCGTTCCGAGGACGTTGACGTCGAGGACGCGGTGCCACTCGTCGTCGGGGTTGTCCTCGACGGTACCGACGGCGCCGATGCCCGCGTTGTTGACCAGGATGTCCAGGCCACCGAGCTGCTCGGCGGCGCCGTCCACGGCGACACGTACCGAGGCGTCGTCGGCGGGATCGGCCTGGAGGGCGATCCGCGGCTCCGGGGCACCGGAGGGGTCGAGGTCGATGACGGCCACCGTGGCGCCGTGGTCGGCCGGCATCCGGGACGTGGCCAGCCCGATCCCGGACGCGCCGCCGGTGACGACGGCCTGGAGTCCTGACAGGCCGTTCATGCTGCTCAAAGGGGTGCCTTTCACGCTTGGGCGAAGGTCTGGCGCTGGGGCGCCGAGGCCGTCGATGGCGAGCTCGCCGGTGTCGCCGTGGTACTCGAAGGAGCCGAACAGCGTGTCCTCGCGCAGAAAGATGCTGCAGTTGCGGATGTCCGCAGCCCCCCTCACTCCTTCGTCGCGCCGGCGAGCATGCCGGAGACGAGGGCGCGTTGGGAGAAGAGGAACACGATCAGCACGGGGACGATGGTCACCAGGGTGGCCAGGGCCAGTTCGGGCCGCAAGATCTGGTTGCCCACGCCGCTGGAGGTGTTGAACAGCGGCGATGCGGCGAGCAGGTTGTTCAGCCCCACCTGCGCCGGATACTGGGAGCTGTCGGGCAGCATCACGAACGGCAGGAAGAAGTTGTTCCAGTTGCCGACGAAGTTGAAGAAGCCGACCAGTGCGATCACGGGCTTGGCCAGCGGCATCGCGATGAGACGGAAGACCTGCCACTCCGAGCAGCCGTCGATGCGCGCTGCGGACAGCAGGTCGGAGGGGACGTTGGAGGAGAAGTAGATGTAGGTGAGGTAGACCCCGAACGGGAAGAAGGAGAAGGGCAGGATCACCGACCAGATCGTGCCGTCCAGGTGCACGGCGTTCATCCCCAGGTACAGGGGCAGCACCATCGCTGCTGTCGGCATGAGCATCACGAGCATGGTGATGGTCAGCAGCAGCCGTCGCCCGATGAACTGGGTGAGGGCCAGGGCGTACCCGGCGGGGATCGACGTCACCAGGGTCACGGCCAGCGCGCCGAATGTGTACAGCGCCGAGTTCAGCAGCCAGGTGAGGATGGCGCCGTCCTGGAACGCGTAGAGGTGCTGCCAGGTGTCAGCGACCGCGCCGAGAGAGCCGAAGGAGAACGGGTTGTCCCGCACGATCTGACTGTCGGTCTTGGCCGGGGCCAGCAGGAGCCACACCACCGGCACACAGAAGAACAGCGCGGACAGGCCCATGACGACGATCCAGGCCAGCCGGGCGGCCAGTGAGCTTGGGCGGCGCTTCCGGCGCATGGGCTTCCTCGGGCTGGTGCGGGCGCCGGCGGTACGAGGCGGCGGGGTTCGGCGGGCTGTTGTCGTGGGAGCTGTGGTCATCCTTCGTCCCTGTCGAACAGGCCGGTACGGAAGACGACGAGCGCCGCGCAGGCGAGGCCCAGGATGAGGAGGTCGACGGAGAGCGCCGCCGCGCCGTTGAAGTCGCCTGCCTGGAAGGCGTACTGGTAGGAGAGCTGGTTCGGTGACCAGCTGTCGGGGATCATGCCCCAGCTGGCGAGGGAGACCAGTTGCGGCTCGACGAAGAGCTGGGTGCCGGCCGCGAAGGCCAGGATCAGCATGTACGCGATCCACTTGGTGATCATCGGGATCTGGATGCGCAGGGCGATCTGGAGCGTGCTGGCGCCGTCGATGCGGGCGGCCTCCAGGATTTCGTCGGGGATGCTGTTGAGCGCGCCGTACATGACCACGATCCAGCCGCCGGCCCCGGTCCAGAAGGCGATGACGGTGAAGAGCACCGGCAGGTGACCGGGGGCGTTGACCTCGGCGAGGGTGTTCCAGCCGAAGCCCTTCAGCAGCCAGCCGACGGGGCTGGCAGCCGGGTCGAGGAGGATCAGGAAGAGAAGCACGCTCGCCACCCCGGCGAGGGCTCCCGGCAGGTAGAACAGGAACCGCAAGGTGGTGGAGGCCCTGCGCATGCGGCCGTGCAGCATCAGGGAGAGCAGCACCACCAGGATCATCAGGCTGGCCAGCCACACCACCAGGTACAGGCCGATGTGGAGGAAGGCCGGTCCGAAGCGGTAGTCGGTGAACGTCCGGGTGAAGTTGCCGAGTCCGACGAGCTGGTTGCGGGAGTTGGACAGCGCCAGCCACACCGCGTAACCGGTGGGCAGGACGCCGAAGGCGAGCAGGAGGAGGACGTAGCCCGAGACGAAGACGTAGCCGGCTCGTCCGGCGGGGTTGCGGGCGGAGCGGCCGCGTCGGCGGCCGCTGCGCTCCGTCGCCAGGTGGGTGGTCATGGGTCCGCTTCGCTAGTTGACGGTGTAGCCGAGGGACTTGGCCTTGTTGGTGATGGCCGTCTGCCACGTGTCCAGGGTGTCGGTGAGGGTCTTGCCGGAGTTCAGGGCGGGGACCACCGTGGAGGAGTAGATGGCTTCCTGGCTGTACTGGGTGGCGGACCAGCCGGGCCAGATCAGTTCCGCGGATTCCGTGAAGACGGGACCGACGTCCTCGGCGAAGTAACCGGTCTTCTTCTGGTTGGCGAGCCAGGTGACCGCGGCCTTCTTGTACGCGGGGTAGGTGCCGGCGGTGCCCTGGTAGGCGTCGGAGGTCGTCATCCAGGTGACCAGGTCTGCGGACGCCTTGAGGTTCTTGCTGTGGGAGGAGACGAACCACAGTCCGCCGCCGACGTTGCCGGTGTAGTTCTTGGCGTCGCCCTCGAACTTCAGCGGGGATGCGGCGGCGATCTGTCCCTTGGGGGTCTTGAAGGTGGAGTTGAAGAGCACCTGGCCGAACCAGGAGGGGCCGGGGAGCATCAGGACCTTGCTCGCCTGGTTCTTGATGAAGCCGGCGCTGAAGACGGTGTCCTTGGAGACCGAGCCCTTGGCGATCAGGGTGTCGAGCAGCTTGGCCATCCGGATGCACTTGGCGTCCTGCAGGTCCACCTTCACCTTCTTGGCACCGGTCGCCGTGCTGGCAGGGCACTGGCTCGCCCAGAAGTACACCTCAGGGCTCCAGGCGTCCCCGGCGGTGCCGACCAGGTAGCCGGGGTGCTCCTCGGCGACCTTCTCGCCGAGTGCCTGGTACTCCTCCCAGGTGGTCGGGACGGAGTACCCGAACTTCCCCATGAGGGACTTGTTGTACCAGAGCACGTTCTGGGCCAGGTCGTTCCGGAGGCAGTAGGTGTTGCCGTTGAAGGTGCAGGGATTCAGCGCACCGTCCGCGAAGCCCTTCAACGTGGACTGCGAGACCACGCCCTGGTTGACGGGCGCGGCATACGGGCTCTTGCCCTGAGATGCCCAGCTGCCGTCGTTGACATTGGCGCTGAACGCGACGTCGGGCCACCCGCTGCCGGCCCGGTCGAACAGCTGGACCTTGGTCTGCAGGTCGTTGGCGCCGTTGGCGTCCCCGCTGTACGTGACGATCTTGATCTTCACGTTCGGGTGCGCCTTCTGGTACGCCTGCACGCCAGGCACGCGGGTGGCGTCCGCCCAGACCGTGATCTCGCTGCCTTCCTTCTGAGCGACAGGTTTGAAGACGGCCGGGGAGGAAGCCGTCGTCGGCGTGGGGTCCGCGCTGCCACAGGCAGCGAGCACGAGCAGGGAGACGGCGCCCAGGACAGCGACGGCCGTGCGCCTGAGCCGGCGGCGGGAGGAAACCGGAACGTCGTCGTTCATGACTGACCTCAGATCTTGGGAAATGACGCACAGCGGGGAGAGGCGCCGCGCTCGGGGTGTTCGAGACAGGCCGTCGGGCGGCCTGGGGCTCCCGTCATCAGGCCCGAGGCGGGGTGACGGTCTCCTTGTCGACAAATGCCTGAAGCGCAGGAGGGTAGTCCAGGCCCGCCGGAAGGGCGACGCCCGGACCGGTGGGGGCACGAACGAGGCCGCGAGAGTCGATGCCGCTCTCACGGCTGATGGGATTGCCCATGACCAGCGACTCGTAGTAGGTGGTGTTCGAGATGGCCATGCACAGGTGCCGGTTGGGGATCTCCGGCCCGTGCACCTCGGCGCGCAGCCGGTAGGCGTCGGCGAGGTGGGCGGTGCGCATCGCGCCGGTGAAGCCGCCGCGCAGTTGGGTGGAGGCGCGGACTCCGAAGGTGGCGGCGCCGGCCTGGATGAAATCGGCCGAGTTCATGTGCGCCCCGTCGGAGGTCTCGGCCACGAGGAGGGGAACGGCCACCGCGTCGGCGAGGCGCTTGTACGCGGTGACACTGAACTCCCTCATCGGCTCCTCGTACCAGAGGTAGCCGGCGTCCGAGAGAGCGTGCCCGAGATGGATCGCGTCGGGGAGGTCGAAGCCCGCCGACCCGTCGAACATCAGTGGGACGTCGTCCCCCACGTGCTCGCGCAACGCCACCGACAGGCGGGCGTCGCGGCGGGCGTCACCCCAGGCGTGGAGCTTGATGGCCGGGTAGCCGAGCTCCAAGGCCTGGTCGGCGATGTCCAGGTACTCCTCGACCGAGGAGTAGGTGACAGTGGAGGCGTAGGCGGGTATCGAGGTGCGGTAACCACCGAGCACCTGCCAGGTGGGCCGGTCGGCGAGTCGTCCGGCCAGGTCCCACAGCGCGGTGTCGACCAGACCCAGCAGGTAGAGCGGTAGCTCCTCCGTGCGGTCCAGCTCCCACATGCGGTGCCAGAGCCATTCCCGCTGCAGGGGATCCTGTCCCACCAGCTCCTTGCGCAGTACGCGGTCCAGCAGGTCCGCCAGGATGACACCACTGCCCCGCCGAGGGGACAGCGCCACCCCCTCGGCCCCTTCGTCCGTGCGGATGCGCAGCACCGCGGCCTCACCCTCGGACGGGCTGCCCAGGAGTCCGTCCCGCCAGACGAAGGGCGGACTGGCTCCCGGCACCCGGACCGGATGGCACTCGACCTCGGCAATGCGCACGGCTTGCACCCCTTGCACGGGAAAGTACTGCGGCGAAATTTTCGTGTAACGTAAGTCGTCATACGAATGCTGTCAAGAAGTCCCGCGCAGTAGACTCGCCGCCATCCGCATCAGCAAAGGGGACCCGCATGGCCAAGGACAGCACCGGCAGGACAGGAGAGCCTCCCGTTCTCAAGCCCTGGCCCAAGCGTCCGGCCCGACTGGCGCAAGCCGTCACGGAGAGCCTCACCGACTCGATCGTGTCGGGTGCCATTCCTCCAGGATCGACCCTGCCGGTCGAACCCGAGCTCTGCGAGACGTTCGGCGTCAGCCGCATCACCGTCCGCGAGGCGGTCAAGTCCCTGGAGGCCAAGGGGCTGGTCCTCGCCCGGCAGGGCTACGGCACCACCGTCACCCCGCCCGAGGAATGGAACCTCCTCGACCCCGTCGTGCTCGCCGCCACCGTCCAGCACGACGACGAGCTCGTCGTCCTCGACCAGTTGGTCGACATCCGCTCGACGCTGGAAGCCCAGATGACAGCCCAGGCCGCGGAGCTGGCAACGGACGACGACCTGAGAGACGTCGAGCGGCTGCTCGTCCGGCTCGACGAGGAGACCGCCGTCCCGGCACGCTTCATCGAGACCGACGTGGCCTTCCACGACCGGATCATGCAGGCATCCCACAACAGGCTCGGGCGTTCCATCATCCGGATCCTCCACGCCCAGGCACGCACGACGTACCTGTACAACGGCACTCCGGACGCGACCGCGTGCGAGCGGGCCAACGCGGAGCACCGCGCAGTCGCCGAGCGGCTGCTGGCCCGGGACTCCGAGGGGGCCGCGCAAGCCATGGCGGCACACATCACGACCGCTTGGAGCCGCCGCCGCGTGCCGAACGTCGGCTCGCCCGCCTCCTGAGAGCACTCCCACCGACTCGCCCCCGAGCCAAACAGGCCCGGGGGCGTTCGCATGTCCAGGTCCCGCCGAGCCGCAGCGCGCGACCTATTGACGAAATTCATATGACGTCTAATGTTACATCGCTCTTACCCCTTCCCCCTCTTGCCGCTGGGCTGTCCCCTGCCCGCCCACGCACACCACGGGCCCCCTGAACCTCCCGGAAGGTGTCACATGCGAACAACCCGCATACGTCCCACGGTTCCTGGCCGTCTCAGGTCATGGCTGGCCACGGCCGCCGTCCTCACTGCCTCCACCGCGGCAGCCCTCACCCAGGCCGACCCCGCCTTCGCGGCCGGCACGACGCTCTACGCCGCACCCGACGGCTCCGGCACCGCCTGCTCGTTGGGCCGCCCGTGCTCCGTCACCCAGGCCAAGACCAAGGTGCGGGCGATCAACAACTCCATGACACGCGACATCACCGTCGAGCTCGCCGACGGCACCTACCGGCTCTCCGCGCCGCTCGCCTTCACCTCGGCGGACTCCGGCACAGGCGGCCACACGGTGAACTGGAAGGCCGCGCTGGGCGCCCACCCCGTCATCACCGGAGCGCGGAAGGCCACCGACTGGACCGTGCAGGACTCGGCCAAGAACATCTGGAAGAGCAACGTCGGCACCGGCTTCGACACGCGCCATCTGTCCGTCGACGGCGTCATGGCCACCAGGGCCCGTACCGAGATTCGCCGCTCGGACCTGACCGCGACCACCAGCGGCTACACGTTCACCAACAGTTCACTGAGCTACCTCAACAGCCTCGCGCAGCCCGGCCGGACCGAGATCCACGGCATCGGATCCTTCACCGACCGCTACGCCCCGGTGACCGGCATCAGCAACGGCACCATCACCATGGCTCAGCCTTCGTGGAACAACAACACGTTCGGCTACGACACCCTGACGAGCCCCTTCCGGGCCGGCCCCCTCTACATCGAGAACGCCTACGAGTTCCTCGACACGGCCGGCGAGTGGTACCTCGACACCGCTGCCGGCACCCTGTACTACAAGCCGCTCACCGGGCAGGACATGAGTGAGGCCGACGTCGAGGTGCCGAGGCTGGAGTCGCTCATCAGCGTCGGAGGGACGTACTCCTCCCCCGCCACCCACATCTCCTTCTCAGGGCTGCAGTTCTCGGGCACCAGTTGGCTGGACCCCACCGCCCACGGCTACGCCAGCCAGCAGACCGGCGCATACCTCTCCGGTACCTGGGATCGCCCGTCGGACGCCCTGACCTCGTGTCAGAGCGGCTGCCGGCTCTTCGAGGCGGCACGCCCTCACTGGAAGCAGATGCCCTCCGCCGTCCAGGTCTCGGCCGCCGACCACATCACGTTCACCGGCAACCGGTTCACCCAACTCGGACAGAACGGCCTCGGCATCGGCAACGACGCCAACGCCCACACCACCGGCGTCGGACTCGGCGCCCGCAATATCACAGCGACCGGCAACGTCTTCACCCAGAACGCGGGCGGGGGCATCGCCGTCGGCGGCGTTCGGGCGGACGCGCACCACCCCAGTGACAGGCGGATGACCAACCGGGACATCACGCTGAGCAACAACCTCATCCACGACGTGGCGCTGGAATACCGAGACATGTCGGCCATCCTCGTCACCTACGTGAACGGCGCGACCATCTCGCACAACGAGGTGTACAACCTCCCCTACTCCGGCCTCACCATCGGCTACGGCTGGGGCGCCAACGACATCGGCGGCAGCCAGGACTACACCAACCGGGGCCTGTACAACTACCAGCCCGTCTACACGACCGCGACCACCGCCGCGAACAACCACGTCACCGACAACTACATCCACGACCTCATGCAGCAGATGACCGACGGCGGCTGCCTGTACACCCTGTCGGCGTCACCGGGCAGCACCTTCGAACGCAACTACTGCCACAGCAACAATGGTTGGTTCGGCTTCTACCACGACGAGGGCTCCCGCGACTTCACGGACACCAACAACGTCTTCCGGAACACTGGCGAATGGGGCCACGAAAACAGTAGTGCGACCAACAACACCGGTGCCCTGACCCTGATCGACAACTGGACGAACAACAGTCACGCGAACATCACCAACACCAACGGCCGCGGTGACGTGGTCAGCGGCACCGTCGTCGTCAGCGACGGCAACTGGCCGTCAGCAGCCAAGACGGTCATGAACAACGCCGGTATCCAGCCCCGGTACCGCCCGCTGACCACCGACCCCGTCAGCTCCCCCTACAGCGCCCACTCATCCATCCCCGCCAACACCGGCCAGAGCGGCGGCCACTTCACGATCACTGACGCGGGCAAGGACATCTGGGGTGCCGGCGGACAGCACGACGACGAGTACGGCACCGTCTTCCGAAACGGGGCGGCTGTCGACGGCACGTCGGTGACCGCCCGGGTCGACAGCCTGGACAAGACCAACAGCTGGGCCAAGGCCGGCGTCGTCCTGCGCAACGACCTCACGGACGACGGCTCCTCCGCCGGATACGCGGCTGTGGTGGTGACCCCGAACAACGGCGTCAGCTTCCAGCGGGACTCCGACGCCGACGGCCACCTCGACAAGCTCACGTCCACCGCTGCCACCGTCAAGGCGCCGGTCTGGTTGCGGCTCACCCGCACTGCCACCCAGGTGTCCGCCTCCTACTCCACCGACGGATCCACCTTCACCCAGGTCGGCTCGACGGTGACCCTGCCGTCCATGGCGACCACCCAGGATGCCGGTGTCATCCACACAGCCCACAGCACCACCGCCGGCAGCGCCACCTTCAGCAACCTGCGCATCGTCACCTCCCCCTACGAGGCACACAGTTCGATTCCGGCCGCCGTCAGCCAGAGCGGCGGAGTGACCTCCCTGACCGGCGCGGGCATCGACGTATGGCGCTCCGGCACGGCATACGACGACGAGTATTCCGCCGCCTACCGGACGGGGGCCGCCGGCACGTCCACGACGGTCACCGTCCGCGTCGCCAGTCAGGACAAGACCAACAGCTGGGCCAAAGCCGGCCTGATGCTGCGAAACGACATCGCCTCCGCCGGCTCGTCCACCGGGTACCTCGTCCTCGCCACCACCCCCGGCAACGGAATCGCCCTGTCGTCGGACTCCAACGGTGACGGCTACCTCGACAGCAACACCCTCAAGACCGGAAGCGCCACCGTCGCCCCGGTCTGGCTCCGCCTGGTCAGGAGCGGCGCGTCGGTCACCGGCTCCTACTCCGCCGACGGCACCACCTGGACCACTGTCGGCGCTGCGACACTGACCGGGGCGGGCGGCACCCTGGACGCGGGCATGTTCTCCACGGCCCACGCCGGAAGTATCGGCACCGCGACCTTCAGCCAGTTCTCCGTCAGTTGACGCAGCGGGTTCGGGTCACGATCTGCGCCGTCATGTCCGGGCCGACCTGCGTGCGGCATGGCACCGCGCGAGCCACGCCGCGCCCCCGCTCGTCGCCTGGAATGTCCTGGCCCTGCTCTGCTCATTCACCGCTCAGTGCGGAGCCGATTGCGCCTCCCACGACAGCCCGGCCACCAACCTCGGGCGGTCATCTTCCGTTTGGCGCCCGCTCGGCCGGCAGGTTCCGGTGGAGCACCGTTTCGCAATCAACGCCATCAATCCACAGGAGTGAGTCATGTCCTCATCAGGAACGTCTCGCCGTACGTTTCTCGGCGCGGCGGGTGCGGTGACCGCCGCGACCGCCCTGCCGGTCGTCCCCGGCTTCTCCGGTCTTGTGTCGCAGGCGGCCGCCGCTGACACGCAGACCAATCTGAGCAAGATGGTCGACATGCGGTTCGGCATGTTCAACCACTTCAGCCTGGGCACGTTCACGAACCAGGAGTGGGCCGAACCCAACCAGAGCCCCACCCTCTTCGCTCCCCCGAGCGTCAACTGCGCACAGTGGGCCGAAGCGGCGGTCGCCGCGAAGATGAGTTACGGCATCCTGACCACCAAGCACCATGACGGCTTCGCCCTGTGGCCGAGCGCCTATGGCACTCAGAACGTCGCGAACAGCTCCTACAAGCAGGACGTGGTGCGGACGTACTGCGACGCGTTCCGGGCGAAGGGGCTCAAGGTCGGGTTCTACTACTCGATCTGGGACCGTACCTTCGGCGTCGAGGCATGGGAGAGCCGGCACAAGGTGAGCGGGCTGGAAATCACCGATGCCATCCAGCCCGGCGACATGACCTTCATCCTCGGTCAGATTCGCGAGCTGCTCACGAACTACGGCACTATCGACATGTTCATGACCGATGGTTACGCATGGCAGATGGGGCAGCAGGCCGTCTCCTACCAGCGGATCCGTTCACTGGTGAAGGAGCTGCAGCCGGACTGCGTCATGATCGACATCGGGGGGCTGGTGGAGCCCTTCCTCAGCGACGCGATCTTCTTCGAGGAGCCGCTGGGCATCACGGCGCCGGCGGGCAACACCTACGCCGGAATGCAGGGACAGACCATCAGCAACGGCTGGTTCTGGCACCCCTCCACCCCGACCGAGGGCCTCATGAGCAGGTCCGCGATCCTGTCGCACCTGGCCGACCTGGAGCCGAAGTACACCTCCTTCATCCTCAACTGCCCGCCCAACCGCAACGGCCTGCTCGACACCAACGTCGTCAGCCGGCTCGCCGAAGTGGGTGCCGCCTGGAGGCCGAACACCTCCCGGCCACCGCTGCCCACCCAGCCACTGCGCGCCGAGCACCCGGTCACCCCGGTCAACGCGTATGCCACCGCCTTCCACACCGGTGAGGGACCGCTCAACGCCATCGACGGACTCAGCGACGTCCGCTACGAAACCTGCTGGTCGACCTGGAGTCTGCCGCTGGCACAGTCGATCACCATCGACCTCGGCGGAGTATGGAGCAACGTCTCCACCCTGGAGTACCTGCCCAAGCAGTGGAACCGCACCGACTCCACCGACGGCGACATCACCTCGTACACCATCCTGACCAGCACCGACGGCGTCACCTTCACCCAGGTCGCCACCGGCACCTGGGCCGGCAACGGCAAGTACAAGCTGGTGGAGTGGCCCAACCGGAACGTGGGCTTCGTACGGATCCAGGTCAACGCGGCCACCGGCGACTACGCCAACATCAGCGGCCTCAGGATCGGCGGCCGCTCGGTCAAGCCCACGCTGCTGTCCACCACACTGCCCGGCGACGGCACCGTCTACCGACTGGTCGCCCGGCACAGCGGCAAGGTCGCCGACGTGGAGGGTGCGCGCACCGCCAACGGCACCAACGTCGATCAGTGGCCATGGCTCAACCGGGCGAACCAGAAGTGGACCTTCACCAGCACCGGTGACGGCTACTACAAGATCAAGGGTGTGGGCAGCGGCAAGCTTCTGGAGGTCGCTGGTCTCTCCCGCGCGGACGGCGGCAACGTAGGCATCTGGGCAGACGCCAACGCCCCCCAGCAGCACTGGGCCGTTACGCCCACCGGTGACGGGAACTACTTCCTCATCAACCGCTACAGCGGGCTTGCCCTCGGCGTCGACGAGGGCAGCACCGCCGACGGAGCCAACGTCGAGCAGCAGCCGTATGCGTCACAGACGCGGCAGCAATGGCAGATCATCCCCTCCTGACCTGCCGCTCCTCTGAGACCTGCTGTTGTGGAGCAGCGGCGACGGTCCCCCGCGGGCGCGAGGTGCCCGGGCACCTCGCGCCCCTCAGCGCACCCTTCCCCGCGGTTTCAACGACACCGGCGGCAGCTCCGGTGCGGGCAGCGGATCCCCGTCGTACCCCTTCACCTCGCTGAACCGCGACCCTTCCATCCAGTTCCGACGCGCCTGCTCGATCTCCTCCTGGGACCGTCCGATCCCAACCAGGCCAACGCCACCGTCCGACGCGCGGACGAGCCCGCAGGCACGCTCTTCTTCGGGCACCGCGCGAACGAATGCACCTGGATCGCCGAACCCGTCGGCACCCCGCCGGAGAACGGAACCGAACCCGCGCCGGAGCCAATCCGGATCACCGCACGCGAGGCCGGCATCCTCCAGACCTTCCCCGCCGACTACCCATGCCAGGGCAACAAAGGCCAGCAGTTCTCCCAGATCGGCAACGCCGTGCCCCCGCTCCTCGCCGGCCACCTCATCGCCCCGTACCTGCGCGTGCCCCTCAAACCCCGAGCGTCGTGATCTGCGCCCGCCCGAAAGAGCTCCAGGGCCGAGAAGGCCACCCGCCGTCGCGGGAGAGCACGGCCGAACACGAAGAGGACGCCTGGTCAGACCACCATGCCGGGCGTAAGGGCGCGAGGAGGTCTCCACGGACCCCGTCAGCAGAGTGAACCCGGCCGTGGCCACCAGCACACCGACCAGCAACGTCAACGTCCGCACGGACTGTCTGCGCAGCTGCCCGGTGATCATTGCCCACATGGCGCCTCCATCGGCGTCACGCTGGAGGGCGGCGCAGCGAGGGAGTGAGGACTCTCGCGGGTTCGACGACGTGGCCGGCCTGGCTCGGAGGCATAGCTCAACGAGCGGCACGCAGCCCGAGCCGCCGGGACACTGACACCGCCCGGCTGGTCCGGCGGCCCAGTGGAGGCCCCGGGCCGTGACCCGCGTGCGGACGCCACCGCATGCCGGTCGGGGCGGCTATGAACATGGTTGGTACAACAGCCGCTGGATAACGGTGAGTCGAGTGGTGAAGGCTGGGTGGGTGCCCCGAACCCTTACCCCCGTCGCCGACCGCGACTTCGTCCTGCTGGCCGGACCAGCGACGCCCTCCGGTCGCCGATTCCGCCCTGGTGGCCGACGCCACGCCCCCTCGTCCGCCTCCCGTTACCTGGACCAGCCCGTCTGAGCAACCGGTGCACCCTCGCGATCGACGCGACCACCGCCACCCCCTTCACGATCACCCGTACCCACACCGAGGGAGCGTGACATGCCCACCGAACGTCCCGACCCTGCCTTGACTTCCCCCGCCGACCCCCCTGCGTCCCCCTCCGCACCCTCGCGACGTACCTTCATCGCCACGAGCACGGCCATCGGCGGAACGGTCGTGGCCGGCGGCCTGGTCGCCGGGCCGCCTCCGCTCGGCGCCGAGGCGGCGGTGGCTGCCGAGGCGGCTCCCGGCAGCCGCGTCTCCTTGACGGTGAACGGCGTCCGGCACACCGTCACGATCGACAACCGCACCTCGCTCCTCGACCTGCTGCGTGAGCGCCTGGGGCTGACCGGTTCCAAGAAGGGCTGCAACGCCGGGGCCTGCGGCGCCTGCACGGTGCTGGTCGACGGACGCCGGGTCAACTCCTGCCTGACGCTGGCGGTGCGGCTGGAGGGCGCCGAGGTCACCACGATCGAGGGTCTGGAGAAGGGCGACCGGTTGCACCCGCTGCAGCAGGCGTTCATCGACCAGGACGCCTTCCAGTGCGGCTTCTGCACGCCGGGGCAGATCGTGTCGGGCGTCGGGTGCATCCAGGAGGGGCACACCGGCTCGCCGGAGGAGATCCGGGAGTGGATGAGCGGCAACCTGTGCCGCTGCGGTTGCTACGTGAAGATCGAGCGCGCGATCGAGCAGGCCGCGGGCAGGAAGTGAGGACCGATTCCCATGCATCCCTTCACCTACACCAAGGCCGCGGACACGCGCGAAGCTCTCCATGCCGGTCGGCGCGGCGGGCGTTACATCGCCGGCGGCACCACCCTCGTCGACCTGATGCGGGAGACCGTCGAACACCCGGGTTCGCTGGTCGACATCAGCTCCCTGCCGCTGGGCGAGATCATCGTCACCAAGAGCGGGGGTCTGCGCATCGGCGCACTGGTGAGAATGTCCGAGGCCGCCGCCCACCGGGGCGTACGCGCCCTGTACCCCGTCATCTCGCAGGCGCTGGGACTGAGCGCCTCGGCCCAGTTGCGGAACATGGCCACCATCGGCGGCAACATCATGCAGCGCACCCGGTGCACCTACTTCCGTGACGTGACCGCCGACTGCAACAAACGTGAGCCCGGCGCCGGATGCGCCGCGCTGCGCGGCTACAACCGCAGCCACGCGATCCTGGGCACCTCCGACAGTTGCGTGGCCACCCACCCTTCCGACGTCGCCGTAGCCTTCACGGCGCTGGAGGCGACCGTGCACCTGCTGGGCCCGGACGGTGCACGCAGCCTGCCCTTCGCCGACTTCCTGCTCCGGCCGGGCAGCACCCCGAACCGCGAACAGGCCATCCACCCAGGCGAATTGATCACGGCCGTGGAGATCCCGGCCCACGCGCGTCCCTTGAAATCCGGGTATCTGAAAGTGCGCGACCGGCAGTCCTACGAGTTCGCGCTGACCTCGGCGGCCGTCGCCCTGCACATCGGCGGCGGAGCGATCCGCGAGGCCAAGGTGGCCGCCGGAGGCGTGGGCACCGTGCCCTGGAGACTGCCCGCCGTCGAGCGCCACCTCATCGGCGAACGCCCCTCCGACGGGCTGTGGGCCGAGGCCGCCGAGCAGGCGACCGACGGGGCGCGTCCCCTCAAGCACAACGGCTTCAAGGCCGAGCTGCTCAAACGCACCGTCGAACGTCAGCTGCGCACCGTAGGAGGCACCGAATGAGCCAGCCACAGGCAGCGGTCGGTGCGGCGGTGCCGCGGGTCGACGCACGACTGAGGGTCACCGGCAGAACGAAGTACGCCGGAGACAACAACCCCGACGGGGTCGTGCACGCGGTCATCGTCGACAGCAGTGTCGGACGCGGTCGTGTCACCGGCATCGACGCCCGTGCCGCCGAAGCCCAGACCGGCGTCGTGAAGGTGATCAGCCACCTCAACGCGCCCAAACTGCCGCACCGGGAACCGGGATTCCCGCCGGGGGAGGCGCTGCGCCCCTTCCAGGACGACCGCGTCCGCTTCTTCGGACAGCCCGTCGCGGTCGTGGTGGCGGCCACACTGGAGGTGGCACAGCACGCGGCGAGCCTGGTCAAGGTCTCCTACGACACCCAGCCTCCCTCGACCGACCTCGGCGCCGCCGACCCCGCGGACGATCCCGAGACCTATGCGCGCGGAGACGCGGACCGTGCCCTGGAGGCCGCCGACGTCACACTGGACCTGTCGTACCGGATGGCCCGCAACCACCACAACCCGATGGAGCCGGCCGGTACCGTCGCCCACTGGGAGGGCGACAGACTCACGCTCTGGGAGAAGACCCAGCATGTGCAGGGCACCGTGGAGACCATGGCCGCCGAGTTCGGCATGCCGCCGGACAGCATCCGCGTCATCTCGCCGGCCGTCGGCGGCGCCTTCGGCAGCGGCGGCCGGACCTGGGTGCACACCTCCATCGCGGCCCTGGCCGCCCGCGAGGTGAAACGCCCCGTGAAACTCGTCCTCACCCGCAGGCAGACGTACTTCGGCGTGGGATACCGGCCCGCGTACGAGTACGACCTGCGGCTGGGCAGCGACCGGCGGGGCCGTCTGACCGCGTCGACGCACGACGTCCGCACCGAGTCCTCCCGCTACGAAAGGCACAGCGAAGACGTTCTCGCGGCCGGCCGGATGCTCTACAGCACGCCCCACGTCCGCCAGGTGTACGGGCATGTACCGCTGGACGTGAACACGCCCACGTGGATGCGTGGTCCCGGCTACTCCAGCGGCGCCTTCTGTGTCGAGACGGCGATGGACGAACTCGCCCACGAACTGGGCCTGGACCCGATCGAGCTGCGCCTGCGCAACGAACCCACCGCCGACGAGTCCAGCAACCTGCCGTTCTCCACCCGCCGCCTGCGCGACTGCTACCGAACGGGCGCCCGCGAGTTCGGTTGGCACCGGCGCAACCCCAAGCCCCGCTCGACGCGTGACGGCGACTGGCTCATCGGCATGGGGATGGCCGCCGGTGTCTACGACACCGCGCGCAGCGAGGCCCGGGCCTCGGTCCGGCTCGACGCCGACGGCACCGCCCTGGTGCAGTCCGCGACCAGCGACATGGGCCCCGGCACGGCCACGTCGATGACCCAGGTCGCCGCCGACGCCCTCGGCCTGACCATGCGCCAGGTCACCTTTCGGCTCGGCGACTCCGACCTGCCCCTGGCTCCCGGCCACCACGGCTCGCGGACCATGGCCAGTGTCGGATCCGCCGTCCAGGACGGCTGCGACCAGCTGCGCAAGCAGGCCGTCACGCTGGCGGTCGAGGACGAGGACTCACCGCTGTACGGCGTCGACCCCGCCGATGTGGTGGTACGCGGCGGCCGGCTGTATGTGAAGGACGCCCCCGTGCGCGGGGAGACGTACCGGCGGCTGCTGACCCGCAACGACCGCACCCACCTCGAAGCACTCGGCACGTACGCCGGGGCGCCGGAATCGGAGAAGTTCTCCTTCTACGCCTACGCCGCGACCTTCGCCGAAGTGGCCGTCGACGCCCGCCTCGGCCTGGTGCGGGTCCGGCGCATGGTCGGCGTGTACGACGCCGCCCGGATCATCAACCCGAGACTCGCCGACAGCCAGGCCATCGGAGCCATGACCGGCGGTATCGGCCAGGCCCTCCTCGAACACACGGTCACCGACCACCGCGACGGCCGGATCGTCAACGCGAACCTCGCCGACTACCTCGTCCCGACCCACGCCGACATGCCCGAGATGAAGGCCATCTACATCGAGGGGGAGGACTACGAGGCCGACCCGATCGGAGTCAAGGGTCTGGGCGAGATCGTCATCGTCGGCGTGGCGCCCGCGATCGCGAACGCCGTGTTCAACGCCACCGGCCGCCGCATCCGCCAACTGCCCATCACCGCCGAAGCGCTGCTCTGAGCCCTCCGGACACCAGGGCCGCCGCCGCAGCCGCATCCCCGAGGCTCGGCGGCGGTCCCTTGGAGGCGCACCTACCTCACGGAGGGCCGGTCATGCTGAACATCGCGGACACATTGCACCAGTGGTACGGCAGGGCCCGCCCCTTCGCCCTCGCCACCGTCACCCACGTCAGTGGCAGTGCACCCCTGCCCGTCGGCACCGCCCTCGCCGTCGACATGGAGGGCACCGCGGTCGGGAATATCTCCGGCGGCTGTGTCGAAGCGGCGGTCTACGAACTGTGCCAACAGGTCCTGGCACACGGCGGGCCACCGGTTCGCACCCGCTTCGGCTACTCCGACGACGACGCCTTCGCCGTCGGCCTGACCTGTGGTGGCGAGATCGAGGTCCTGGTCCAGCGCGTGGAGCCCGCCGCCGAGGCGCACGTCGCCGCCGCCCTGGAGGCCGTGCTCGCGGGCCGCTCCTGCGCCGTGGCCCGAGTCATCGACGGCCCCGGCGAATGCCTCGGCCGCACCCTCCACGTCCCCGACGGCGGTCCCCACGACGGCACCCTCGGCGGTGAGAACGAGGACAAGGTGGTCGTGGCGCACGCCCGCGCGCTCCTCCGTGCGGGACGCACCGCACGCATCGAGGTCGGCGGCGAAGCCGGCACGTGTCCCACGAGGTTGACCGTCCTCGTCCACACCCACGCACACCGTCCCCGCATGCTGATCTTCGGCGCCGTCGACTTCGCCGCCGCCCTCAGTCAGGCCGGCCGCTTCCTCGGCTACCACGTCACCGTCTGCGACGCCCGCCCCGTCTTCACCACGCGGGCCCGCTTCCCGCACGCCGACGAGATCGTCACCGACTGGCCCCACCGCTACCTCGCGGCCACCGAGACCGACGCCCGCACGGCCGTCTGCGTCCTGACCCACGACGCCAAGTTCGACATCCCCCTGCTGCGGTCGGCGCTCGCCCTCCCCGTCGGCTACGTCGGCGCCATGGGCTCCCGACGCACACACGGCCACCGCGTCGCCCTGCTCCGGGAAGCCGGCGTGCCCGAGGAGCAACTGGCCCGTCTGCACTCACCGATCGGCCTGGACCTCGGTGCCCGAACTCCCGAGGAGACCGCCATCTCCATCACCGCGGAGATCATCGCCCACACCAACCGCGGCACGGGCCTGCCCCTGTCGCAGGGCAGGGGCCGGATTCACCCTCCCGCACAGCCTCTGCCCGGCCCGGGCGCCCCCCAGGATCGCGGTGGCGACCCAAGGGGTACGCCCACTCACGGGTTGCTCCTTTGAACGGTCTGGTCCTCGATGGGTCCACAACCCCCTCTCCGGGCTACCTGGGGTCGCTTACTCAGGGGTCGGCAACCCCTGGAAAGCCGAGTGCGTTCAGGTCAAGGTGTCGGTGTGAATCTTTCGGAACTGGGCGGCTTCTTGAGGTCACGCCGTGATCGCATCCGACCCGCGGATGTCGGCCTACCGACCGGGCCGCGCCGCCGTGTACCGGGTCTTCGCCGTGAAGAGGTCGCTCAGCTGGCCGGTGTCTCGGTCGACTACTACATCGAGCTGGAGCGCGGGGCGGGCGTCCAACCCTCGGAGCAGATGCTCGCCGCGCTCGCCCGGGCACTCCGACTGAGCCGGGACGAGCGCGACTACCTCTTCGCCCTGGCGGGCCGTCCGCTGCCCCCGTCCGGCAGTCCGGCCGACCACGTCCACCCGGGGATGCTGGATTTGATGCATCGCCTGGGGGGCACACCGGCCCAGGTGGTCACCGACCTGCGCGTCATGCTCGTACAGAACCCGGCGGCCCGTGCGCTGCTCGGTCCACCGCCGTCCACGACCGGATGGACCGCGAGCTTCCTGTACCGGTGGTTCACCGATCCGGAAGCACGGGCGCTCTACCCGCCCGAGGACCATGCCGAGCACACCCGCTCCTTCGTGGCCGACCTGCGTGCGGCCTCGGCCCGGCGCGGCGCTGACCCCGATGTCCGTGCGATGATCACGGCCTTGAGCGCGTGTAGTCCCGAGTTCTCCGAACACTGGGCCCGGCACGATGTTTCGTTCCGACGCCACGACAGGAAACGACTGATACATCGAGAGCTCGGACTGCTTGAAGTCAATTGCCTGAATCTGTTCAGCGAGGACGGACGGCAGCGACTGCTCTGGTTCACCCCCGCTGTCGGAACCGACTCGGTCGCCAAACTGGAACTACTCGCCGTGCTCGGCACACAGGTATTCGACCAGCAGGAGACCTGAGCAGACGTTCTGTGAGTCGTCGATGCTGTTGGCGACCTTCCGTGATCAGCGGCATGGGCGCCAATGGCGGGGGTTTTCATCCCCTGGTTGCGCCGCCCTGGCACGCGTAATGATGGTCCGCAGATGAACCACTGTTCCTTTCACCATTCCTGGTTCGAGGAGTGTCAAGACATGTCCGTTTCGGGAAACCATGGCCTGTCCTACGCGGTAACCGTCTCCCGGCAGCTCGTCCACCGCGCCGCCATCTGCGAGGTGTTTCTGACCGATACTCAGCGCCATTCCGACAGCGAATTCCTCGTCGCGGCGCAGCTGCCACGCGTCCACAGCTACTACAGCGACCACCTGGTGACTCCGGCCGCCTACGACCCGCTCCTGTTACTCGAAGTGTTCCGACAGACCTCCATCCTGGTCGCCCACGAACACTGCGCCGTCCCGCTGGACCGCAAGTTCAGCTTCAACTCCGGCGAGTTCACCGTCCTCGACACCAAAGCGCTGGAGATCGGGCGGCTGCCTGGGCGGGGGCTGCTGACCGTCACCCTCACGGGCGAGAAGCACCGCGGCGCCGAGCTCGTCGGCGTCACCCTGGAGATGCGGCTGGCTGTCGACGGCCACGACGCCGCATCCATGACCATGACCATCCAGTGGATGCCCGGCGATGCGTGGGACAAGCTGCGTGAACGCGGACGCGCCGCCCTCGACCTGGAGACTCCGCGCCCGCACCCCCATGGCCGCCGGCTCAGCCCTGCCGCGGTCGGGCGGCGCTCGCCCGACAACGTCGTCCTGGCGGAGGCGGCGGCCGTCGGACGCCAGGTCGTGGCTCAGGTCATCGTCGACCAGGCGCATCCGGCTCTGTTCGACCACCCACTCGACCACATCCCCGGTGCGCTGTTCTTCGAGGCATACCGGCAGACCGCCCTGCACGCGGCCCACGAACTGCTGGGCCTGTCGCCCCGGCGGCTGACGCTGACGCACTGCGCGGCCACCTTCACACGGTTCGGTGAGTTCGAACTGCCCACCGTGTGCCACGCCGAGTTGGTCGAGGACCGGGCGACGCCGGGCGCGGCCGTTTTCCGTATGGAGATGCTCCAGGAGAAGAGCGTGATCTCCACAGCCGAGGTTGCCCTGCGGTGCACCAGCCCCATCGGCCAGTTCCTCATCCCTGCCTCAGCGCAGGCCTCCTTGCTGCTTCACCCCACAACGCCCTGACAGGAGGGCTCTCTGCATGCCCCTGCCCATGGTCTGGTTCGACTTCGGCGGCGTACTCTCGCCACCTCTGGACGAGTTGTACGACGCCTACCACCGCAAGACCGGCATTCTGCCCGCGCAACTTCAGGCCGCCATGAAGGAGGTCGCGGACGAGATGGGCATGCCGACCCTGGCGCCCATCGAGATCGCCGCCCTCACCGAGGCCGAGTGGGGGCGCCGCCTCCGCCGTGTCCTGACGAGCCGTCACCCAGGGCTTGATCTGAGCCGTGCCCGCCTGGAGGGCTTCGGCGAGCAGTGGTTCGACGGCGTCACGGCCAACCCGGTGATGGTGGGCGCCCTGCGGAACGCCCGCGACAACGGGTTCCGAGTGGGCATCCTGTCGAACAACGTCGTCGAGTGGGAGCCGTACTGGCGGGCGATCGTCGCCCCGGCCGGCGAGGTCGACTGTCTCATCGACTCATGCAAGGTCGGCGTCCGCAAACCCGACCCGAAGATCTTCGATCTGGCGGCCAAGACGGCCGGTGTCACCCCCGAGGACTGTGTGCTCGTCGACGACCTCGCAGGCAACTGCGCCGCGGCCCGACGCCAGGGCTGGCACGCCGTCCACTTCCGCGACAACCACCAAGTCCTCGCCGAATTGCGACATCTGACAGGCTTGCCCAGCATCCTCTGAAGCTGCTCGCGGCACCCACACGCCGACGCCCATCCCCCGTGCGCGTCACACATGCAGACATGCCATGACCGTCTGGGCGCCGAGTTGGTGAAGGCGGACCTTTCCGACCGGTCCTCCTTGGATGCGGCCGTCAACCGGTTGTCCCCGGTCCGCCCTCACGGTCGGCCTGAGGACGAGCATCTGCCGGACGCGGAGGGCCGGCCGTCGCGCGAACGCCGTACCGTCCTGCCGGTCGGCGTGGACTCGCCGCATCCGTTTGAACACCACCCCACTGTCTCTCAGGGCCGCGCCCAGGGCAGCAGCCTCGGCGCCCGCGATGGAGTCGCCCAGCCCAGCACCTTCATACCGGTGCGCAGGGACACGGCGTACGAACTGAGTTCTTCGGCCAGGGACATGGGACTCTCCCGAGTGGTTGGGCGGAGAGAAAGGGCTGCGGGCCGGCTTCAGGGTGCGATGCCCACGCCCTCGATACGGCTCCACGCCTGTTCCTGCGCGGCGGACATGGCGGGCCAGTGGAGGCCGCCGGGCCGGGGGCGGACCTGGGTGGCGAACGGAGCGGGACGGAACGCCGGATCGTAGAAGCAGCCGCCACCGTAGGTGGTGTCGAACGCGCTGCAGGAACGCGCGATCGAGGTGGGGGTGGGCTTCCGGCCGGTGCGTGCCCATGTGTCCAGAGCAGCCAGGGAGTTGGCGTACTCGGCGTTGCTGAGCGCGCTGTGGTCGCTCTCCCTCGTGAAAGTCTGGACGAGGTTCTCGCTGCGGTCGGCGGCCTGGACGGTGGCGCGATAGGCCGCCTCGTGCTCGACGAAGACCTGTGGGTCGTCGATCGCGTGCAGCGTGAGGACCGGGAGTACGATCCGTCCGGTGAGGTCGCTGTCGTAGGAGAGGTCGCGGCGCGCGGCGGGGTCGGCCGAGAAGCGCGCCACGCCGGCGTTGAGCGCCTTGTCGTCGTGCGAACCGTCGTAGCGGACCCCACGGTTGCTGAACGGGTTACGGCCGTCGAGCCGGTGGGACACGATGTCCCGGACGAGGAAGGCCGCGTACTGCATGTTCGTGGCCAGGGAGCGTTCCGGGATGCGGGTGACGGCCAGGATGTCGTCGAGGTCGCGCTGCTGCTCCGCGGTCCGGTCGGCCGGGTCGGAGTCGATGCCGGTGCACTCCTGGAGTCGGCCGTGGACCTCGTCGGGTGTCATCGGGGAGTCCGCGGGCAGGCCTTGCCACAGCGGGTACTGCGGTTCGGTGGGACGGGGCAGGTTGCGGCAGTAGTACTGGTAGACCGTCCGCAGGTCCACGCGCGTGTCGTAGCCACGCGAGCCGCCGGCCAGGAAGCCGTTGGTCAGCAGGACTCCGTCGTAGGCGCCACGCTTCCCGCCGTAGGTCTCGGTGACCTTGGCCGCGACGTTGCCGCCCCAGGACTGGCCATGCAGGTAGGTGCGGTCGGGGCGGCCGAAGTGGCTGACGAACAGGCGGCGTACGTTCTCCGTGTCGGCGGCGGCCATCCTGACCCCGTAACCGCCGCGCCGGTACGAGGAGCCCACCCAGGCATAGCCCTCGTCGACCATCACCGCCCAGCGTTCCAGGTCCTCGGTGGTGGTGGACTCGTCGTAGGAGAAGTCGGGACCGCCGTGGGCGTGGACGACGAGGGAGCCGTTCCAGTCTTCGGGGACGGCCATGGTGTAGTAGGCGCCGTTGGCATCCCGGCCGGTGAAGCAGTCTGCCTTCTCCGCCAGGTGGCCCGGGCAGGTGGCGGCGCTGGGGCGCGTGGTGTCGGCCGGGGCGGCCGGTGCGGTGCCGAGCGTGCCGACGACCGCGGCCGCGAGCAGTGCCGTCAACGCCGAACGGCGTCCGCGGGCCTGGTGACGGGTACCCGATCCGGGCACGGCAGGTGTGATCAAGGAGCTGCTCCTTCATGCGCTTTCGGGGGTGAGTGGGTGAACGACCGTGTCCGGCGGGTGCGTTCAGGGTCAGGTCGCGGGCACGGGCAGAACCGCCAGCGGCACGTGGTGCTGACCGGAGTGGACGTCACGGTCACGCAGCGACGCCTGGCTGACGGGACGCGGGAACGAGATCTTGACGACGTTCAGCGACGGGATGCGGAACATCAGCACGTCGGCCTCGTCGAGTCCGTAGAGCCGGGCGACCGCGCCCTCGTTGAGGAACGTCTCGTCGGCGGCGATGCGATAACCGTCCGCGTCACGCATGAACAGCTCCATGGTGACCCAGAACGGCCCGGCGTTCTTGGACCGGACCTCGTACGCCAGGTCGCCCAGGGTGGTGGGGGCGGTCTCAGCCATGGTGGGAGGCCTCCTCGAACTCGGTGCGGAACATGTCGGTGGGGCTGAGGGTGTCGACCACGTGGTTGAGCACGAACTCGTACGCCGGACCGCGCTCGACCTCGGCCGGTGAGGTGGCGAACGCCAGGCTCGGCAGGTAGTCCATGTCGGCCGTCGGCAGATGGAGCATCAAGGGGTTGGCGATCTTCGCGACGGCGGTGGCGGTGCTCTGGTCCGGTGCGTTGACGAGGAGCATGACTCCCACCTCGCGAGGCGGACCCACTGCCGGATCCAGGTCCCCGAGGATGGCGTTGTGCCCGTAGAGGCGCAGGTCGAAGGCGTACTTGTCGTCGCCGATGCCGATCGTCTGCTCCACCCGCTGCCTGATCACCGTGCGCATGAGATCGGCCCAGTCGTCGATGTTCGCAAGGATGTGCGGGTCTCGGATCGCGCTGAACGACATGGTCTCGTAGCCGGTGATCCGGGCGCCTTCGAGCTTGATGGTGTGCTGGTCGGCGACATGGAACCGCGAACCCTCGACCCGCACTGTGCGGTCGTCCAGGGCGGTGTAGACGGCCTCACGGACGTCCAGGGTGCCGTCCGGCTCGCGCATCCGGAACGGGTCCACCGTCTCGTAGAGCATGTGGGCGGCGACCAGGACCGGTGTGCAGGCGGCCGTCGGATCGAGCGGCTCGATGGTGAAGCCGTCGGCGTCGATGGTGGCCAGCACTCCACCCGCGCGCGGGTTGCTGGTGCATTGCCCACCGCACTCGATGATCTTGGAGGCGTGCCAGGTCGGTCCGGCCGGCATGCCCTTCATCAGCGGGTAGGCGGCGGCGATGGCGGTATCGGTGGCGCGGCCGGCGAGCACGACCTGCGCACCGGCCTCAAGGGCGGCGACGATCGGCTCGTGCCCCATCGCGCCCACGATGTGCGTACAGCTCTGCAGCGTCTCCGCCTCCAGTGCGCCCAGCGGAGGCAGAGCATGGATCCGGCCCTCGTCCAGGCACTTCAGGAGCGCGCCGGTCGACTGCTCGCTGTAGATGCGCGCCACCCGCAGCCGGAGTCCCTCGGCCGCCAGGATGTCGGCGACGATGCCGGCGACCCAGTCGACACCAAAGTCGGTTCCGCTGGTGCCGCATGAGCCCACGATCAGTGGGATACCGGCGCCTGCCGCGGCCTTGAGCAGCATGCGCAGGTCACGGGCGACCGCCGCGCGGGTGGTCTTGGGCTGCGACGCGCCGAGATAGTAGGGACCTGAGTCGGTGCTGCCCCCGTCGACGGAGATGACGTCGGCGCCCAGTGCCAGACCGCGCACGATCGTGGCCTCGGGGAAGCCGGCTCCCAGCATGCCGGTCGGTGCCAGGACCTTGACCTGGTCGACCCGTTTGTTTTCCATGTTCCTCTTCCTTGTTGGTTACCGGGCATGTGGCGGGTGGGTGTCACCCGTCAGTCCGGGCAGCGGGGGTGTGGGGCAGCAGGTGGGCGTTCACCACGAACCGGGGGCGGCCCGCCAGGGCGGCCACCACCTCGGCCGCCCCCTCGAGGCCCGCGGCGGCGCGGGCTTCGGCGGTCTGGCCCGCGAGGTGGGAGTAGACGACGATTCCCTCGACGTCCCGCAGCGGGCTGTCGGCCGGGAGCGGCTCCTCGCTCACCACGTCGAGGGCCGCCGCGGCGATCTGGCCGGTGCGCACGGCGTCGGCGAGGGCCTGTTCGTCGACGACGGCTCCCCGCGCGGTGTTGACCAGTACCGCCGTCGGCTTCATCCGCCGGAAGGCGGCGGCGTCCAGGAGACCGCGTGTGCGGTCCGTCAGCGCGGTGTGCACCGATACGTAGTCGGACGCCGCCAGCAGCTCGGGGAGCGCGACGAACCGCACCGACGGGTCCGACCGCTCGTCCTCCGGCACACCGGTCGTGCAGAGCACCTCCATGCCGAAGGCCCGCGCCAGCGGCACCACTGCGCGCGCTGCCGCCCCGTATCCGATCAGCCCGAGCGTCGACCCACGCAACTCGTGACCGTCCTCCCTCGGCCACCGGCCGGCAGCGACGCCCGCCGCGCTCTGCACCAGTCGCCGCGCGGCCGCCAGCAGCAGACCGAGGGTGTACTCGGCCACGGCGTTCGCGTTGATTCCCGGCAGGTTGCTCACCGTGATGCCGAGCTTGCCCGCGGCGACGATGTCGATCGAGTCGTAGCCGACGCCGGTGCGCACGATGGCGCGCAGGCCCGGAACTTCGGAGAGGACCTGGGCGGTCAGGAGGTCATGTCCGACCAGCGCCGCGTCGATCCCGTCGAGGGCGGCGACGAGTTGCCCGGGACCGCGTCGGCCGACCAGCGGGGCGTATACCGCTGTGTGGCCGTGCGCCCGGAGATAGTGATCGACCTCGTCGCCGGGCCGTAGGTAGTCCGTGGTGATCAGAATGCGGGGCACGGTTCCTCGTCTCTGGCTGCGTCCGGCGCCGGCCTCGCGCCGCGCCGCGGGGATGGGCTGGTCACTTGGCGAGGGCCAGGGCGGTGCGCCGCTGCAGCACACCGATCCTGGCTACGACGATGATCGACAGCGAGGCGACCACGGCGACGTCGACGAGCATCAGGGGCCATCCGGTGATGTCGACCATCCCGCCGACCACCGCCGGGCCCAGGAAGCCGCCGCCGGCCCATCCGACGGTGTACATACCGGCGTAGGTCCCGAAGACCCGTGCCGAGGGTGCGAGGTTCCACAGGACGACCACAGCGTTGACCAGGAAGCAGGTCGCGCCGGCCGCCGCGAGACACAGGGCC
This sequence comes from Streptomyces sp. NPDC006235, assembly GCF_040613735.1. Lineage (NCBI taxonomy): Bacteria > Bacillati > Actinomycetota > Actinomycetes > Kitasatosporales > Streptomycetaceae > Streptomyces > Streptomyces sp. NPDC006235. The sequence goes on from NZ_JBEXSR010000051.1 coordinate 32,487, forward strand.
ACGGTGGCCCCCGTCGGGGTCTGGACGATCGTCCCGAGCACCATGGCGGCGGCGAAGACCGACATGCCCACGGCCATGACCCGGAGCCGCCCGTAACGCTCGGCGAGCACGGCCGCCGGGTAGGCCGCCAGGATGAAGGCGACACCGCTGGGCAGGGTGAGACCGCCGGCGGCTCCCCGTGACATGTCCAGGGCTTCCGTCCCGTACGGCGTCATCAACGACCGGGACGCGGCCCATGCGCTGCCGAAGAGGAGAATCGCCAGGAGCAGCAGGAGCCGGCTGCGATCGGTGTCCTTGAGGATCTCGATGAAGGTGTCCCGGACCCGTGGCTCGGTGCGCTCGCCACAGTGCTCCTCATCGCTCTCGGCCACCGCTGCCTGGTAGGCCGGGGACCGGTTGTCGCGCACGGTGGCCGCGAGCACTCCGATCGAGATCAGCATGATGATCGAGGGGATCGCGAACGCGAGGTTCAGATGGTTGTCGACCAGGAAGATGCTGATGACCGCGGCGACGATGGCCGTGATGCTCGAGGCGATCTTGACTGCGGCGTTGGCCCGGCTTCGTCGCTCGGGTGGGATGAAGTCCGGTACGAGCGCCTCGGCGATCGGCTTGAAGGTGTTGGCGACGAGCGCGTACGAGAACAGCACCACGATCAGCAGCGGCAAGGACGCCGCGCTGTGCGGGATGAGGATGAACAGGGCGGCGGCGATCGGCATCCCGACCACCAGGTAGGGCATCCGCCGGCCCCAGGAGGTCCTCGTCCGGTCGGACCGGTTGCCGATCCACGGCTGGATGAAGATGCCCAACAGGTTGTCCATGCCCATCAGCAGACCCACGACGGCCGCGCTGGTGAGGTGCTCCCGCAGGAGCGGCGGTACCTGGGATTCGTAGAAGTTCCAGGTCGACTCCTGGGCGAAGACCGCCAGGGCGACCAGGAGCGTGATGCGCCGGGTGGGTGTGTGCTGCCCTGCTGACACCGTCGTCATGACTCCACCTCGACCACGAGGGTCAGGTCGTCGGTGACCCGGATCCGGCAGTCCGGCCCGAAGGAGCAGGAGGATTCGCGTTCCTCGAAGAGCGCCGGACCTGTCAGCTCGGTTCCCGGCGTGAGCTCGTAGCGGCTCCATACGGTGGCTTCGAGCAGCCCGTGTCCCGGGAAGTACACCGGCCGGACACCGCGGCTTGCCTCACCTCCTCGCGCATGGCTGCCGTCCGCCGACACCTCATGACCGGGCAGCTGCATGGAAAGCCGCCAGTTCACGACTTCCACGGCCCCGTCGAGGGAACGGCCGAACACGGCGCGGTACGTGGAGTCGAAGGCGGTCCGGATGCGTCCGAGACCTGCCGGTCCGAAGTCCTGCTCGGGCACGCCGACCTCGATCTCGAAGCCCTGGCCGAGGTAACGCATGTCGGCCGAACGGCGGACCCGCACGAGCTCCGGGTCTCCCGGCTGGAGTGTTTCGGTGGCGCGGGCCGTCATCTCGTCGTACAGCGCTGCTACTTGGTCCCAGTCGACGTCGGCCAGAGGCGACGGAAGACTGCGGACCTCGTCGACCGTGGGAGCGGCGGCAAGGAGCCCGCAGGCGGACAGCACACCGGCCCGCATCGGCACGATCACTCGTGACATCTTCAGCGACTTCGCCAGCCCGTAGGCATGGGCGGGTCCGGCTCCGCCGAAGGCCAGCAGCGCGAAGTCGGCGGGGTCCTTGCCCTGCTCGGACAGGTGCATGCGGGCGGCGGCGGCCATGCTTTCGGTGACCACCTCGACGATCCCGGCGGCAGCGTCGGCGGTGTCGAGTCCCAGGGGCCCGGCCACCTCACGGGTCAGCGCCTTGTGGGCCTCGCGCGTGCGCAGCCTCATCTCGCCGCCGAGGAAGTTCTCCGCGTCGAGATGGCCGAGCAGGAGGTCGGCGTCCGTCACGGTGGGTCGCTCGCCTCCACGCCCGTAGGCGACGGGGCCGGGCACCGAACCGGCGCTGCGCGGTCCCACCTTGAGCAGCCCGAGTGCGTCGGGTGCCGCGATCGAGCCGCCTCCCGAACCGATCTCGATCATGTCGACGACGGTCAGGCGCACCGGCAGCCCCGAGCCGGGCTTGAACTTGTCGACCCGCCCCGCCTCGAAGTCGTGCTTGAGCCTGGGCCTGCCCCCCTGGACGACAGCGATCTTCGCCGTCGTACCGCCCATGTCGAAGGAGACGACGTCCTGCTCCCCAAGCGTCCTGGCGACCGCGGCAGCGGCGATGGCACCGGCCGCGGGGCCCGACTCCAGCAGCCGTACGGGGAACCGCTCGGCGTCCTCGAGGGTCGTGACACCACCGCCGGAGAGCATGATGCGCAGGGGCGCGTCGACCCCCATGGCGGTCAGGTCGTCACGCAGGTCGTCGAGGTAGCGCGACATCAGGGGCTGCACGTACGCGTTCAGGCAGGCGGTGCCGGCACGCTCGTACTCGCCGATGACCGGGGCCACGGCGCTGGAGAGCGTGACGGGGAGGTCGGGGTGGGCCCGCGCGACCAGCTCCCGCACCCGGTGCTCGTGCCCGGCGTCGCGGTAGGAGTGCATCAGGGCCACGGCCAGTGCCTCGATGCCCTGGTCCACCAGATCCCGCACAGCCGCGAGGACGGCACGCTCGTCGAGCGGTTCTAGTTCACTGCCGTCCGCGGCGATCCTGCCGGGTACCCCGCGGCGCAGCTGGCGCGGCACCAGTGGCCGAGCCGGCCGGGCGAGCAGGTCGGTGGTGTCGAACCTCGTCTCCCGTCCCATTTCGAGGGAGTCGCTGAATCCGCTGGTGGTCAGCAGACCGACGACCGCTCCGGTGCGCTCCAGCAGGGTGTTCGTCACCAGCGTGGTGCCGTGCACGATGCCCGCGACGTCTGAGGGGGCCGTGGACGTCTCCTCCAGCAGGCGGGCGATCCCCGCGGTGATGGCCTCGTTGGGGGCGTGGGGTGTGGTGGGCAGCTTCCCGGACCGGATCAGTCCCCGGCGCGAGTCGTGCAGCAGCAGATCGGTGAACGTTCCGCCGACGTCGACGCCGATCCGGACCGTGCGGCTCATCGGCCCGCCTCCTCATGTGCACTGTCGCCCGCCGCCGGAACTGTGCGCGGGCTGTGCTGACTGGCTGGGACGGTGTAGCCGGCGATCTCGTCGGCGACCAGGAGCTCGGGCTCACGCTCCTCGGGGCGGCCGAACCCGCCGCCGCCGGCGAAGGAGATGACCACCGACGAGCCGGGGGCCAGCTGCGAGATCGATTTCAGTGGGACACGCTCGCCGGAGTCCAGGACGACCTGTGCGGTGGCGCCGGGTTCACCGCCGGCCAGTCCGAGCGCCGGATGCCGCTGGCGGTCTCCGAGCAGCACCATCTGCACCGGTCGGCTCGTCGGGTTGCGGACCTCGATGGTCTGGCCCAGTCCTCCGCGGCGCCGGCCCCGTCCGCCCGATCCGGCACGTAATTCCTTGCGGAGGAAGTGCAGCGGAGACGCGGCCTCCAGGGCCTCGATGCTGCCGCCGCCGGAGTTGGTCGGGAAGGCGGTGGTGGACAGCCCGTCCGACTCCTTGGACGCGCCCATGCCCGCGTTGGCGAAGAGCATGAGGCTGAAGGGCCGGCCGGAGCCGTCGATCCCCGCGAAGCGGACCCGCAGGGCGGGGGCACCGCCGCTGTCGGCGATGACACGGTCGGGCAGCACCGGAGCCAGTGCCTGGTACACCGCGCAGGACAGGAGGTGGCCGGTGAGGTGGCGTGCCACGACGGGCGCGGGAAATGTCGGGTTGACGATCGTGCCCTCCGGCGCGGTGACCTGGATGGAGCGGTAGGAGCCCCAGTTGGTCCGCGTGGACGGATCCAGCAGGATCTTCAGCGGATACATGGAGTAGGCGCGGGTGTAGTTCAGCGTCGAGTTCGTCGCGAAGGGCACTTGGGGGGAGCTGCCGGTGTAGTCGATCTCCACCTCCTCGCCGCGCACGGTCACCGCGCACTCGATGTGCGTGGGGTGGCCTTCGACGCCGTCCGCGTCCAGGGCGGCGCGGTGGACGCCGTCGGGCAGGTCGCGGACGCCCGCCCGCATCGCTGCGTCGGTCACCGCGTGGACCTGGTCCGCGAACGCCTCGAAGTCCGGCTCACGGAAGTCGGTGAGGAACTCCTTGGCGCGTCGGCGGCACACGGCGTGTGCCGCGGCCTGCGCCTCCAGGTCACCCCACACCTGGTCCGCCAGTCGTACGTTCGCCAGCAGCAGGTCCTTGACCCCCTGCTCGACCCGCCCGCCCCGGAACAGGCGCAGCGGAGGAATCAGGATGCCCTCGGAGAGCAGCTCGGTGGCGCTCATCGAGGGTGTGCCACCGATGTCCGGTGAGTGCGCCACGGTGCCGGCGAACGCGACGAGCCGTCCTCGGTGGAAGACCGGGGAGATCATGGCGATGTCGGGCAGGTGCCCGGTGGCGATCCACGGGTCGTTCGTGATGACGCTGTCGCCGTCCTGCCACGCGTCCGCCGGGAACCGTTCGAGGACCAGCGCGGTCAGCGAACTCATCAGGGCGGCGAAGGCGGGGATGCCGGCCCGTGACTCGGCCATCGTGCGGCCCGAGCGGTCCATCAGGACGACGGTGTAGTCGTTCGACTCGCGGATGATCGTGGAGAAGGCCGTGCGCAGCATGGTGGAGGCCGCCTCGTCGGTGGCGGCGGCGAGCCGGTCCCAGCGCACTTCGAGGCCGACCGGGTCGGAGACAGGTCTGATCATGACGCCGCGACCCCCTCGTCGACCGCGTGGCCGGCCGCCGCTCCCCCGTCGTGGCCGACGAGTGAACTCGCGGCGATCCGGGCCGCGATGGCCTTGCCCAGGCCCACCGTGGTCCCCGTGCCCCCGAGGTCGGGTGTGACCACATCGGGCTGCTCGTCCAGAACGCTCTCGATCGCGGCCACGACGTGCGCGGCCGCGTCGTGCTCGCCGAGGTGGGTGAGCATCATGGCGCCGCTCCAGATCTGGCCGACGGGGTTGGCGACACCGAGACCGGCGATGTCCGGCGCCGACCCGTGCACCGGCTCGAAGAGGCTGGGGAAGGAGCGGTCGGGGTTGATGTTGGCGCTGGGGGCGATGCCGATGGTTCCGGTGCAGGCCGGGCCGAGGTCCGAGAGGATGTCACCGAACAGGTTGCTGGCGACGACCACGTCGTACCGGTCGGGCTGGAGGACGAACCTCGCGGTGAGGATGTCGATGTGGTCCTTGTCGGCGGTCACGTCGGGGTACCGGGCGGCCATCTCGGTCGCGCGCTCGTCCCAGTAGGGCATGGAGATCGAGATCCCGTTGCTCTTCGTCGCCCAGGTCAGGTGCTTGCCCGGGCGGGACGAGGCGAGTTCGAAGGCATAGCGCAGGACTCTGTCGACTCCGGTCCGTGTCATGACCGTCTCCTGGACCACCGTCTCGCGATCGGTGCCCTCGAAGATCCGGCCGCCGATGCTGGAGTACTCGCCCTCGGTGTTCTCCCGCACGACGTAGAAGTCGATGTCGCCCGGCCGGTGGTCGCGCAGGGGACTGCGTACGCCGCGCAGCAGCCGGACGGGGCGCAGATTGACGTACTGGTCGAAGCCCCGCCGCAGCTGGAGCAGGCTGCCCCACAGCGAGACATGGTCCGGGACCACCTCCGGCCATCCGACCGCGCCGAAGAAGATCGCGTCGAAGTCGCCGAGCACGTCCCGCCAGTTCCCGGGCAGCATCGCGCCGTGGTTCAGCCAGTAGTCGGCGCTGGCGAAGTCGAACTCGGTGACGTCGAGTTCGAACCCGTGCGCCTCGGCGGCGGCCCGCAGGCACCTCAGGCCCTCCGGGACGACCTCGCGGCCGATCCCGTCGCCGGGAATCGCTGCGATGCGGTAGCTGTGCGGCACGAATTGGCTCCCAGTCCATGTGGTCGATGCGCAGGTCCGGTGGCGAGCACTCTGTCCAGAGGTGTTCCGCTCACGGCGCGACTGGGTCCTACCTTGGCCAGCGGTGACAGCCGTTACAAGGCCGTAACCGGCAAGGTACGTTTTCCCCTGTGGAAAGCTCTCGGCGTTCTGGCCGCCCCTGGTACAAGAGCCGTTCAGTCGTGGACGACCTGCAGTTCTTCCACGTGGTCGCGTCGAGCGAGACGCTGACGGCCGCGTCGCGGGAACTCGGCTGCTCTCTGCCCGTCGTCAGCAAACGCCTCAGCGCGCTGGAGCGCCGCCTGGATGTCCGGCTCGTGCAGCGCGGCGCCCGCCGACTCGTGCTGACTTCGGAAGGCGAGCTGTACGCGGGGCGCGTCGAGGCGATTCTCGACCAGGTACGCGAGCTGGAGGACACGATCACCGACACGGCCGGGAGGTTGCGCGGGTCCGTGGTCGTCGAAGCCACGCTCGGTCTCGGCCGCGCGCATATCGCGCCGCTGCTCGGCGAGTTCGCCGCGGCCCACCCGGACTTGCACGTCCGGATGCAGACGTCCGCGCTGCCTCTACGGCCTCATCAGCGTGAGTTCGACGTGGCCGTCCACGTGGGCATGCCGCCCGACTCATCGTTGCGCATGCGGCGTTTGGCCACGAACCGGCGCGTGCCCTGCGCGGCGCCGTCCTACCTCGCCCAACACGGCACGCCGGCCGGCGTCGAGGATCTGGCCCACCACAATTGCATCGTGCTGCGGGAGAACGAGAGCGATTTCGCGCTCTGGCGCTTCGGGGACGCGGACCGTCCCCGGCATGTGCGGGTGCACGGCAGCCTGTCCAGCAATGACGGTGACGTGGTGACCGGCTGGGCACTGGAGGGCCGCGGTGTGATCATGCGCTCGGAGTGGCACGTCAGGCCGCATCTGGAGCGCGGCGAGCTCGTCCGGGTCCTGCCGCACCTGCCGACACCGGCCGCCGACATCTATGCCCTCCTCGCAGAGGACGGCCATGTCCCGCGACGTGTCAGCGCGCTCATCGACCACCTCGCCGCGCGGCTCCCGCTGCGGCTGGACCAGGCGAAGGCACCCTCCGCAGTCCCGCGGAGCGCCGACCGGCCCGGCAACGCACGTACCTGACGGTGCCGGAGTCGAACCGTCAGAAAACCCTCAGGTTCCCCGTGAGGCGGCCGTCAAGTCCACTGCGAAGGATGTGGCGGGTCGTCTTCCTAACAGTGAGGGAATCTTTGATGGCTACGCTCTTGTACCGGCTGGGCGCGTGGAGTGCTCGCCGGTGGCCAAGGATGTTGATCGGCTGGCTCCTCGCCCTCGGTGCGGTGGTCGGGCTCGGGCTTTCCTTCGCCGGGTCCTTCACGGACAGCAGCTCCATACCCGGCTCACCGGCCCAGACGGCCCTGACCAAGATGGAACGGCACTTCCCCGAGCCGGATGTGCAGTCGGCGCAGATCGTGTTTCAGGCGCCGGCCGGCCGCACGGTGAGCGAGGCGGATCTGCGTAAGTCCCTGGAGGCGACGCTGGAGGCCACGGGCCGTATCCCCGGGGTGAGCGAGGTCAGTGACCCGTCCGAGAGCGGCACCGTCTCCGAGGACGGACGCACCGCGGCGGCTCAAGTCACCTTCACCACCAAGGAGGAGGACGACGTGCCGGAAGGCACGTTGGACGCGGTGAAGGCCGCGGGCGACGAAGCCCGGCAGGAGGGTCTGAGGACCATCTACGGCGGTGAGCCGTACGAGTCCTCGCATCCGCCCGTGGGACCCAGTGAGCTGATCGGGCTGGGCGTGGCCCTGGTCATCCTGGTGATCACCTTCGGGTCGCTGCTCGCGGCGGGTCTGCCGCTGATCACCGCGGTGCTCGGGATCGCGGGCACGATGGCCGCGATGATCGGTCTGGCCACGGCGTTCGACGTCTCCGACAACGCACCTACCCTGACGATCATGCTGGGGCTCGCCGTCGGTATCGACTACGCCCTGTTCATCGTCTCCCGGCACCGTGCCCAGCTCGGTACCGGTATGCCGGTGCGGGAGTCCATCGCCACGGCCACCGCCACCGCGGGCAGCGCCGTGATCTTCGCCGGCGCCACCGTCCTCATCGCACTGTCCGGTCTGTCGGTGGCCGGTGTGCCGATGCTGACCTCCATGGGTCTGGCCTCGGCCGGAGCGGTCGCGGTCGCCGTCATCACGGCGGTGACGTTACTGCCCGCGCTGATGGGGATGGCCGGTCACCGGCTCACGCCCAAGGCACCCCGGTCCGCGCCCCGGCGCCGCAGGTTCCTGCCCATGGGCCGTGAGCGCGCCGTCCGGCAGGCGGCGCACAGCGGCCGGACGGCCACGATGGGTGTGCGCTGGACCCAGGGCGTCCTGCGCCACCCCGTACGCAACCTGATCCTGGGCACGGTCGCGCTGATCGCCGTGGCCGTTCCCGGCATGGAGCTGAAGCTGGCACTCACCGACGAGGGTTCCAGTGCCACGAGCAACTCCAGCCGTCAGGCCTACGACGTGATCAGTGACGCCTTCGGTCCCGGCGCCAACGGCCCCCTCGTCGTGCTCGTCGAGGACAAGGACCCGGCCACCGTCTCCTCCACGGCCGCCGCCGTCGAGGACGAGCTGCGAGGGGTCCAGGGCGTCGCGGACGTCAGCGGTGTCGACCTGGCCGAGGACGAGACGGCGGCACGGATCCAGATCATCCCCGGCACCGGACCGCGGTCCGAGGAGACCAGCGACCTCGTCTCCCGGCTGCGTACCCGGATGCAGCCGTTGGCACAGTCCAGCGGCTCTTTCGTGGCCGTCACCGGTATGACCGCGGTCAGCATCGACGTCTCCGACAAGCTCAGCCGCGCACTCGTGCCCTTCGTGATCGTCGTCGTCGGCCTCTCACTGCTCCTGCTGATGATCGCGTTCCGGTCGATCGCCATCCCGGTCAAGGCGACCATCGGGTTCCTGCTGTCCGTGGGTGCCGCCTTCGGAGCCACCGTCGCGGTCTTCCAGTGGGGATGGCTGGCCGGCCCGCTGGGCGTGCCCAGCGAGGGACCGGTGGCCAGCTTCGTGCCCATCATCGTGATGTCCGTGCTCTTCGGGCTGGCCATGGACTACGAGGTGTTCCTCGTCTCCGCCATGCGCGAGGACTACAACCGCCACCGCGACGCCCGCACGGCCATCCTCAACGGAGCCCGCAACGCCGCCCGTGTGGTAACTTCTGCCGCGCTCATCATGATCTCGGTGTTCGTCAGTTTCCTGTTCTCCCACGACGCCGACATCATGCCGATCGCCTTCGCCCTGGCCTTCGGAGTCATGGTCGACGCCTTCGTGGTCCGTATGACCCTGGTGCCGGCGATCCTTGCGCTCCTCGGGGACCGGGCCTGGTGGCTGCCGCGGCGCCTTGACCGCGTGCTGCCCCATCTCGACGTCGAGGGCGAGAACCTCCACGCTCACGAACCGGCGGTCCCGCACGCCCCCGTCAAGGAATCCACCCCAGTAGCCCTGTGACGAGACCATGATCAGCAGAGCCGTTACCGGAGACCCACCCGGTCCGCCGCACCGGCGGCAACGGCAGACGTCGGACGGCCCCTGCCACCACCAGGAGCACATATGAACGCCGCCAACACGCCGGGTACCGCCGACCGCGTCCTCGTCATCGACGATGATCCCGGTATCAGACGCCTGCTGATCTCGGCACTGCAGTTCGCCGGATTCGAAGTCGACACGGCCGGCGACCTGAGCGAAGCCCTCGAGCAGGTCGCCCGCCGTCCCCCGGACGTCATCGTCCTCGACGTGATGCTCCCCGGCGCCGACGGCTTCGAGATCCTCCAACTGCTGCGCGCCCGCGCCATCGATGTACCCGTGCTCTTCCTCACCGCCCGCGACGCCGTCGAAGACCGGGTCCGGGGACTGCGCCTGGGCGGCGACGACTACGTCACCAAACCCTTCAGCGTCGTCGAGGTCGGCGCTCGCCTGCAGGCGCTGCTGCGCCGCGCCCGCAGCGGGACCCCCACCGCCGAGGAAACACGCCTGCGTTGTGGCGACCTCACGCTCGACGACCTCCGCCACGAAGTCCGCCGGGGCGGCCGGATCGTCGAACTCTCTCCCACCGAATTCCGTCTGCTGCACTACCTGTTGAGTCACCAGGGGCAGGTCCTCTCCCGCGCCCAGATCCTCGAGGCCGTGTGGCAGTACGACTTCGGCGGGGACTCCGTCGTCGTCGAGCGTTTCATCTCCAACCTCCGACGCAAGATCGACCATGGCCGTACGCCGCTGCTGCGCACGGTCCGCGGCGTCGGCTACACCCTCCGAGAGCAGGACGACACGTGAGACTCCGCGGCCGTCTTCCCTGGGCCTCCTCCAGCGTCCGCCTGCGCCTGCTCGCCGGGCTGGCCGTTCTCCTGGTCGTCGGCCTGGTCGCCAGCGCCGTCATCAGCGCTCTTCTCCTGGAAGACTTCCTGGACAAGCGCAACCAGGACACCCTCGAAGCCAACGCCGAGCGTTTGACCCGGGTCATCGGCCAGGGACCGCAGACCGCCGATGCCGACCAACTCGGCGCCCTTCTCGGTTCGCCCCTGGGCACGGTGGCCGTCGACGAGGACAACAGCGTCCTGCTGAGCACCGGCTCGGCGTCCCGGGCCGCCGACCAGGTGGCCGCGCTCAGCGCGACCGCACCGACGGGACGTGTGCTCACCCTGGAGGGCGGCGACCTCAGTGCCGTGCGCATCCCCAGTCCCGGCCTGATCATCGACCGCGGGCCCGCCGAAGGCACCGTGGCACCGGCGACCGTCATCCTCACCATCGACACCTCCGTCGACGACGCCACCACCGGCGCGCTCATCAGACGGCAACTGGCTTTGATCGGCGGTGCGTTGCTGGTGCTCCTGGGCCTGTCCGTCATCGTTCTGCGCCTCGGCATGCGCCCGCTCGCCCGCATGGCCCGCAGCGCCGACGCCATCGCCGCGGGCTCCCTGACCGAACGGCTGCCCACCCACCGCAACGGCAGTGAGGCCGACCTGCTGGCCAAGGCGGTCAACCGGGCGTTCGACGCCCAGGCCCGCGCGGAGGCGACCGTTCGCTCGCTGGCCGCCGACACCTCCCACGAACTGCGCACTCCCCTGTCCACCATCTCCGGATGGCTGGATCTGCACCGCCAAGGCGGCCTTTCCGGCCCGGGCCTGGAGACCGCGCTCGAGCACATCGAGAACGAAGTGGGGCGTATGCGCCTGCTCGTGGAGGATCTCGCGCTGCTCGCCCGCCTGGACGCCGGCCGACCCGTCGAGCAGGACGACGTGGACCTCACCGTCCTGGCCGCCGGCGTCATCGAGGACGCCCAGATCATCTACCCCCGACGCGACATCGCCATGGCGCCCGCCCTGCCCGCACCCGTCGTCGGCGATGCCGCCCGTCTGCAACAGGTCCTGCGCAATCTCGTCGGCAACGCCGTCCAGCACACTCCGGCTCGGACCTCCGTGCGCCTCGAGGTCACCCTCAGCCGTGAGACCGTACAGCTGAGTGTCATCGACGACGGCCCCGGAATCTCCCCTGAAGACCTGCCCCGTGTCTTCGAGCGGTTCTGGCGCGCCGAGGCCAGCCGCAGCCGCGCCTACGGCGGTTCAGGTCTCGGCCTGGCCATCGTCGAGGCCATCGTCCACGCCCATCACGGACAGGTGGACGTGCATTCGGACGTGGGAGTCGGAACCACCGTCACCATCCGGCTCCCGCGCGGCCATCGCCCGTGATGCGCCACGCACGGCACGGAGAACGGCCTGGAGGGAAAGTCGTACGAGGACCCCGACCAAACCGAAACGGTCGGTGGTCGAACGCGAATACCGGAACCTCGGACGTGGGACTACGACGCCGCTCGCAGTCGGGTGGCGATGAAACTGGTGGGTGTCATGCCCGGCACGATGAGCCCGCTCTCATAGGCGAAGGCGATCAGGTGCCCGCGCCGGCGGATTCCCAGCTTGCTGAGCATGTGTGTGATGTGGGTCTTCACGGTGAGGGGACTCAGGCCGAGGTCGCGGGCGATGGAGGCACTGTCCTGACCACTCGACAGCATGGTGAGGATCTCGCGTTCCCGGAGGGAGAGATCCCCGGTCAGTGCGGGCGTGACCCGTGCTTGCGCCTTGTTGACAGCCGGGGCCGTCCCCAGAGCGACGACAAGCCCGCCCCGGCACACGGTTTCCAGGGCGGCGATGAGCTGTGACGCGCTGACATCCGCGGCAAGAACGCCCGTAGCGCCGGCACGCACCTGTGCATCGACCTCCTGATCACTGGGAGCGCCGAAGACCACGGTCCGCGCCACGGCACAGATCTCGGTGATCAGGCCGGTGAAGGCGTCCAGTTGCCCGGCGTGGAGGGAACGGTCGAGCACGACGACGTCCGCGTCGACGCCGGCATCGAGCAGGTCTCTGAGATCCTTGCCGTGCGCGGCGGCGCCGGCCACCCTCATGGCGTCGCTCGCATCGATCACCTTGGTGAGCGCGGCCCGCACCAGGGACGGCCCGCCTGCGACAATTACCTTGTTCACGGGTCCTTCTTCTCGGCTCGACAGCCCTTCCGCCGGACCGGTTTCCGGGATGACCCGACACATCATTCACGCAGCACTTGACGGTCGGCCCGCGGTGAACCTGAGCGCTCCTTGACGGTTGCCCGGCGAGGCCTGGACGTCCCGGCCGGCCCCCAACCGGTTGACAATTCTGCTGTAGCAAATACGCTACTGCGTCATGGGACAGCTTCCGCAGCTCACGATCTCGGCGACGCTGGGTGATCAGGCGTACGCGGCGATCCGTGAGGCGATCGTCTCGGGCGTCCTCGAACGAGGTCAGAAGGTGACCGAGCGGGGGCTGGCCGAGTCTCTCGACATCAGCGCGACACCGGTACGTGAGGCGTTGCGCCGCCTGGAGCAGGACCGACTGGTGGAGCGGACCGGCCCACGTTCGGTGCGCATCGCGAAGTACGCGGAGGAGGAGCTTCGGGAGTTCTCGATGATCGGGGACTCGCTTCGCGCCCTGGCCGCGCGTCTGGCCGCGGAGAAGTCGACCGCGGAACAGAGACGGCAGATGTGTGCCGTCCTCGACAAGGCCGACCGCCTGCGCGGCCAGGCGGTCGGGCTCACTCCCGGCAGTGACGAAGAGCGGAAGCTCATCGAGGAGATCCTGCACTGCATGCGGCAGTTCCACAGCCTGGTGGACCAGGCCAGCGGGAACGCCACATTGCTGCAGATGCTGCACATGGTCGACGCCTTCGGCGCGGACGAACGACGCGACAGCGTCCTGTCCGAGGTCAGCGACGAACGGCGCAGCGCCGTGGATGCGCGCTATCACCAGCACCGCGCCATCTACGACGCCATCGCCGCCGGAAACGGCGGGCGTGCGGAAGAGCTGATGAACGCGCACAGTCAGGCGTCGAGCTCCTCCCTGCTCATGGCGCGTTTTTCGCACTGAGAACGGCCGAAGCGGTCGTCCTCCCCTGATGAAGGCGCTATAGCAAATAGCGTCGATGCCGGAGAACCGTCCGCGCACACCGCACCTCCCGCCCAATAGGCGGATCGGCCGACCGCACAACGTACTTGCTATGGCATATGGCAAAGGAGCCGCCATGCTCGAGGCGACCCCCGTGGACGCCCCAGCCGGGGAAAGACCCGTCACCTCACGGCGGATGAGCGCCACGACGGTCCTGTGGGTGACCCTGGCCGTCTTCGCCCAGGAATCGGTGTGGAACTTCTACGACGCCCAAGTCCCCTCCGAGCTGCGGCAGTACATCGCCTCCGCCGGCCTCGTCGGTTTGATCATGGGTATGGACAATGTCCTCGGGGTCCTGATCCAGCCCTGGACGGGATTCCTGTCCGACCGTCGCGCGCGCGACGGCAAGGGTCGATGGGCGATCATCCTGACCGGAGCCGCCCTGGCCTCGGTGCCCTTCGCCCTGATCCCTTGGACGCACAGTCTGCCCTTGCTCATGCTGTGCGTCGTCGGCTTCGCGGCCATGGCCAACGCGTTCAAGGGCATCACGGAGACCCTGGTCTCCGACTACGTCGCCCCCTCCCGCCGAGGCAAGGCCCAGGGTTTCGTGAAGGCCGGCGTCAGCCTCACGATCGTCGTCTCGTCCCTGATCAGCCTGCTCGTCGTCGACCGCAGCAGCACCCTGGCGTTCGCCATCCCGCCCGTCCTCATGCTGCTGCTGCTTACCACGTCCTGGTTCGTCCTGGGCCGCCGGCACCACACCGCCACGCCGTCGCACACCGGTCGGCCTTCCGCCACCGAGACGCACGCCGTCGCGAAACCACCATCCGCCGACTTCGCCTCACCCTGGGCCGTCATCAAGGACATGGTGCGCGACCCGTCCCGCGCCCGGGCCCTGCTCATGCTCGGCATCTTCTGCTTCGCCGGCATGTGGTCCGCCCTGCGCGCGCTGCTGACCCCGTACGGCACCGAGGCACTGAACCTGTCCCGCGGCTCGGCTGGTGGGCTCGCGCTCCCCGGCGCCGTCGCCTTCCTGGTCTGCGTCGTCCCGCTCGCCTACGCCTCGTCCCGGCTGGGCCAGGTGTGCGCCATGCGCTACGGCGTCGGCGTGTTCATCGCCGGCCTGCTCGTCGGCTTCTGTGTCCCCACGGTTCCCGGCACGGTCATCTCCATGGTGATCGCTTCCGTGGGCTACGCGGCCTTCGCCGTCAACGCCCTCGTCGCGTTGTGGAACCTCGCTCCCAGCAGACACGTCCTGGGCACCTACACGGGCCTGTACACCGTCGCCTCGTCCACCGGCGCCGCACTCGGCCCCGCCCTGCTCGGCCTCACCGTCGACGCGACCGGATGGCGCTTCATGCTCCTGAACGGCGCGGTGTTCGCCACGGTCACCTTCGCCGTCTTCACCCGCCTGGCCCGCCGTATCGCTCCTTCCGCGCACTGAGACAGCCATCCCTCACCCCTCACGAAGGACACAGACCCCATGGAGTTGCGCATCCTCGCTCCCACCGGAGCCCTCGGCGCCGGCTTCGACGCCGCCGCCTTCCGACGCGGTGTCGCGGCCCGCCCGCACGTCATCGCGTGTGACGCCGGATCGACCGACTCCGGGCCGGCCGCACTCGGCTCGGGCAGCCCCAAGCTCTCCGACCAGGCCGTCGCCCGTGATCTGCGCCTGCTGCTCGCCGCGCGCGACGAGCTGGGCGTGCCGCTGATCATCGGATCCTGCGGCACCAGCGGCCGTGACACGGGAGTCGACCGCGTGGCCGCCCTCGTACGCGACATCGCCGCAGCGGAGAACCTGCACTTCAAGCTGGCTCTGATCTACTCCGACCAGCCGGCCGAACGTCTCCAGCGCCTCTACGACGCCGGCCGTGTGCAGCCGCTGCCGCACGCCCCGGAGATCGACCGGGAGCTGTTCGCTCGCAGTCACACCGTCGCCATGATGGGTGCCGAGCCCATCCAGGAGGCTCTGGGAGCCGGCTGCGAGGTCGTCCTGGCCGGACGCGCCAGCGACACCGCGCTCTTCGCCGCACTCCCCCACATGCTCGGCGCCGACCCCGGCCTGACCTGGCACATGGCCAAGACCATCGAGTGCGGCGCCGCCTGCGCCATACCCCCCTCCGCCAACGGCCTGCTGGTGCACCTGCGGGACGACCACTTCGATGTCACCACGCTCGCCGAAGGCAGCCGTCTCACCCCCCGGTCCGTAGCGGCCCACACGCTGTACGAGAACGCCGACCCGTATCGCGTCGCGGAACCGTCGGGCACCCTCGACACCAGCGACGCCACCTACGAGGCGATCGACGAACGCACCGTCCGGGCACGCGGAGCGCGCTTCGTCCCCGCGGACGGCTACAGCAACAAACTCGAAGGAGCGGAACTCGTCGGCTACCAGACCGTCATCGTCGGAGGAGTGCGCGACCGGGTGGTCATCCGGCGCCTGCCCGACCTGCTCCCCTTCGCCAAGAAGTACTTCGCGGACAAGATCCTCGACGTGTTCGGCGGCGTCGTGGACCCCGACGACGTCGACATCGACTTCCGCCTCTACGGCGACGGGGCCGTACTGGCCACCGCCGAGCCGGAATCGCTGCGCCCCCGCGAACTCGGCGTCCTCATCACGGTGACGGCACCCGACCAGGCAACCGCCCACGCGGTCGCCACCTTCGTCGCGCATGCCAGCAGCCACCTGCCCATACCGGAATACGACGGGCTGGTCTCCACCCTCGCCTACCCGTACTCCCCGCCCGAGACGGACCGCGGCCCCCTCTACCGGTTCACCCTCAACCACGTCGTCACCGGCGTCAGTCCCACGGAACTGTTCCGCACCAGCACCGAGGAGCTGTAACCCATGACCACTCTGCTCGACTACTGCTCCCTGGTGCGCTCCAAGAACGCCGGCCCCTTCACCCTCACCTTCGACTTCATGTGCCACGACCAGGCCGCCTATGACGCCCTCGTCGCCAGCGGCTTCCTCAACAGGGAACTCTTCGCCGGCCTCTACGGCACCGACCCCGCCGACATCCTGCTCGTCAACCACCCGCTGGCTCTGGCCGTGAAAGTCTCCCTCCCCCGCCCGACAGTTCAGGGCGGCCTCCACGACAGCGACTGCTACGCGGGCCAGCAGTACGCCCCGTTGATGGACCTCGCCGTGAGCGACGTGGACAAGGAGCACCAGGCGTGACCGCCGAACGTCCCCTGGCTCCCTGGGACCTTCCCGCCGGGCACCCTGGGGTCACCTTCCTCACCGGCCCCACAGCCTTCTTCGCCCTCGCCCGGGACCCCCGCTTCTCCTACTGCCTCTACGTCCCCAACGACCACACCCCCGACGGCCCACCCCTTCCCCTGGTGGTCACCGTCCACGGAACACGACGCCGCGCCGAAGCACTCCGCGATGCCTTCGCCGACTTCGCCGACCGCCACAACGTCGTCGTCCTCGCCCCACTCTTCCCCGCCGGCATCACCGGCCCGAACGACGTGGACAGCTACAAGCTCCTCTCCCCTGCCGGATTCCGCCCCGACGAAGACCTGCTCCACATGGTCGACGAGGCCGCGGCCCGCTGGCACGTACGCGCCGACCGCTTCCACCTCCACGGCTTCTCCGGCGGAGGCCAGTTCGCCCACCGCTTCGCCTACCTCCACCCCAACCGACTGGCATCCCTGTCGGTGGGCGCCCCCGGGCGCGTCACACTCCTCGACCCCACGACGACGTGGTGGCACGGCACGGCCGACATGAAGGAACAGTTCCGGACCGACGCCGACCCGGCAGCTCTGCACGGCCTTCCCGTGCAACTGGTCATCGGCGAGAACGACACCGACGCAACCGAACTCGCACCGGACGACGAGCGCCGGCCCGTGACCGCGGGGACCGACCGCATCGAACGCATCAACGCTCTGCACGCCAACTGGCGCGAACACGGCATCGACGCACGCCTCGACATCGTGCCCGGCGCCGGCCACAACCACTTCGCGGTCCTCCCCGCGGTCCAGCGGTTCCTCGACACGCAGGTGTCCGCCTCTCCGCGCCCCCATGCACCGGAGGTCCCACGGCCGTGACCCACCATCGACTCGATCCACAGGTCGCCCAGCTGATGGCCGACCGTGAAAAGGGCAGACAAGAGCACGGCACCGAGGAGGAGGTCGGGTGGTCGTCACCGCCATGGCGCTGCGCGAGAAGGTGGCACAGGCATGACTCGGACCGCCGCGCGCAGACGGCGCCGGGCAGAGAAGGGCGGGTTCGACCGTCGCCTGATCGCACCGATGATCCTGGGCTCGATTCTCAACCCCGTCAACTCCTCGATGCTCGCGGTCGCGTTGGTTCCCATCGGCCGCGCCTTCGGCGTGCCACCCTCGCAGACGGCATGGCTCGTCTCCGGCCTCTACCTCGCGACGGCCGTCGGCCAGCCGGTGATCGGCCGACTCGTCGACGCGTTCGGTCCACGTCGGCTCTATCTGCTGGGAACCGCGCTGGCCGGCCTGGCCGGACTGCTCGGCACTCTCGCTCCGAACCTGTGGGTACTGGTCGCCTCCCGCGTCCTCCTCGGATTAGGAACCTCGGCGGCCTTCCCGGCGTCGATGTCGCTGCTGCGCGCCGAGTCCGACCGCACCGGCCGGAAGAACCCGAGTGGCGTCCTCGCCGCGCTGTCGATCTCCAACCAGGTCATCGCGGTCGTCGGCCCGGCCCTCGGTGGCCTGCTGATCGGCGCGGGTGGCTGGCATCTGATCTTCGGCATCAACGTGCCGCTGTCCCTCATGTGCCTCGTCCTGGGCGCAGTGTGGCTGCCCCGCGCCACGCCCTCGGGCGGGACGGCACGTATTGATGTGCCGGGCATGCTGTGGTTCGCGGGATCACTGACCCCGTTCATGTCCTTCCTGATGACCCCGGCGGTCGCACACTGGTATCTGCCGGTGCTCGGCCTGGCCGCGGGCGCGGTGTTCGTCCGCCGCGAACTGGGCATCGCCCAGCCGTTCATAGATCTTCGCGTCCTGGGCGGGAACGTACCGCTGCTCGCCACGTTCACCCGGCAGTGCCTCGCCTACACCACGTCGTACGCCTTCTTCTACGGCTACAGCCAGTGGCTCCAAGAGGGCCGAGGACTCAGCGCGTCGCAGGCCGGGCTGCTTCTGCTGCCGCTGTCGGCGACGGCCGTCGGTGTCACCGCACTCACGGGGCGCCGTAGCCGGGTGCGGGGCAGGGTCGTCGTCGGCGCGCTCGTCCAATGCCTCGGATGCGCGGCGTTGTTGCTCCTGCGTGCCGACAGTCCGGTGTGGCTGCTCGTCGTGCTCAGCGCGGTCGCCGGCATCCCTCACGGGCTGATCGGGCTGGCCAACCAGAATGCCCTGTACGCACAGGCCGACCCGGCCCGCATGGGCTCGTCCGCGGGACTGCTGCGCACGTTCATGTACATCGGCGCACTGTTCGCGGCGGCGGCCAGCGCCGTGTTCTTCCGCGGCGGCGTCACCAGTTCGGGACTGCATGCCATGGCCTGGTTGCTCATCGGTGTGGCCGCCGTGTTCCTGATCCTGTGCGCAGCCGACCGGTCGCTGGGCCGCGTCGGCACAACAGCCGGCGACACGGCCCCCGGCTCCCGTCCGAAGTCCCGGGTTGACGGCCTGAGTTAACGTCGATAACTTATCGCCCATAACTCAGATGGGAGCAGCCCGTGCCCACACTCGCAGCCGAAGACGTCTACGCGCTCGCGCCGTACGCCAAGACCCTCGGAGTCGTGTTCGACGAGATGACGGCAGCCGGCGTTCGAGCCACGCTGGCGCACGATCTCTCGCTCTCCACAGTGGGCGGTGGCCTCCATGGGGGCGCGTTGATGGGACTCGCCGATGTGAGCGGTGCCGTGTGCGCCGCCCTCAACGGTCCGGCCGGCGCCGCACCGGCCACCGTGGAGTCGACCACGCACTTCCTTCGGCCGGCCCACACAGACGTCGTCGCGACAGCTCGTCCCCTGCGTGTGGGGCGCAACACCGTCGTCGAGGTCGACGTGCACGATGCCGAAGGCGAACTGTGCGCCCGGGTGACCCAGGTCGTCACCGCGGTCAAACCGAAGACACCCTGATGTCGCTCTCTCCCGAAGGCCCCCTTCTGTGACCGGTGCCCGCGTTCGCGCCGCCAAGGGCAAGGGCGGCCTGCTCCGCGACCAGCTTCTCGACATCGCCGATCAGCTGCTCGAAGACGGTGGCGCCGACGCTCTTACGATTCGCGCGGTGGCGACAAGCGCGGGAGTCACCCCGCCGGCCGTCTACCTCCACTTCACCTCGAAGAGGGAACTCGTCCACGCCACGTGCCTGCGCGTGTGGAGTTCACTGTTCATCGAGTTGGAAGCAGTGTCCCGGGGAGTCCCGGACCCGGTGACGGCGCTCTACGAAACCTGCGTCGCCTACGTCGCCTTCGGACTTCGCCATCCCTCCCAGTACCGACTGGTGATGGATGGCGAGGCCACCGAGGCCAGTCGCCGGAACGAGGACGCGTGTTTCCGCTACTTCCGGGACAAGGTCGCAGCCTGTGCCGATGCCGGAGTACCGGTGGAGAGCACCACCGAAACCGCCAGGCTGCTGTGTGCCGGCGTGCACGGCGCGGTTTGTCTCCTGATCCACCAGGAACGTGACGCCTGGCCTATGGACACCGTTGGCTATGCCACCCGGGCGGCGTCCTCAGCCGTGCACGGCGCTCTTCTGACCGCATCTCACGCGTCCCGACCCTCCATGTCCGCAGTGACGCGGTCGGGCTGAACCAGGTTCGAAGACGGACTCTGGTTCTGAACGGCCCGCAGCGCCCCGGCGAATCGGGCTTGCCGTCAGGGCTTGATCGGTTTCACCTTCTTGTCGACGCCGTTGACCCGTACGGTGACCTTCCTGCGGTTGCGTGCCCGGTCGGCCACGATCTCGTAGGACGTCACCTTCCCGTTCCGCCACTGACAGCTGACCTCGTAGCCGCCGCGGGCGCGGAGCCCGGTGAAGGAGCCCTTGGCCTTCCAGCCGTCCGGCAGGGCGGGCAGCAGGTGGATGACGCCGTCGTGACTCTGCAGGTCGGATGTCTAGAGGCGTGCGCCACCAACTCCCTCGATTGCGATGGCCATCCGGTCCCGGCGCAGACCCGGGACCGACCAGTAACCACAGCTCTGCTCATCTGACTTCGCAGCCAAGTCGTCCTCATGTCACGCCTGCCTACCTCGACCACTACCTCCCCCGCACCGACCGACCTCCACTGGGCTTTCGCCCACGGCTGGACCGGCGGACCTGAGCATGGCCTCGGGTTCACTAGGCCCTGTCGTCAAAGATCTTCGCTGGTGGATCACGGTCGGGTGATACATCGCCATGAACTCACCGATGCGGAGTGGGAGTTCGTCCCGCCACTGCTGCCCGAGTCGTTGCGGAGCCGCAAGCGGCTGGATGACCGTACGGTCCTCAATGGACTCCGCGCTCAGGCTGAAGCCCTGTACGCGGGGCAGCAGGATCAGCAGAAGCCGAGCCGGTCCCCCACGCCGGATGTTCACGCGGATGCCGACGGGCCCCAGTTCCATGGCGGCGGCCCGCGACAGGCCGCGCAGCGCCCACTTGCTGGCCGTGTAGGCGACCGGGTAGTGGCCGGTGAGCGCCGCGGACGAGCCGACGTTCACGATCGAGGAGCCGGGTGGCGTCAGCGGGGCGAGGTGCTGGATGCCCAGCAGCGGCCGGTGACGTTGACCGCGTGGACCCGAGCCATGTCCCCGGGGCGTACGTCGTCGATCCGGGCCCGCCAGGTGACGCCCGCGTTGTTGACCAGGCCGTGCACCTGCCCGTACGCCTCACGCAGGTCGGCGGCGAGTTCCGCCCAGTCCTTCTCGTTCGTGACGTCGAGACGGCGGCAGCCGGGTGACTCCGAGACGTCGGTGGCGATCACCCGGGCGCCCTCGCGGGTCAGCGCCTCGGCCTCCGCGGCGCCCTGGCCACCGGCTGCGCCCGTGACCACGACGACCCGGCCGAGGAGCCTCCCCCAGCCTTCGGCCGGGAGGTGCCCCCAGGGATGGAGATCGGTCACGGCCGTTGCCTCGTGCGGCGTCGGGCGACGGGAACGGTCATGGGGTCCGGGCCGGCCACCACGGTGTTGGAGACGGAGCCGATGCCCTCGACGGTGAGGGTGACCCTGTCGCCGGGCTTCAGGGGAGGCGGGGACTGCTCACCCCGTACACCCCACAGCTCGGCGAGGCAGCCGCCGTTTCCGCAGGTCCCGGAACCGAGGACGTCGCCGGGGCGGACGACGGTACCGCGTGAGGCGTAGGCGGCCATCTCCTCGAAGGTCCAGCTCATGTTGGACAGCAGATCCTTGCCCACGACCTCGCCGTTGATCTCGGCGGTGAGCGCCAGGCGCAGGAAGCCTTCCGCATCGCGGTACTTGGCCAGCTCGTCGGCGGTGACCAGATAAGGACCCAGCGTGGTGGCGGTGTCCTTGCCCTTGCAGGGGCCGAGGCCGACCTTCATCTCGGCGGACTGCAGGTCCCGTGCCGACCAGTCGTTGAAGACGGTGTAGCCGACGATGTGGTCGCGGGCCTGCTCGGGCGTGAGGTCGCGGCCCTCCTTTCCGATCACGGCGGCGACCTCCAGCTCGAAGTCGAGCACGCTCGACCCCGGCGGCATGGGGATGTCGTCGTGCGGCCCGTACATCGCGTAGGGGTTGCCGAAGTAGAACGTCGGGGCCGCGTACCACCGCTCCGGTATCCCGGCAGCCCCGTCCACGGACCGCCGGACGCCCTCGACGTGTTCCTCGAAGGTGACGAAGTCCCGCACGGTGGGCGGCTGGAGCGGCGCCAGCAGTCGTACGTCACAGATGTGGGGGCCGGCCGGGACGTCGAGGGTCGCGGAGCCCGCGTCGAGCAGTTCGGGCAGGCCGCCGCCCTCGGCGAGCAGGCCGGTCAGTGAGCTGACGCCGGGCAGGGGGTGGAGCGTGCCGTCCTCTGAGACGACGGCCACGTGGCGTCGGTTGCGGTACTCGTACGCGGCGAAACGCATGGCAGTTTCCTGTCGGCTGTCGGCGTGAGGGGTGGCACGAAGGCCGGGGGCGCGGGATGGGAGTCAGGGCAGTTGACAGGGCAACCGCACCCCCGGGGGCTGAAGGCTCCGCCGATCAGACCGGCGGAGCGACGAAGACGCCGCGGTCGACGTCGTTGAAGGACTCCTTGGTAACCAGTTCGTCCATCGGGTTGGCGGTGCCCCACTGGTCGGTGACCTCGGGCTTCGAGAAGTCGTAGACGTGCGGGTGCCAGGTGTCCTCGTCAAGCAGCTCCAACTCCGTCGTGTACTCCACCGTGTTGCCGTGCGGGTCGAGGAAGTAGGTGAAGGTGTTGTCGCCCGCCATGTGCCGGCCCGGCCCCCAGATCTTGCGGGCGCCGGAACGGATGACACGCCCGGAGCCGCGCATGTACTCGTCGATTCCGCGCATCTCGAAGGAGATGTGGTGCAGCGAGGTGTGCGGGCCCTTGGCGATGGCCATGGAGTGGTGCTGGTTGCTGATCCGCATGAAGTGCATGACGTCGCCGATGTGCGGATGGCCGAGCGTGTCGGACAGCCGGAAGCCGAGGTGCTCCTCGTACCACGCCTTGGTCTTGTCCAGATCCGGCGAGTTGAGGACGACGTGCGACAGCTTGACCGGGATCGACTCCTTCTCCTCGATCTTGCGGTGCTGCCGCACCTCGACGTCGGCCGAGACCTCGATGGTGCGCCCGTCGACGTCGAAGAAGCGGAAGCCATAACCGCCGCCGGGTGTGTCCACCTTGCCCGGCTGGTGGATCAGCTGGACGCCCCCGGCGAGGAGTTGCTCGGCGAGCGTGTCCACGTCGGCCGGGCTCGCGGCACCGTAGGACACGAGGTCGAGACGCTTCTCCTCGGCCTTGCGCAGCCGGACGACGTACTGCTCCGGGCTGCCCTCGGCGGCCAGGAAGGAGATGCCGGAGTCCTCGGCGACCTTGGTCAGGCCCCAGACTCCGGCGTAGAAGTCGAGTTGCTTTTCGTAGTCCGGCACGGCGAGGTCGACGTGGCGGAGGTGGGTGAGCAGGCGGTTGTTCATGGGGGGCTCCTCAGACGAGGTTGAGCAGAGCGGCGGCGTTTCCGCCGCGGACGGAGTGGAAGTCGGTGTCGGGCAGGTCCGCGGCGCGCAGCGCGCCGAGCGGGTCGTCGGTGCCCATGTCGAAGGGGAAGTCGGAGCCGAGCAGGACCCGTTCCGGGCCGACCGCTCGCAGCAGCTCCCGCAGCACCTGAGGGTCGTGGACCAGGGAGTCGAAGTACAGCTGCTTCAGATAGCTGCTCGGTTCCCGCTCACAGCCCCGGGCGTCGGGGCGGGCCCGCCAGGCGTGGTCGGAGCGACCGATGTGGGTGGGCAGGTAGCCGCCGCCGTGCGACGCGATCAGCTTCACACCCGGATGACGGTCCAGGACACCGGAGAAGATCAGGTGGGAGAGGGCGACCGCGTTCTCGGTGGGCTGGCCGACGGTGTTGGACAGGTACCACTGGTCCAGGCGCTCGTCGAGGGAGCAGCCGAACGGGTGCAGGAAGACCAGGGCGCCTGTCTCCTCCGCACGGGTCCAGAGGGGTTCGTACGCCGGGTCCGACAGTTCGTGGCCGGGTGCGTGCGAGGAGATCTCCACGCCCCTCAGCCCCTGGTCCAGGGCGTGGTCGAGCAGGCCGACCACGAGGTCGGGATGGTGGAGCGGGACCAGGCCCAGGCCGTGCAGGCGGTCGGGAGCCTTCGCACAGTGTGCGGCGGTGCCCTCGTTGGCCAGTCGGCAGACCGTCTCGGCCAGTCGGGGCTCGGCCCAGTAGTGGTAGTGGGAGGGCGAGGGGCTGACCAGCTGAATGTCCACGCCCTGCGCGTCCATGGCCGTCAGGCGCACCGCGGCGTCCGTCAGCTTCGGCACGCGCGCGCCGACCATCGGACCGTTCACCTCCAGGGCCGCCCGGCCGTTGCGGCGCGCGTCGAGGGCGCGGGCCCCGGCGAGACCGGGATGACCGGCGACGGCCTCATCGACCTCCGGGAGCAGGAGGTGGGCGTGGACGTCGATGGTCGGCGCGGAGGATGCGGTGGTGGTCACGGGCGCTCCTTGAGGCGGTTCATGGTGCGGCCGACCAGCCCGGCCATGTCGGCGTCGCGCACACCGTCCAGCTGCCACTGGCCGATCTGCAGGGACGCCTCGACGACGGTGCGCACCCGGGGAATGCGGCGGTCGTGGTAGGCCTGGAGCAGCTCGTCGTCCCAGTCCCGGCCGTCGGCCACGGCCCCGCTGAGCAGCTCGGCGAGGACGAGGGCGTCCTCCAGGGACATGGCCGCGCCCTGGGCGAGGGTGGGCGGGCAGCAGTGGGCGGCGTCGCCGATGAGCACGACCCGGCCCCGGTGCCAGGAGTCCTCGACCAGCAGGCGGTCGAACCAGGTGTAGTTGACCTTCTTCGGGTCGGTGATGTGCTCGGTGATCTTCGGCCAGACCCCGCCGTAGCTCTGCGCCAGGCGGCGCATCTCGTCGGCGTAGGTGGCCGGGTCGATGGAGGCGCGGTCGCGGCACCCTTCGACGACGTACGCGTAGATGGTGTCCTCGCTGGTGGGGCAGTAGCCGGCGATGTAGGCGGGGCCGCCGTAGGCGAGGTCGGTGCGCGTCACGCTCTCGGGCCGCGGGGCGGCGATGCGCCAGATGGCCATGCCGGTCGGCTCGGGTTTGTCCGTGATGCCGATCGTGGCGCGGGTGGCGGAGTTGAGGCCGTCGGCGCCGATCACCAGGTCGTAGCGGCCCTCGCTGCCGTCGCTGAAGCGCACCGACACGCCGTCGGCGTCCTGCTCCAGCGCTTCGGCGGTGGTGCCAAGGCGAACGTCGGCGCCGGAGGCGCGGACCGTGTCGATGAGGATCTGCTGCAGCTGGGGGCGCTGCATGCCGAGGGTGGCGGGCAGGTCCTCGCCGCCGGTCCGGATGTCTTCGGCGACGAACAGGACGGTGCCGTCGGGGGTGGTCACGCCCAGCGAGCCGAAGGCGTATCCGGAGGCTTTCACCTGTTCCCACACGCCCAGTTCGCGCAGGACCCGCAGGGCGTTGCCCTGGAGGGTGATGCCGGAGCCGGTGGTGGCGTTCCAGTCCGGCTTGGCCTCGATCAGGTCGACGGCGATGCCGGCGCGGCGCAGCAGGATGGTGACGGCGTTGCCTGAGGCGCCCCCGCCGATGACCAGGACGGTGGGTGTGCCCCCGGCCGGAGGCTGGGAGAGAGTGCGGCTGTCGGCCATGTCGGGGATTCCTCCCGGGGTCGGGCCGCGCGACTTCGGGCGGCGGGGGCTGCGGCTCGCCAGCTGCGAGTGCGGGCCAGAGGTGGGGACGGGTCACCCGGCGAAGCGGGTGGAGCGGTGGGGGCCCGATGCGCCGCTGCTGTCCGGGGAACGGCGCATCCGGCAGTAGTGCGGGTTACTTGACGGCGATCGGGTTGACCGGGGAGCCGACGGCTCCGGTGATGGGGAGGGGAGCGGCGGTGAGCCAGAACTCGTACACGCCGTCGTCGGCGCAGTCGGCGGCGAGTGCGTCGAGGTCCCACATCTCGCCGATCAGCAGGCCCATGTTGGGGATGACGACCTGGTGCAGGGGCTGGAAGGCGCCCTCGAACTCGTTGGGGCGGACCTCGAAACCCCAGGTGTCGGTGGCGATGGCGGCGATCTCGGTGCCGTGCAGCCAGCCGGCGGTGGTGAACGACAGGCCGGGCGCGGGGCCGCCCGCGTAGTCGCCCCAGCCGTCGCGGCGGGCGCGGGCGAGACGTCCGGTACGGACGAGGATGATGTCGCCGGGGCCGACGGTCACCCCATGGGCTTCAGCGGTCTGCTCGAGGTGCTCCTCGGTGATGGCGAACCCGTCGGGCAGCTCTCCCCCACTCTCGGCTCCGCTCGAGCGGGAGGTGCCCCCACCCGTGCCGACGACCAGGCCCACGTCGAGCAGCACGCCGCGTCCCGCGACGTACGGCGCCATGTGCTCGATGCCGGTGACAAGGTCTCCGTCGGAGGTGACCACCTGCTCGGCGGCCCGTCCGTTCCACGCCTTGCCGTGGTCGAAGATGTGCCCGAGGCCGTCCCACTGGGTGGAGCACTGCAGCGGCATCGCGATCACGTCGTCCGCGCCGCCGATGCCGTGCGGGAAACCCTGGTTGCCCAGTGCCGCGTCGGTCCCCGTGTCGAGCATGGTGTGCACCGGGTTGGTCCGCCGGCGCCAGCCCTTCTGCGGGCCGTTCATGTCGAACCGCTGCGACAGCGAGAAGCTCACGCCGCGGCGTACGAGCGCCGCGCCCTCGCGCCGCTTGGCCTCGTCGAGGAAGTTCAGTGTGCCGAGCACGTCGTCCTCACCCCAACGCCCCCAGTTGGAGTACGCCTTGGCGGCCTCGGCTATCGCACCCTCCGGGTCGCGGCGGTCCAGGCTCATGCCGTTGCCTCCGCGACACAGCGGGTGCGCTGCACGCCCAGACCGGTGATGGAACCCTCCATGACGTCGCCGTCGCGCAGCAGGCGTCCCCAGTGGATGCCGTTGCCGGCCGGGCTGCCGGTCAACACCAGGTCACCGGGCAGGAGTTGAGCCGTCTGCGAGGCGTACGACACCAACCGGGCGACTCCGAAGAGCATGTCCTTGGTGGACTCGTCCTGCATGGTCTCGCCGTTCAGCTTGAGCGTGACCCGCAGGTCACCGGTGTCCGCGATCGACTCCGCAGGGACGAGCCACGGGCCGAGCGGCGTGAAACCGGGAGCGTTCTTGCAGCGCAGCCAGTCGGTGCCGATGGCCTTCATGTCCCGGCGGAACACGGTGGCGCGGTCGGTGAGGTCGTTGGCGATGGTGTACCCGGCGACGTACTCCAGGGCCTCCTCGACCGTCACCCGGTAGGCGGGCTTGGCGACGACGGCCGCCAACTCCAGCTCCCAGTCGGGCTTTTCGGCCCAGGCGGGCAGGACCACGTCGTCGTAGGGGCCCGTGATCGCGCTGGGCAGGCCGATGAACACGTAGGGCAGGTCCTCGGCGGCCCGGCGGTCCATGACCGCGGCGATCTCCGCTCGTGCCTCCTCGACGGTGCGGGGGTCGTCGGGGGAACGGTGGGCGACCTCCAGATCGATCACGTGCTGCCGGTAGTTGGCGCCGGACTGGAAGATCTGCCGCGGCTCGATGGGGGCGTGCACGCG
This sequence comes from Streptomyces sp. NPDC006235, assembly GCF_040613735.1. Taxonomy (NCBI): domain Bacteria; kingdom Bacillati; phylum Actinomycetota; class Actinomycetes; order Kitasatosporales; family Streptomycetaceae; genus Streptomyces; species Streptomyces sp. NPDC006235. The sequence continues at coordinate 59,988 of NZ_JBEXSR010000051.1, forward strand.
CAGGCCCTCCAGTGGCAGCCAGCCGAGGGAGTCGTCGTCCGCCAGGGTGCGCAGGACGGGGAGGGTCTCCTCCCACCGCTCCAGGACCGCGCGCAGATCCGACGGCGCCCAGTCCAGGGCGCTGCGCAGATCGAGTACCCGGTCATGGGACAGGAGGCCGGGAAACGACTCCCCGCCCTGAGCGGAGAACGTGCCGAGCGCGAACGGGCCGGCTGATTGCGCGAGCATTGCCATCAGATTTCCTCCTGCGGGGTTGGGGTCTACTCTGACCCCGGTCGGCCAATCACGGAAATCAATCCTGTGGATGTGTCGAATCCACGTCATGGATGACTCTCGTTGCTAGGTGTATTGACCCGCAGGGTTGTTCACGCGGGTGATGGGTGGCTGGCCGCCGAGTGCGGTGTGGCAGCGGTGGTGGTTGTAGGTGTGCAGGA
>NZ_JBEXSR010000052.1:0-58821 GCF_040613735.1 Streptomyces sp. NPDC006235
TACGACAAACAGCCCGACCGCTACCTCGCCGCCATAACCCTGGCCAGCACACTCATCTGGCTCGATGCGTGATCGATAAGACGCTACCTAGGGGCTGCGGTGGCGGTGCCGCTCTGCACGGCGGCGGCGATCAGCGCGGCGACGCCGGCGAGGGCCACGGCCGCGGTACGGCGGGGGGTGTGGGGAGTGCGTCTGTGGGGGGTGCTTCTTCGCGAGGAACTGCTTCTCAACACTGACTCCTTCTGCGGGACCGGGGGTCGCCCGGCCTGGGGAGGTGGAGGTGTTGCTGTGGGGTTGCTGTGGAGCAGTCGTGGGAAGCGTGGCAGGCGAGCGCGCTTTCTGTCAGGAGCGCGTCAAGAGTATGGCCGGAAACGGTTCGTTGACCGGAAAGCCGTGTTCGCTATGCGGATGGTCCCTGTCGTCGCCGTCCTACGCCAGGCTGTCCCGCCAGGCCCGGTGCAGATCCGCGAACCTGCCCGTGCCCGCGATCAGTTCGGCCGGTTCGCCGTCCTCGACGATCTTCCCGTGTTCCATCACCAGGACCCGGTCCGCGATCTCGACGGTCGACAGCCGGTGCGCGATGACCACCGCCGTACGGCCCTTCAGCACCGTCGCCATCGCCCGCTGCACCGCGCGCTCGCCCGGGACGTCCAGCGAGCTGGTCGCCTCGTCGAGGATCAGCACCGCCGGATCGGCCAGCAACGCCCGCGCGAACGCGACCAGTTGCCGCTGACCGGCCGAGATGCGGCCGCCCCGCTTGCGTACGTCGGTGTCGTAACCGTCGGGCAGGGAGCTGATGAAGTCGTGCGCGCCGATCTCCTTCGCCGCGCGCTCCATCTCCTCGCGGGAGGCGTCCGGCCGGCCGATCGCGATGTTGTCGGCGACCGTGCCGGAGAACAGGAAGGCCTCCTGCGTCACCATGACCACCCCGCGCCGCAGTTCGGGCACGGCGAGGTCGCGCAGGTCGACGCCGTCCAGCAGCACCCGGCCCTCGGTCGGGTCGTAGAACCGGGCGAGCAGCTTGGCCAGCGTCGACTTGCCGGCGCCCGTGGAGCCGACGACCGCGACCGTCTGCCCGGCCGGGATCGTCAGGTCGAAACGGGGCAGCACCTCGCCGCCGGTGCGGTAGCCGAAGCGGACGCCGTCGAAGACCACGCCACGGCCAGGGTGTTCGCTCTCGAGCGGCGGGAGCTGCCGCGGTGTGGCCGGCTCGGGGACCGACGGGGTCTGGGCGAGCAGCCCGGCGATCTTCTCCAGCGAGGCCGCCGCCGACTGGTACGAGTTGAGGAACATGCCGAGCCGGTCGATCGGGTCGTACAGGCGCCGCAGGTACAGCACGGCCGCCGCCAGCACGCCGAGGGCCAGCGTGCCGTCCGCGACCCGGTAGGCGCCCCACAGCACGATCGAGGCGACAGCCGTGTTGGCGACCAGCCGCGAACCCGTGACGTACCGGGCCATCTCCAGCGTCGCGTCGCCGTTGGTCCGCTCGTGCCGCTGGTTGAGCGCGCCGAAGTCCGCGTCGTTGACGGCCTCGCGGCGGAAGGCGCGCACCGGGCGGATGCCGTTCATGGTCTCGACGAACTTGACGATGACGGCCGCGATCGCCGTCGACCGTGCCCGGTACACCCGGCCGGCCCGCCGCTGATACCACCGCACGAGCGCGTGGAGCGGCACCAGGGACGCCACCGCGACACCGCCGAGGCCCAGGTCGAGCCAGAGGAGCATGGCCGAGATGTAGACGAAGGACAGGATGACCGTCACGAGTTCCTGGAGGCCCTCGTCCAGCAGCTCGCGCAGCGACTCCACGTCCGTGGTGGAGCGGGAGATGAGCCGGCCCGAGGTGTAGCGCTCGTGGAAGTCGACACTCAGCGCCTGCGCGTGGCGGAAGATCCGGCCGCGCAGGTCCAGCAGCACGTCCTGGCTCACGCGGGCCGCGGCGCCGACGAACGCGAACTGGAGTCCGCCCGCGGCCAGCGCGCACGCCAGATAGCCGACGGCCACCGCGATCAGCGGCCCGTTGTCCTGCGCCCGGAACGCCGGCACGGCACGGTCGATGGCGTACGCCACGAGCAGCGGGCCCGCCTGCACGACCGCCTGCTGGAGCAGCAGCAGGAGCGTCGTGACCGTGACGCGGGCCTTCATGGGCGCGAGCAGGGAGCGCAGCAGGGCGGCGGTGGCGCCTGGGGGCGTGGGCAGGACGTCCCGGTCGAAGGGGTCGCCGGTGGCCGGGGTACGGGCGTCGGCTTTCCCGTCGCGGGCCTTCCCGTCGCCAGGTTTCGTGGCTTCGGGCCTCTCGTCGTCGGGTTTCCCGCCGTCGGGTGTCCGGTCGGGTTTCCCGCCGTCGGGTGTCCCGTCGGCCGGTGCGGTGGTGGCCGCCGTCATCGTGCGTCCTCCTGTTCGGCCGGCTGTTCCCCGGACGGTTCGCCTGACTGTTCCCCGGACTGTTCGCCGGACATCAAGTGCGCGTACTCGGCGTTCGTACGCAGCAGTTCGTGGTGGGTGCCGACCGCGGTGATCCGGCCGCCGGAGAGCAGGGCGACCCGGTCGGCGAGCAGCACGGTGGACGGGCGGTGCGCCACGATCAGGGCGGTGGTGTCCGCGAGGACCCGCCGCAGGGCGGCCTCCACGGCGGCCTCCGTGTGCACGTCCAGGGCCGACAGCGGGTCGTCCAGGACGAGGAACTCCGGCTGCCCGACGACGGCTCTGGCCAGTGCCAGGCGCTGCCGCTGCCCGCCGGAGAGGCTGTGGCCCTGCTCGCCGACCTGGGTGTCCGTCCCCTGCGGCAGCGCGTACACGAAGTCGGCCTGGGCGACGGCCAGGGCGCGCTCCAGCTCGGCCGGACCGGCCGTGTCGTCGGCGCCCATGAGAACGTTGTCGGCGACCGGGGCCGAGAAGAGCGTGGGCTCCTCGAAGGCGACCGCGACCCTGGCGCGCAGCTCCTGCCTGGACAGCGTCGTGATGTCGACGCCGTCGAGGGTGATGCGGCCCGACGTCACCTCGTAGAAGCGGGGGATGAGCGCGGTGAGGGTCGTCTTGCCGCTGCCCGTCGTGCCGACCAGGGCCATGGACTCGCCGGGGCGGACGTGGAGGTCGATCCCGTCCAGGACGGGAGGGGAGTGGGGCGGGGCGTCGGGGTAGCGGAAGGTGACGCCGTGGAACTGCAGACCGGGCCGGGCAGCGGGCACCGGCGCCGCGTCACCGGCACTCCCCGGCTCCTCCACCCCTTCGTCCATCACCTCGAAATACCGCTCCGTCGCCGTCGCCGCCTCCTGGCTCATCGCCAGCAGGAAGCCGATCGACTCCACAGGCCACCGCAACGCCAGCGCCGTGGACAGGAACGCCACCAGCGTCCCCGCCGACAGCCCCCCGTCGGCCACCTGCACCACCCCGACCACCAGCGCCGCCCCGATCGCGACCTCCGGCAGCGTCACGATGACGCCCCAGATCGTCGCCAGCAGCCGCGCCTTGCGCAGCTCCGTGCCGCGCAGCGTCCCCGACAGCTCCCGGAACGCCCGGGCCTGGCTGCGGTGCCGTCCGAAGCCCTTGATGATGCGGACGCCGAGCACGCTCTCCTCGACGACCGTCGTCAGGTCGCCGACCTGGTCCTGGGCGAGCCGGGCCACCTTGGCGTACCGCTTCTCGAAGATCACGCAGGTGACCATGACGGGCACGGCGGGCCCGAGGATCACCAGCCCCAGCGTCCAGTCCTGGAGCAGCATGATGACCACGCCGACGAGGATCGTCACGCTGTTGACCAGCAGGAACGTCAGTGGGAAGGCGAGGAACATGCGCAGCAGCATCAGATCCGTCGTCCCCCGGGACAGCAACTGCCCCGAAGCCCACCGGTCGTGGAAGGCCACCGGCAGCCGCTGGAGGTGCCGGTACAGAGCCGCCCGCATGGACGCCTCGACGTGGGCGAGCGGCCGGGCCACCAGCCACCGCCGCAGCCCGAACAACAGGGCCTCGGCGAAGCCGAGCAGCAGCAGGTACAGCGCGCCGAGCCACACCCCGCCCGGATCCCGGTCGGCGATCGGCCCGTCCACCATCCACTTCAGGACGAGCGGGATCACCAGGCCCACACAGGAGGCCAGTATCGCGACGAACGCGGCGGTGAACAGCCGCGTCCGCACGGGCCGCACATACGGCCACAGGCGCAGCAGCGTACGCACGGTGGAAGGGTTCCGGGCGGGGGCGGATGTGGTGGCCATCAGCAGCGAGCCTACGGAACGCCACTGACACTGCCCACCGAGTTTCCGCCGTACCGAACTCCGGTGCCGGTCCTGCGACCTGCCCGTTCGAGGAGTCGTACGACGACATCAGCCGATCGGATGATGTCCGTTCGAGCGCGACGGCCGATGCGCGGACCCGGCCGCCGCCGGGACCCTCGACGCATGTCCGTCATCGAAGTCACCGACCTGCGCAAGGCCTACGCCGGCCGCCCGGCCGTCGACGGTGTCTCCTTCGCCGTCGAGGAGGGCGAGATCTTCGGCATCCTCGGCCCCAACGGCGCCGGCAAGACCACCACCGTGGAGTGCGTCGAGGGGCTGCGCGTGCCCGACTCCGGCCGGGTCCGCGTCACCGGCCTCGACCCCGTCACCGAGCACGAGGCCACCCGCCGCGTCCTCGGCGCGCAGCTCCAGGAGAGCGAGCTCCAGGCGAAGCTCACGGTCCGTGAGGCGCTGGAGCTGTACAGCGCCTTCTACCCGAGCCCGCTCGACTGGCGGCCCCTCGCCGAACGCCTCGGCCTCACGGACAGGTTGACGACCCGGTTCGCCAAGCTGTCCGGCGGCCAGAAGCAACGGCTGTTCATCGCGCTCGCCCTGGTGGGCAACCCCCGGGCCGTCGTGCTGGACGAGCTGACCACCGGGCTCGACCCGCGCGCCCGCCGCGACACCTGGGAGCTGATCGAGGACATCCGCGCCAACGGCGTGACCGTCCTCCTCGTCACCCACTTCATGGAGGAGGCACAGCGGCTGTGCGACCGGATCGCCGTGATCGACAAGGGCCGGGTGGCCGCCCTGGACACCCCGGCCGGCCTGATCCGCCGCTCGGCCGGTTCCACCGTCATCAGCTTCACCCCGTCCGCCCCGCTGGACGACCGTGACCTGAACGCGCTGCCCGCGCTCGCGTCGGTCGCGCACAAGGACGGCCGCGTCACCCTGTCCGGCACCGACGAGACCGTCAACGCCGTCATCTCCCTCCTCGCCCGCACCCGCGTGACGGCCCACCAGCTCCGGGTCACCGACGCCACGCTGGACGACGCGTTCCTCGACCTCACGAAGGAGGTGGCGGCATGAGCACGGCCGTCGTCAACACCGCCGTACTGAAAAGCGAGATCCGTCTCTTCCGCCGGGAGCCCGGCAGCCTCTTCTGGGTCCTGGGCTTCCCGACGCTGCTGCTGGTGATCCTCGGCTCGATCCCGTCCTTCCGGGAGGCCGACCCGGCTTTCGGCGGGCTGCGCCCGGTCGACGGTTACGTCCCGGTGAGCGTGCTGCTCGGCCTGATCATGGCCGGGGTCCAGGCGATGCCGCAGACCCTCACCGGCTACCGCGAGCGCGGCATCCTGCGCCGGATGTCCACCACCCCGGTCCGGCCCGCCGCCCTGCTGTCCGCGCAGATGCTGCTGTACGGCGGGGCCGCCCTGGTCTCGGCGCTGCTCGTCCTGACGGTCGGCCGGCTCGCCTTCGCCGTACGGCTGCCGCGGCAGGCCTTCGGATACGCCCTCGCCCTGCTCCTGGCCGTGCTGGCCGCCCTCGCGCTGGGCGCGGTGATCTGCGCGCTGTCCCGGTCGACGAAGATCGCCGGTGCCATCGGGTCGGCGGTGTTCTTCCCGGCGATGTTCTGCGCGGGCGTGTGGATGCCGGTGCAGACCATGCCGGACGCCCTCGCCCGGTCCGTCGGCTTCACGCCGTTCGGCGCGGCGGCCGAGGCCCTGAACCAGGCGGCGGCGGGGGACTGGCCGGGCTGGGGACACCTCGGGGTGCTCGTGGCCTGGACCGTGCTGCTGACGGCCGGTGCCGCGCGCTGGTTCCGCTGGGAGTAGGCGAAGCAGGAGTGCACACTGGGCAGATGACCTCGGCGGACGAGCGGATCGAGCACCGTCAGAACCAGTTCCACACCTGGGGCGTCTACGGACTGCTCGCCGCCTCCACTCTCCTCTCGGTCGCCGCGCACGACCTGATGACGAGCCCGGCCGAGTGGTACGCGGCCGGGGCGCTGATCGTCGCCGCGGTGCTGCTCCAGCTGTGGCACGGACCCCGCCGCGGCCGCCGGACGCCGTCCGTCCGCGGGACCGTGTACTACGTCCTGCGCTGGGCCGTCTCCTTCGCCCTCACGTGGCTGAACCCGCTCTTCGGGTTCTACGCGGCCACCGGCTACTTCGACAGCGACGAACTGATCCTCGGCAGGCGCCGGCAGTGGCTCGGTCTCCTCGCCACCGTCGTCGTGGTGGCGGGCTCGCAGTCCGGAGGGATGCCGATCCGCAGCCCCACCCAGTGGCTGCTGTTCGGCGGGATGCTGGTCGCGAACTTCGGCCTGCTGACGGTGGTCGGCCACATCTCCCAGCAGGAGGAACAGCGCTCCCGCGAGCGGGCCGTCACCATCACCGAACTCGAACGCACCAACGCCGCCCTGCAACAGGCCCTCGACGAGAACGCCGCCCTGCACGCCCAACTCCTCGTCCAGGCCCGGGAAGCGGGTGTAGCCGACGAACGCCGGCGGCTGGCCGCCGAGATCCACGACACCATCGCCCAGGGGCTGACCGGCATCATCGCCCAGCTCCAGGTCGTCGCGAACGCCCCCGACCTGGCGGTGGCCCGTACGCACCTGGAACGCGCCTCGGACCTCGCCCGGCACAGCCTCGGCGAGGCCCGCCGCTCCGTGCACAACCTCGCCCCTGTCGCGCTGACCGACGCCGGACTGCCGGAAGCCCTGAAGAAGACGGTCGCCGAGTGGGGCGAACGGACGGGCGCACGCGCCGAGTTCACGGTCACCGGCACCACCGAGCAGCTCCACGAGGAGGTCGCGGCCACGCTCCTGCGGATCGTCCAGGAGGCCCTCTCCAACGCCGCCCGGCATGCGTCCGCCGGCCGCGTCGGCGTCACCCTGTCCTTCCTCGGTGACGAGGTGATCCTCGACATCCGCGACGACGGCCACGGCTTCGACCCCCTCACCGTCCCCGCCCGCACCCGCTCCGGCGGCTTCGGCCTCGACGGCATGCGCGCCCGCGCCGAACGCATCGCCGGCTCCCTCACCGTCGAGTCCGAGCCGGGCCACGGTACGGCGGTCTCCGCTCGCGTACCGTTGGTCCGCCATGACTGAAGACGCCGCTACGAGTGACGCCGCGACCCGTGACGCCGCTGCGGGTGACGCCCCGATCACCCTGCTCATCGTCGACGACCACCCCGTCGTACGGGACGGCCTGCGCGGCATGTTCGAGTCCGCGCCGGGCTTCCGGGTCCTCGGGGAGGCGTCGAACGGCGTCGAGGCGCTCTCGCTCGCCGCCGGACTCGATCCGGACGTGATCCTGATGGACCTGCGCATGCCGGGCGGTGGGGGAGTGGACGCCATCCGCGCACTGACCCGCACCGGCGCCCGCGCCAAGGTCCTCGTCCTCACCACCTACGACACCGACTCCGACACCCTCCCCGCGATCGAGGCGGGCGCCACCGGCTACCTGTTGAAGGACGCCCCCCGCCAGGAGCTGTTCACCGCCGTACGGGCGGCGGCACAGGGCCGTACGGTCCTCTCCCCGGCCGTGGCCTCCCGCCTGGTCTCCGCCGTCCGCACTCCGAGGGCACCCGGCAACGAGCCGCTCTCCGCGCGCGAACGCGAGGTGCTGGCCCTGGTCGCCAAGGGCACGTCCAACCGCGAGATCGCCCGCGAACTGTTCATCAGCGAGGCGACCGTGAAGACCCACCTCACGCACCTGTACGCCAAGCTCGGCGTCAAGGACCGCGCGGCGGCGGTGGCGGTGGCGTACGACCGCGGGATCCTCGGCTAGCCCGGGGCGGTGGAAGGGGCTCACACGTCCCGGGCTGCGGAGGACTGGTCCAGGTCACGGTCACGGACCAGCGTGAAGATGGCGATCGCCCCGGCGAGGGCCACACAGGCCAGCACCACGTGGACGACGCCCCAGCCGTGCTGGAGCCCCTGGACCGCCCGGTCCACCAGGTCCTGACCGCCGCTCGCGCGTACGGAACCCAGCCGGCCTTGCACCACGTCGTCGGCCATCGCACCGTCGTCGGCGGACAGTTGCCGACGGGTCGAGGTGAGCAGCAGCCCGCCCACACACGCCACGCCGATCGTCTCGCCGGCGACCCGGAGGGTGTTGAACATGCCCGACGCCATACCGCTGCGCTCGGCCGGCACCACGCTGACCGCCGCGTTGTCCATGACGCCGAAGGCCAGTCCGATACCGACACCGGCCAGCAGCAGCGCCGCGTACAGCCCGGTACGGGAGGACACCGGGTCGGTGAACGTCATCAGCAACAGCGCGACGGCCAGCACCGCCGGTCCGAGGGCCAGCAGCATCCGCACGGACAGCAACCGCACCAGCGTGCCGGTGAACAGCGGCAGGACGAAGACCGGCAGCGTCAGCGGCAGCAGCATCGCTCCGGACATCGTCGAGCCCGCTCCGCCCGCGCCCTGGAAGTAGGGCGGCAGGTAGACGAGCAGGGCCGCGAACGCGAAGACGATGCTCACCGGCTGCCAGATGATGGCGACGAACGTGGGGCGCCGCAGCAGGCTCAGGTCGAACATCGGCTCGGCGACGCGCAGTTCGATCACGACGAACAGGGTGAGGAACAGCGCCGCACCCGCGAAGGAGCCGAGCGTGGCGATGCCGCCCCACCCTCGTGAGGGCCCCTCGACGAAGCCGAGGGCGAGCAGCATGAGGGCCAGGGTGAAGGTCAGCACGCCGGGCAGGTCGATGCGCCGCGCCCCCGGGTTCTTCGACTCGGGCAGCGTGCGGGCGAGGACGAGCACGACCGCGCCGAGCAGGACGTTGACCAGGAACACCGCGTGCCAGGAGGCGACGCCCACCAGCAGACCGGAGACGAACGGGCCCATCGCCAGGCCGAACCCGATCGAGGCGCCGAAGATGCCGAAGGCCCTGGCCCGGGCGGCTCCGCTGAACGTGTGGGCGAGCAGCGCGGAACCACTGGTCAGCACCGCGGCCGCGCCCACGCCCTGGACGAAGCGCGCCAGGTCCACGAGCAGGATGGTGGGCGCGGTACCGGCGACGAGCGAGGCCAGCGCGAAGACGGCCGTGCCACTCCGGAACAGGCGGCGGCGCCCGAAGAGGTCGGCCGCGGAACCGGCCGCGAGCATGAAGGCGGTGAACGCCACGTTGTAGGCGTTCAGCACCCACTGGGTGGAAGCGGCCGAGGCGTTCAGCGCGCCGGACATGTCGGCGAGGGCGACTCCCGGCCCCGTGACGGAGAGGGGCAGCATCACGGCGGCCAGCGCGACGGCCACCAGCACACGCGTGGGACCGGGGGTGGTCTCCGCAGGGACGGTTCTGGGCGGTGACGGCTCGGAATCGACGGGCGTCTGGGGCATCGAATGTGTCAGTCCTGTTCTCGGGTCGGGTGCGGGTCATGGCTCGAGCAACCTGTGTAGCGGTCTATCCATGGACTGTAGTCCATGTTTTTACGGTGGTATATTTTTCATGCCGGGGAGCCCGCACAGTGACGTGAGAAGGCGAGGAAGCGCATGGCCTCGGAACCTGCCCGGCCCCTCGGGCGCAGAGAGCGCAGCAAGCAGCGGGTGCGGGACCGCATCTACACCTCTGCCCTGACCCTCTTCGCCGAGCAGGGGTACGACCGCACGACGATCGACCAGATCGCCGAGCACGCCGACGTGGCCCGGGGCACGTTCTTCAACTACTTCCAGCGCAAGGAAGACCTGGTCACCGCTTGGGCCGAGGCCCGCAAGCGGCGCCTGGAGCTGTGCATGGAAGAGTCGATGAAGTCACGGGACGACGATGTGACGGTGCACCTGGAGCGGTGCATGGCGGCACTCGCGGAGTTCAACGAGTCCGAGCGGGAGATCACTGCCGTCATGCTCCAGGCCTGGGTGAAGGCCGGCCGGCCCCTCCTCGAAGAGCCCTACGCGGGCCGGGTCTTCGCCGACATCATCGAAGCCGGGCGCCGGCGCGGGGAGGTCACCTCCGACATCGATCCGATGCGGGTCGGCAACATCCTCCGGGATTCCTACCTGGGCCTGCTCTACCGCTGGTCGCAGAACCCGGACGGGCCGCTCCACGACGAACTGCGCGAGGTCCTCAGGATCGTCCTCACAGGCGTCCTGCCGCACTCCCGGGACGGGCGCGGCACTCCGGCGCCGTCGACTGCGACCGCCCAGCCGACCGCCTAGCCGGCCGCCTCAGCCCGCCACCCGCAGCAGCAGCACCGCCCGCGCCGGCACCGTGATCTCCGTCCCCGACGGGTGCTCCACCCCCGGCGCCTCCCCCTGCTCCTCCAGACTCGTGTCGACGACGACCTCGTACCGCTCCGCCCAGGGCGGCCCCGGCAGCACGAAGCTCACCGGCTCCTCGCCCGCGTGCAGGACGGCGAGGAAGCTGTCGTCGAGGATCTGGTCGCCGTGCTCGTCCCGGCCCGGGATGTCCCGGCCGGACAGATACATGCCCAGCGTGGCGGCGGGCGCGTACCAGTCCTGCTCCGTCATCTCGGTGCCCCGGGAGGTGAACCAGGCCAGGTCGCGCAGGCCGTCCGCGGTCTGCGCCCGGCCCGAGAAGAACGCCCGGCGCCGGAGCACCGGGTGCCGGTGGCGCAGCTCGATCAGCCGGGCGGTCAGCGCGGACAGCGCCTTCCAGCCCGGGTCCCGCAGCAGGCCCCAGTCCACCCAGCTGATCTCGTTGTCCTGGCAGTACGCGTTGTTGTTGCCGCCCTGGGTGCGGCCCAGCTCGTCGCCCGCGACCAGCATCGGCACACCGGTCGACAGCAGCAGCGTGGTCAGCAGGTTCCTCAGCTGCCGCCGCCTGAGCGCGGTGACGCCCTCGTCGTCCGTCTCGCCCTCGGCGCCGCAGTTCCAGGCCCGGTTGTCGTCCGTGCCGTCCCGGTTGCCCTCGCCGTTGGCCTCGTTGTGCTTGCGCTCGTAACTCACGAGGTCGCGCAGGGTGAAACCGTCGTGCGCGGTGATGAAGTTGACCGACGCGTACGGCCTGCGCCCGCCCCAGGCGTACAGGTCGCTGGAGCCGGACAGGCGGTAGCCCATCTCCCGTACGTCCGGCAGCGCGTGCCGCCAGAAGTCCCGTACGGCGTTGCGGTACCGGTCGTTCCACTCCGTCCACAGCGGGGGGAACGCCCCCACCTGGTAGCCGCCCGACCCCACGTCCCACGGCTCGGCGATCAGCTTCACCCGGCGCAGCACCGGGTCCTGGGCGATCACCGCCAGGAACGGGGAGAGCATGTCGACGTCGTGCATGGAGCGGGCCAGCGCCGCCGCCAGGTCGAAGCGGAAGCCGTCCACGCCCATCTCCGTCACCCAGTACCGCAGGGAGTCGGTGATGAGCCGCAGCACATGCGGCTGGACCACGTGCAGGGTGTTGCCGCAGCCGGTGTAGTCGGCGTAGCGGCGGGGGTCGTCCTGGAGGCGGTAGTAGCCGCGGTTGTCGATGCCCTTCAGCGACAGCGTCGGCCCCAGCTCGCCCGCCTCCGCCGTGTGGTTGTAGACCACGTCGAGGATGACCTCGATCCCGGCCGCGTGCAGAGCGCGCACCATGCGCTTGAACTCGCCGACCTGCTGGCCGGTCGTCCCGGAGGCCGCGTAGGCCGCGTGCGGGGCGAAGTAGCCGATGGAGTTGTAGCCCCAGTAGTTGCGCAGGCCTCTGCGCAACAGATGGTCCTCGTGCGCGAACTGGTGCACCGGCAGCAGCTCCACCGCCGTCACGCCCAGCCTCACCAGGTGCTCGATCGCCGCCGGGTGCGCGAGGCCGGCGTAGGTGCCGCGCAGCTCCTCGGGGATGCCCGGGTGCAGCTGGGTGAAGCCCTTGACGTGCAGCTCGTAGATCACGGAGTCCGCCCAGGGCGTCTTCGGGCGGCGGTCGTCCGCCCAGTCGTCGTCATCGTGGACGACGACGCCCTTGGGGACGTACGGCGCCGAGTCCCGGTCGTCGCGCACGGTGTCGGCGACATGCTGCTGCGGCCAGTCGCGCACGTGCCCGTACACCTCCGGCGGCAGGCCGAAGTCCCCGTCCACGGCACGGGCGTACGGGTCGAGGAGCAGTTTCGCCGGGTTCCAGCGGGCGCCGGTCCAGGGGTCCCAGCGGCCGTGCACCCGGTAGCCGTAGCGCTGCCCGGGCAGCACGCCCGGGACGAAGCCGTGCCAGATCTCGTGGGTCAGCTCGGCGAGCCGGGCCCGCGACTCCTTGCCCCGCTCGTCGAAGAGGCACAGCTCGACCCCTTCGGCACCGCCCGCCCACAGGGCGAAGTTGGTCCCCGCCACCCCGTCCGGGCCGACCCGGAACCGGGCGCCCAGCGGCGTCGGCGCGCCCGGCCGGGCGGGCACCGCGGGCGGTGGCGCGGCCCGCCGCGCGCCGTTCACGGCGGCGGCCTGGCGCCCGTTCCCGGTGGCCTGATGACCGGCCACCGCCTCCTGCTCGGCTGCGCTGGACACCTGTCAGCCTCCCGCGGCTCGTGGGACGACGGGGGACAGAGGGGTGCGGCTCTGCTGCGGCCCGGGTCGCGGCTCCCCTGCGCGTCGTCCTCCCCACTGTTCTGCCCAGAGCGTGGGTCGCACTCACGTTTCCCCGGGGGCGGGCATGGTCGTTTCCCGGGGACGCGGCCGGTCGTTGGGCACCTCGTGAGGCACGTACAAGGGCGCGCGCGGCGCGCGAGGGCCGCGCTGGCCGCCGTAGTGACATGGGCAGGGCTCCTGGCCGGAGCCACCGGCTGTACCTCGGACGACGCGGGCGGGATCGCCGGTGCGTTCGGCGCGCCCCCGGCGCCCGAGGACGTCATCCGGGTCTCGCCCGACGACGGCAGCAGGGGCGTGCGCCCCGGGAAGAAGCTGCGGGTGCGTGTGCCCGACGGCAGACTGGAGTCGGTGAAGGTCGTCCGGTCACAGGACGCGCAGGAGTCCCCGGTGCCCGGGCACCTCTCCGCCGACGGTCTGTCCTGGGAGCCCGACGACGAGCGGCTCGCGCTGGCCGCCAAGTACACGGTGGACGCGGTGGCCGTGGACGGCGACGGACGCCGCTCGGCCCGGCACACCACGTTCACGACGTACGTCCCGGAGGAACGCTTCATCGGCTACGTCAGCCCGGAGAACCGGGCCACGGTCGGCACCGGCATGATCGTCTCGCTGGAGTTCAACCGGAGGATCGCCAACCGGGCCGCCGTCGAACGCGCGGTGGAGGTCACCGCCCGCCCGGCCGTCGAGATCCGCCCGCACTGGTTCGGCCGGACCCGCCTCGACTTCCGCCCCGAGCACTACTGGAAACCCGGCACCCAGGTCACCGTCGCCCTGCGCCTGCGGGACGTCGAGGGAGCGCCCGGGGTCTACGGACTCCAGCACAAGACGTTCTCCTTCACCGTCGGACGCAGCCAGGTCTCCGTGGTCGACGCCGCCCGGCACACCATGGAGGTACGGCGCGACGGCGAGCCCCTCGCCACCGTGCCCATCACGGCGGGCGCGCCGAAGAACACGACGTACAACGGCAAGATGGTGGTGACCGAGATGCTCGACGTCACCCGGATGAACGGCGCCACGGTCGGCTTCAAGAAGCGCAACGGCAAGGGGGAGTACGACATCCCGGACGTCCCGCACGCCATGCGCCTGACCGACTCCGGCACCTTCCTGCACGGCAACTACTGGGCCCACCACACCGTCTTCGGCCGCACCAACGTCAGCCACGGCTGCATCGGACTGCGCGATGTGAAGGGCGGCGGCTCGGACACCCCGGCCGGCTGGTTCTTCGACCGCAGCCTCATCGGGGACGTCGTCGAGGTGGTCCACAGCAACGACAAAAAGGTCGCTCCCGACAACGGGCTCGGAGGCTGGAACATGGGCTGGAAGGCATGGAAGTCGGGCAGCGCGGTGAAGTAACCCGACAGGGGGGTGGGCTGCTTCAACTTTCCGTGGAAGTTGGGACTGAACGGTGACAATCGCAGGTCGTCGGGGTGCGGCGCCTTGTGGTTAATATTCGCCGGTGCGCGGGGGACGCGCAGGGGTGCGGGCCTGACCAGGCCCTGGGAGGGGAGAACAACGTGAACGGGCGACCGATATCGGGGGCGTCGGCCCGCGGCAGGCAGGGACTGCTCGCGCTGATAATGGGAGTGCTGCTGCTCGCCGTCACGGCGTGCGGCGGTGGGGGGACCGGCTCCGGTTCCGGCGGGGGCAAGGGCAAGGGCGCGGACGCCGCGCAGAGCAAGCAGTCCGAGGCCGTCGTCGGCATCACGCCCGAGGACGGCGCCAAGTCCGTCGACACCAGCGGGGCGCTGAAGGTGACCGCCGCGAAGGGCAAGCTGACCGAGGTCGTGGTCAAGGACGCCAAGGGCGAGAAGGTCGACGGTGAGATATCCGGCGACGGCGCCACCTGGACGCCGTCCACCCACCTGGCCGCCGCCACCAAGTACACCGTCCACGCGGTCGCCAAGGACGCCGAGGGCCGCACGGCCGCCGAGGACGCGGACTTCACGACCCTGACGCCGAAGAACACCTTCATCGGCACCTTCGCCCCCGAGGACGGCTCCAAGGTCGGCGTGGGCATGCCGTTCTCGCTCCGCTTCAGCCGGGGCATCACCAACCCCGACGACGTGGAGAAGGCCATCCGCATCAAGACGGAACCGGCCGTGGACGTCGAGGGCCACTGGTTCGGCAACGACCGTCTCGACTTCCGCCCCGAGAAGTACTGGAAGCCCGGCACCAAGGTGACCGTCCACCTCGGCCTCGACGGTGTCGAGGGCCGCCCCGGCGTCTACGGCGAGCAGGACAAGAAGGTCGAGTTCACCATCGGCCGCAACCAGGTCTCGGTCGTCGACGCCAAGAAGCTCACGATGAAGGTCATGCGTGACGGCAAGGTCTTCAAGACCATCCCGGTCACCACCGGCAAGCCCGGCATGGAGACCTGGAACGGCCAGATGGTCATCAGCGAGATGCTCACGGTGACCCGGATGAACGGCGAGACCGTCGGCTACGGCGGCGAGTACGACATCAAGGACGTCCCGCACGCCGTGCGCCTCACGACCTCGGGCACGTTCCTGCACGGCAACTACTGGGCGGGCGGCGCCTTCGGCAACCACAACGCCAGCCACGGCTGCATCGGGCTGCGCGACGTGCGCGGCGGCTGGGACAAGAAGACGCCGGCCGCGTGGTTCTTCAACCACTCGATGGTCGGAGACGTGGTGGTCGTCAAGAACTCCGAGGACCGCATCGTCGACCCGGACAACGGGCTCAACGGCTGGAACATGTCGTGGGAGAAGTGGAAGAAGTGACACTCGGCTGACGACGAGGCCCCGGTGTGACGGACAGCACCGGGGCCTTACCTCTTAGCCCCCGGGCTGTGCCTGCCTGGGGGACAACCCCCAGACCCCCGGCCGAGTGTGACCCACCGCACCGGCGCAAGAGCCGTTGGCCCCCGTGCTGTGCCTGCCTGGGGGGCAACCCCCAGACCCCCGGCCGAGTGTGACCCACCGCACCGGCGCAAGAGCCGTTAGCCCCCGTGCTGTGCCTGCCTGGGGGACAACCCCCAGACCCCCGGCCGAGTGTGACCCACCGCACCGGCGCAAGAGCCGTTAGCCCCCGTTAACCTGCTGCCATGACCGTCTCTCTCGAAGTCGCCGAAGGCGTCGGCACGCTCCGTCTCGACCGCCCGCCCATGAACGCGCTGGACATCGCCACGCAGGACCGGCTGAAGGAACTCGCCGAGGAGGCCGCGCGCCGCGAGGACGTGCGGGCCGTGGTGGTCTACGGCGGCGAGAAGGTGTTCGCGGCCGGCGCGGACATCAAGGAGATGCAGGCGATGGACCACACCGCGATGGTCCTGCGCGCCCGCGCCCTGCAGGACTCGTTCACGGCGGTGGCCCGGATCCCCAAGCCGGTCGTCGCGGCGGTGACCGGCTACGCGCTCGGCGGCGGCTGCGAGCTCGCGCTGTGCGCGGACTACCGCATCGCCGGCGAGAACGCCAAGCTCGGCCAGCCGGAGATCCTGCTCGGCCTGATCCCCGGCGCGGGCGGCACCCAGCGCCTGGCCCGCCTGGTCGGCCCCTCCAAGGCCAAGGACCTGATCTTCACCGGCCGGATGGTCAAGGCCGACGAGGCGAAGGAGATCGGCCTGGTCGACCGGGTCGTGCCCGCCGACGAGGTGTACGCGCAGGCGCACGCCTGGGCGGCGAAGCTGGCGCAGGGCCCGGCCCTCGCCCTGCGCGCCGCCAAGGAGGCGGTCGACACGGGCCTGGAGACGGACATCGACACGGGCCTGGCGATCGAACGGAACTGGTTCGCGGGCCTGTTCGCCACCGAGGACCGCGAGCGCGGCATGCGCAGCTTCGTGGAGGAGGGGCCGGGCAAGGCGAAGTTCCTCTGAACCTCCCTCCAGGGGCTTGCACTTGACGCGGTGTCTGATCCGGGTCCCTCGATGGGGCGGTTTATGGCGGCCTTAAGACAGCCCTAAACGCGTCCGGTCGCTCTCCTTCGCCGCTTGCCCGGAATCGGGCCGTCGCCGCAGGTCAGGCGGGCTGTGGATGACTCCGAAGCGCCCTTGGCACATGCCGTCGGCCCGCCGTCGCGCACCCCGCTCCAGGGGCCGTTTTCCCCGGGAACGGCCCCCGAGGCCGCTCCGGGCGGCCATGATGGGGGCATGGCGGGGCTGGAGGGTACGGAACAGCCGCGGGGACACGCACATGCGGCCGCGGCGCGCTGGTCACCGACCGTCGAGGACGAACGCGCGCTGAAGGCGCTGGAGTTGTACGGCAACCCGACGGAGGCGGAGGTGCCGCTGCCGTCCCGCCCCGAGTCCGCGGCCACCGCCCGGCGGCTGACCCAGGTCGTCGTCCTGCGCCAGTGGGGGCTCACCCCCAAGATCACCGAGGACTCCGTCCTGCTCGTCTCCGAGCTGGTGGGCAACGCCGTACGGCACACCGGCGCCCGGGTCTTCGGACTGCGTCTGCACCGCCGCCGCGGCTGGATCCGTGTCGAGGTCCGCGACCCGTCCCGGGGGCTGCCCTGTCTGATGCCGGTCCAGGAGCTGGACATCAGCGGCCGGGGCCTGTTCCTCGTCGACAAGCTGGCCGACCGCTGGGGGGTCGATCTGCTGCCCCGGGGCAAGACCACCTGGTTCGAGATGCGGGTCAACGACCGCTGAGGACCGCCCCCGCGGAGCGGGCTCGACGAGGGCGTGACCTGCGACGGTTCGCCTGGCCGCCGATCGGGCGAATCACCGGTTTCCCCGCGAAGCGGACCTTAAATGGTGCAATGCACCGCCACCTTGTCAGAAGCGCCCTCGTCGCGGGCGCCGCCCTCGCCTGCCTCGCCGCCTGCGGCACCGGGGACGGGGAACGGGCCTCCGAGGCACACGGCACCAAGGCCGCCGTGCCCGCACCGCGCGAGAAGAAGCCCGTTCAGGGGCTGCCCGGGATGCCGCCCGTCCTCGACCCCGAGGACGTGTACGCGGCCGACCGCCCGAACAAACTGTCGCCCGTGGTCAAGGACTTCCCGTCCCGGGTCTACGTGCCCAACACCGAGTCCGACACGGTCTCCGTCATCGACCCGAAGACGTACGAGATCGTCGAGACCATCCCCGTGGGACGGCAGCCCCAGCACGTCGTCCCCTCCTGGGACCTGAAGACGCTCTGGGTCAACAACAACCGCGGCCACACCCTCACCCCGATCGACCCGAAGACCGGCAAGGCGGGCAAGGAGGTCGAGGTCCACGACCCCTACAACCTCTACTTCACGCCCCACGGCAAGTACGCCGTCGTGATGGCCTCCCTCGACCGCGAACTGGTCTTCCGCGACCCGCACACCATGGAGATCAAGAAGACGGTCCCGGTCTCCTGCTACGGCGTCAACCACGCCGACTTCTCCCTCGACGGCCGCTACTTCATCGTCTCCTGCGAGTTCAGTGGCGAACTGCTCAAGGTCGACACCGAGAAGATGAAGGTCGTCGGGCAGCAGCGACTGCCGTTCGAGGGCGCCATGCCGCAGGACGTGAAGGTCTCGCCCGACGGCAAGAAGTTCTACATCGCCGACATGATGGCCCACGGCATGTGGGTCCTGGACGGCGACACGTTCACCGAGCCCACCCTGATGCCCACCGGCAAGGGCTGCCACGGCTTGTACGTCAGCCGCGACTCCCGCGAGATGTACGTGTCCAACCGCGGCGAGGGCACGATCTCCGTCTTCGACTTCACGCAGGACGAGCTGACCAAGAAGTGGCGGCTGCCCGACGGCGGCAGCCCCGACATGGGCGGTGTCTCCGCCGACGGCAAGGTGCTGTGGCTCTCCGGCCGCTACGACGGCGAGGTGTACGCCATCGACACCCGCACCGGCACCCAGCTCGCCCGCATCCCCGTCGGCAGCGGCCCGCACGGTCTCGCGGTCTACCCGCAGCCCGGCCGCTACTCGCTCGGCCACACAGGCATCTTCCGGTGACGGTCAGCAGCCGTCCACCAAGGGGCAGTTGACACGCCCCTGATCGAGTGAGGGTCCCCGGCCCGGCGCCGCGGACCCGCGAGCGTGCTCCTCATGATCACCGCCAGCATGCGGCGGCGCACCGCTGCCGCCGCCCTCTCCCTCGTGGCCGTCCTCACGACCACGGCCGCCACGCCCGGGCAGGCCCCGGCCGGCTCCGCGGCTTCCGTGACAGGGGCCCTCAAGCCCGCCGCCCCCGGACCGGCCGCCTGCCCCGTCCAGTTCGACGACAAGGTCAAGGCCGCCGCCGACCGTCGGGTACAGGTCGACCGCATCACCCCCGACCCGTCCTGGCGCACCAGCTGCGGCACCCTCTACCGCGCCGACGGCCGGGGCCCCTCCGTGATCTTCGAGGAGGGCTTCCACCCCAAGGACGTGGTGAACGGCCAGTACGACCTGGAGAAGTACGTCCTGGTCAACCAGCCGTCCCCGTATGTGTCGACCACGTACGACCACGACCTGTTCAAGAAGTGGAAGTCCGCCTTCAACTACTACGTCGACGCCCCCGGCGGAGTCGACGTCAACAAGACCATCGGCGACACCCACAAGTGGGCCGACCAGCAGGAGGTCGCCTTCCCCGGCGGTATCGCCCGCGAGTACATCGTCGGCGTCTGCCCGGTCGACAAGCAGACCAAGACCGAGATCATGAGCGAGTGCGAGAGCAACCCGCACTATGAGCCCTGGCACTGAGCGGGGCTTGAGTCTCCACCCGCTGGAAGGCCCAGACTCCTCCACATGATCGACGACGGCACCGGACTGCTCACCATCGGCGAACTGGCCCGGGTCACCGGACTGTCCGTACGCACCATCCGGTACTGGTCCGACGAGGGCGCGCTGCCCCCGGTGGCCCGGTCCGCGGGCGGCTACCGGCTGTACGACGCCGCGTCCGTGGCGCGTCTGGAGCTGATCCGGACCCTGCGCGAACTCGGCCTCGCTCTGGCGGACGTCTGCCGGGTGCTGGCCGGCGAGACCACGGTCGCGCAGGTCGCGGCCGCGCACGTGGTCGCGCTGGACGCGCAGATCCGGTCGCTCAAGGTGACGCGTGCGGTGCTGTCGACGGTCGCGAAGCGGGGTTCCGACGCGGAGGAGACGAGCCTGATGAACAGACTGGCACGGCTGTCGGCGGCCGAACGGCGGCGCATCATCGAGGAGTTCGTGGACGAGGTGTTCCACGGGCTCGACACGGCGGACCCGGTGATCTTGGAGCGCATGCGGAACACCGCCGCCGACCTGCCCGAGGACCCGACACCCGAGCAGGTGGACGCCTGGCTGGAGCTGGCCGAGATGCTCCAGGACCCGGACTTCCGGGCCGAGATGCGCAAGGTCGCCGAGTTCAACGCGGCCGACCGCGGTCATGACACACCCGCCGGGGCGTCCCTGTGGTTCTCCCGGCGGCTCGTGCACCTGGGCGCCCGGGCCCGGGAGCGCGGGCTCGCCCCCGACTCGCCCGAGGCCGCCGAGGTAGTGGGCGAGCTGCTGGGCGATGCCGACCCCGCCGCCGTGCTGGAACGGCTGCGGTCGCACGCCACCCACCGGGTCGCCCGCTACCGCGAGTTGCTCGCCGTCGTGAAGGGAACCGGACCCGAGGCGGCCTACCGGGAGGAGTTCGCCTGGGTGGTCGCCGCGCTGGAGGAACGTACGGGCAGTTAATCTGACCTGCGTCAGCAAGACCTGGAACACGAGAGTAGGGGCGGATCGGTGGCGGACATCGAGGAAGCACGCAAGCAGTTCGAGCGGATCGATACGGACGGGGACGGATTCATCACCGCTGCCGAGTTCAAGACCGCCCTGGCCCGGTCCGGCGACTGGAACGTGACCGAGTCGGTCGCCGAGGTCGTCATCAAGACCCGCGACCTCGACGGCGACAAGAAGCTGAGCTTCGACGAGTTCTGGGCCTACCTGAACAAGTGACGCCGGCGCTGAAGGTGCCGCGAGGTGTGGGGGCCCGGGGCCGTCCTGCGGACGGACCCGGGCCCTTCGTCATGCCCGCCGGGCCGTGCGTACGCTCCAGCGGCCGTCGTGCCGTTCCAGCGCCAGCGGCAGGTCGAAGCACTTGCCGAGCCGGTCGGCGGTCAGCACCGCGGCCGCCGGGCCGCCCGCCGGCGGCCGCCCCTCGCGCAGCAGCAGCGCGTGCGTGGTGTGCGCCGGCAGCTCCTCCAGGTGGTGGATGACCAGGACCGTCGCCAGGCGCGGATGCTCCCGGCGCAGTTCCCCGAGCGCCCCGATCAGCTGCTCCCGGCCGGGCAGGTCCAGGCCGGTGGCCGGCTCGTCCAGGAGAAGCAGCCGGGGCTCCGGCATGAGGGCCCGGGCGATCAGGGCCCGGCCGCGCTGCCCCTGGGAGAGCGTGGGCCAGCGCGCCTCCCGGTGCTCGGCCAGCCCCAGCGTCGGATCAGCCGCTCCGCCCGCTCCCGCTGCTCCGGCGCCGGACGCCACCGGGGCAGCGGCTCCACCGAGTTGGTCAGGCCGGTCAGGACGGCGTCCCGTACCCGCAGCGGCGAGGTGAGCGGATGCCGCGGGTCGACATGCCCGACGTGCGCGCGCAGCTCCCGCAGGTCGACCCGGCCCAGCCGGTGGCCCAGCACCTCCACGCGGCCCCGGGTCGGGTGGACGAGCGCGCCGAGCAGGCCGAGCAGGGTCGACTTGCCCGCGCCGTTCGCGCCGAGCAGCGCCCAGTGCTCACCGGCTCGGACGGTCAGCGACACCTCCGCCAGGATCGGCCGGCCGTCGCGCACGACGTGGACGTCCTCGGCGCGCAGGACGACCGGCGTCACCGCAACGCCCTGTTCACCGCGGACAGCACCGCCCGGACCGAGGCGCCCAGGGACGAGGAGTCCCGGCCCGCGCCCCAGCATGCCCTGCCGCCGACACGGCACTCGGCGAAGGCGTCCGTGCCCTCGTCGCCGGCCTGCTCGCAGAAGTCGAGCACGTCGACGCCGATCCCGGCGCCGGCCAGCGCGTCGACGAACGCGGAGACCGGGCCGCCGCCGGTGCCCTCGTAGTCGCCGATGCGGTCCCCGGTGCGCAGCGTGCACACGAAGCGGTGGCCGCCGGCCTCGTCCCGGTGCACGGACCAGGCCTCCAGCGCCACCTCCCCGTCCTCCACCAGGTACCTCGCCCGGAACAGCGCGTACAGCTCCTTCGCCGTCATCTCCCGCCCGCTGTCGTCCGTCGCCTCCTGCACGGCCCGGGAGAAGTCCGGCCGCATGCGCGCGGGCAGGTCGACGCCGTGGTGGGTGCGCAGCAGATAGGCCACGCCGCCCTTGCCCGACTGCGAGTTCACGCGGATCACCGCCTCGTAGGAGCGGCCCACGTCGGCCGGGTCGATCGGCAGGTACGGCACCGACCAGGGCGCCCGCCCCTCCGGCACGCCCAGTTCCCGGGCCCGCTCCGCGTGCCGGGCCAGACCCTTGCTGATCGCGTCCTGGTGGGTGCCCGAGAAGGCGGTGTGGACGAGCTCCCCGGCGTACGGGTGGCGCGGGTGCACGGGCAGCCGGTTGCAGTGCTCGACCGTCTCCCTGACCGTGTCGATGTCCCGGAAGTCGATCATCGGGTCGACGCCCTGGGCGTACAGGTTCAGCGCCAGGGTCACCAGGTCGACGTTGCCGGTGCGCTCCCCGTTGCCGAACAGGCAGCCCTCGACGCGCTGGGCCCCCGCCAGCACGGCCAGTTCGGCGCAGGCGACGCCGGTGCCGCGGTCGTTGTGCGGGTGCACGGAGAGGATCACGCTGTCGCGCCGGGACAGGTGGCGGTGGACGTACTCGATCTGGTCGGCGTAGACGTTCGGCGTCGCGATCTCCACGGTCGCCGGGAGGTTGTGGGTCACCGGCCGGTCCGGGCTCGCGTCCCACAACTCGGTCAGCCCGTCGCACAGTTCCAGGACGAAGTCCGGCTCGGTCAGGTTGAAGGTCTCCGGGGAGAACTGGAAGCGCACGGACGAGGCCCGGTCCGCCCGGCGGGCCATGTGCTCGGCGGCCTCCCGCACGGTCCGCCACACCTCGGCCCGGTCCCGCCCCAGGACGACGTCCCGCCACACCGGCGAGGTCGCGATGTACAGATGCACGACAGCCCTCGGCAGGCCCTCGATCGCCTCGAAGGTGCGGTCGATCAGGTCCCGGCGGGCCGGGGTGAACACGACGGGCGTGACATCGTCCGGTACGGCACCGGAGGTCGTCAGGTGCCGCACGAAGTCGAAGTCGGTGCGGCTCGCCGACGGGTAGCCGACCTCGATCTCCTTGAAGCCCATGCCGGTCAGCAGGTCGAAGAAGCGGCGTTTGCGGGGCGTGTCCATCGGTTCGGCGAGGGCCTGGTTGCCGTCGCGCAGGTCGACGGGGACCCAGAGGGGAGCGCGCTCGACGCGGGCGGCGGGCCAGTCGCGGTCCGCGGCGGGCACGTGCACGCGCTCCTGGAAGGGGCGGTAGCGGTGGAAGGGCATGGGGCCCGGGCGCTGGGGGTTCCAGACCGGGGCAGCAGGGGTGGTGGTCATCGTCGGCTGTGGCCTTCCGGCTCGGTCGGACGGTGACCGGCAGCACGGCGCCCCGCGGCGGGGTGCCGGTCGCGTCAGGCCCCGCCGCGGCAGCCGAGAAGAAGACCGCGGAAGATCATGCGCAGTACGCTATCCACCACTCAGGTCCTCAGACAAGTGGAAACCTCCCACTCCTCAGACAAGTTGGTGCACCCCATGCCGCTGGCCGCCGTCCGCCCCAGCCCCCTGGTCGAGCAGGCCGCCGCCCGGCTGCGCGAGCAGATCGCCGGCGGCCACTGGCCGGTCGGCACCCGGCTGCCCGGTGAGACGACGCTGGCGAAGGAACTGGGCGTGGGCCGCTCCACCGTCCGTGAGGCGCTGCGCGCGCTGGCCGGAGCCGGGCTGGTCCGGTCCCGCCAGGGCGCCGGCGTCTTCGTCATCGCGACCGAGCCGGTCGAGGACTGGCCGACCCGGCTGCGCCGGGCCGCCGTGACCGACGTCTACGAGGTCCGGATGGCGGTCGAGGTGCACGCGGCCCGGCTCGCCGCGCGCCGCCGCACCCCCGAGGATGTCACGGCGCTCCGGGCCGCGCTGGAGGGCCGACGAGCCGCCGGCGCGGCCGACGACGCCGCCTTCGTCGACGCGGACATCGCCTTCCACGCGGCCGTGGTCGCCGCCGCCCACAACCCGGTGCTGGCCGACCTGTTCGCCCAGTTCAGTCCCGTTCTGCGCGAGGGCCTGATCGAGCTGCTGTCCCTGACCGGCCTGCGCGCCGACGACCCCGACACCGGCGACGAGGCGCACGAGGCGCTCGTCCGGGCGGTGGCGGACGGGGACGCCGAAGGGGCGGCGGAGGTGCTGCGGGGGGAACTGGAGGACCCGTTCGCACCTTCCCGGAAGCCGGAATAGCTCCTACGCCCCGCAGGTTGACCCTGATCACGAAGCTGGCCAGGAACTCCTGACTCCCTGGAAGGGCGAGGCGAGGACATGAAGATCGGCATCATCGGAGCGGGCAACATCGGCGGCAATCTGACCCGGCGGCTCACCGCCCTCGGTCACGACGTGTACGTGGCCAATTCCCGCGGCCCGCACACGCTCACGGCCCTCGCGGAGGAGACCGGCGCGACACCCGTGACGGTCGAGGAGGCACCGCGGGGCGCCGAGATCGTCGTCGTCACGATTCCCCTGAAGGCGGTCCCGGACCTGCCGTCGGGCCTGTTCGACGAGGCGGCCGACGGCGTCGCGGTCATCGACACCGGCAATTACTACCCCCGCCAGCGGGACGGCAGGATCGCCGCGATCGAGGACGAGGGGCTCACCGAGAGCCGCTGGACGGAACGCCAGATCGGCCACCCCGTCATCAAGGCCTTCAACGGCACGTACGCCCAGGACATCCTGGACCGCCCGCTCCCGGCCGGCGACCCCGACCGCATGGCCCTGCCGGTGGCAGGCGACGACGAGGCGGCCAAGCGCAAGGTACGGGACCTGATCGACGAACTCGGCTTTGACACCGTCGACTCGGGCGGCATCGACGACTCCTGGCGCCAGCAGCCCGACACCCCGGTCTACGGCCTGCGCGGTGGCGTCGAGGCGGTCACGAAGGCCCTGGCGGAGGCGTCCCGGGAGCGTACGCCGGAGTTCAGCGGCTGAGCCCCCCTGGGTGCTCAGGCGTCCGCCGCCCACTTGCGCAGCGCCGCCTTGCTCTCGAAGTCGGCCACGTTCTTGTCCAGCGGCCGGTCGGTGTACTGGTGGAAGCGCCACTTGGCCTTGATGCGGGGCTTGCCCGCGGAGACGTAGTCGGCGATCCACAGGGCGTCGCCCGCGTAGGACGTCGTGTCGTGGTTCAGCCAGAAGTTCCGGTTGCAGTAGAGCACCACCTGGTTGTCCGGCCGCAGGTCCTTCAGCTTCCGGATGAACAGGTCCTTCTCCGCGTTGCTCGCGTGCGTCCCGTTGCTGGTCGTCTCCCAGTCGACGGCGAGGATGTCGCCGGGCCGGTCCGGGGCCTTGGCGACGAAGTACTCGGCCTGGGCGGTGAGGTTGCCGGGCCACAGGAAGTGGTAGAAGCCGACGACCAGCCCGGCGTCGCGGGCCCGCTTCGTCTGGGCGGCGAGTCTGGGGTTGACGTAGGAACGCCCCTCCGTCGCCTTGACGAAGACGAAGGAGAGGCCGTCGGTGTCGTAGGAAGAGGACTGGTAGGCGCTCACGTCTATGCCGCGCAGCATGGGGATCTCCCTGAAGTGCTGGTGGGGAGGGGGAGTTGGTGCCTCCCACCATGGCACGGGCCGCTGTGGACCGACGTGGAAATGTCAACTTGAGTGGGTCATGGGACGGGCGCGGGCCGCCGTGGCGGTGATCCGGCCGGCCGCATCGGCGACAGTCGTCAGGCGGTCGGCCGGGACGGGGTCAGCACTCGATGATGTTGACGGCCAGCCCGCCCCGCGCCGTCTCCTTGTACTTGACCGACATGTCCGCGCCGGTGTCCTTCATGGTCTTGATGACCTTGTCCAGGGACACCTTGTGGGAGCCGTCGCCGCGCATCGCCATGCGCGCCGCCGTGACGGCCTTCACCGCGGCCATGCCGTTGCGCTCGATGCACGGGATCTGGACCAAGCCGCCGACCGGGTCGCAGGTCAGGCCGAGGTTGTGTTCCATGCCGATCTCGGCGGCGTTCTCCACCTGTTCCGGTGAGCCGCCGAGGACCTCGGCCAGCGCGCCCGCCGCCATGGAGCAGGCGGAGCCGACCTCGCCCTGGCAGCCGACCTCGGCGCCGGAGATGGAGGCGTTCTCCTTGAAGAGCATGCCGATCGCGCCCGCGGCGAGCAGGAAGCGGACCACGCCCTCCTCGTCGGCGCCCGGCACGAAGTTCATGTAGTAGTGCAGGACGGCCGGGATGATGCCGGCCGCGCCGTTCGTCGGGGCGGTGACGACCCGGCCCCCGGCCGCGTTCTCCTCGTTGACCGCCATCGCGTAGAGGGTGATCCACTCCATGGCGAGGGCCTTCGGGTCGCCCTCGGAGCGCAGTTTGCGGGCGGTGTTCGCGGCCCGGCGGCGCACCTTCAGACCGCCCGGCAGGATGCCCTCGCGGGACATGCCGCGCGCCACGCACGCCTCCATGACCCGCCAGATCTCCAGCAGTCCGGCGCGGATCTCCTCCTCGGTGCGCCAGGCCCGCTCGTTCTCCAGCATCAGCGCCGAGATGGACAGGCCGGTCTCCTGGGCCATCCGCAGCAGCTCGTCACCCGTGCGGAAGGGGTACTTCAGCACGGTGTCGTCGAGCTTGATGCGGTCCGCGCCGACCGCTTCCTCGTCGACGACGAAGCCGCCGCCGACCGAGTAGTACGTCTTCGACAGCAGCTCCGCGCCCGAGGCGTCGTACGCCCACAGGGTCATGCCGTTGGCGTGGTACGGCAGTGCCTTGCGGCGGTGCAGGACCATGTCGTCGTCGTAGGAGAACGCGATCTCGTGCTCGCCCAGCAGGTTCAGCCGGCCGCCGGCCTTGATCGTCTCCACCCGTTCGTCGGCCTTTTCCACGTCCACCGTGCGCGGCGAGTCGCCCTCCAGGCCGAGCAGCACCGCCTTGGGCGTGCCGTGGCCGTGGCCGGTGGCGCCGAGCGAGCCGTAGAGCTCCGCGCGGACCTTCGCGGTCGGGGCCAGCAGCTCCTCGTTGCGCAGCCGCCGGGCGAACATCCGTGCCGCGCGCATCGGGCCGACGGTGTGGGAGCTGGACGGGCCGATGCCGACCGAGAACAGGTCGAAGACCGAGATGGCCACGGGGACTCCTGACTACGGGGGTGGTGCAAGGGGT
The DNA here is from genome assembly GCF_040613735.1 of Streptomyces sp. NPDC006235. Taxonomy (NCBI): domain Bacteria; kingdom Bacillati; phylum Actinomycetota; class Actinomycetes; order Kitasatosporales; family Streptomycetaceae; genus Streptomyces; species Streptomyces sp. NPDC006235. The sequence goes on from NZ_JBEXSR010000052.1 coordinate 26,922, forward strand.
GGTGCAGGGGGAGAGGGCGCCCCGCCCCACGCGGAACGGGGCGCCCTGAAAGGCTTCTTCGTTATGCGGTCACACCCGGGTACAGCGGGTGCTTGTCGGCCAGGGCCTTCACCCGGGCCTTGAGGGCCTCGGCGTCGTACGACGGCTTCAGCGCCTCGGCGATGACGTCCGCGACCTCCGCGAAGTCCTCCGCCTGGAACCCGCGGGTGGCCAGGGCCGGTGTGCCGATCCGCAGGCCGGACGTCACCATCGGCGGGCGCGGGTCGTCCGGGATGGCGTTCCGGTTGACCGTGATGCCCACCTCGTGGAGGCGGTCCTCGGCCTGCCGGCCGTCCAGCTCCGAGTGGCGCAGGTCGACCAGGACCAGGTGCACGTCCGTGCCGCCGGACAGGACGTCCACGCCCACGGCCCGGACGTCGTCCTTCACCAGACGCTCGGCCAGGATGCGGGCACCCTCCAGCGTACGGCGCTGGCGCTCCTTGAAGTCCTCCGAGGCCGCGACCTTGAAGGCGACCGCCTTGGCCGCGATCACATGCTCCAGCGGACCACCCTGCTGACCGGGGAAGACGGCGGAGTTGATCTTCTTGGCCAGTTCGGCCGTGGACAAGATCACACCGCCGCGCGGGCCGCCCAGCGTCTTGTGGGTGGTCGTGGTCACCACGTGCGCGTGCGGCACGGGGTTCGGGTGCAGCCCCGCCGCGACGAGCCCGGCGAAGTGCGCCATGTCGACCATCAGGTACGCGCCGACCTCGTCCGCGATCCGGCGGAACGCGGCGAAGTCCAGCTGCCGCGGGTAGGCCGACCAGCCCGCGACGATCAGCTTCGGCTTCGACTCCTTGGCCAGCCGCTCCACCTCGGCCATGTCGACCCGGCCGTCGTCGCCCACGTGGTAGGCGATGACGTCGTAGAGCTTGCCGGAGAAGTTGATCTTCATGCCGTGGGTCAGGTGCCCGCCGTGCGCGAGGTTCAGACCCATGATGGTGTCGCCCGGCTTGAGCAGCGCGAACATCGCGGCGGCGTTGGCCTGGGCGCCGGAGTGCGGCTGCACGTTGGCGTGCTCGGCGCCGAACAGCTCCTTGACCCGGTCGATCGCGATCTGCTCGACCACGTCGACGTGCTCGCAGCCGCCGTAGTAGCGGCGGCCCGGGTAGCCCTCGGCGTACTTGTTGGTGAGGACCGAGCCCTGCGCCTCCATGACCGCGACCGGGGCGAAGTTCTCCGAGGCGATCATCTCGAGCGTGGACTGCTGCCGGTGCAGCTCGGCGTCGACCGCGGCGGCCACGGCCGGGTCGAGCTCGTGCAGGGGTGTGTTCAGGACGGACATACGGCTACGACTCCTCAGCCGGCGGAGAACGCGGTGTACTCGTCGGCGGAGAGCAGGTCGCCCGGCTCGTCCGTGACCCGCACCTTGAACAGCCAGCCGCCCTCGAAGGGGGCCGAGTTCACCAGCGACGGGTCGTTCACCACGTCCTCGTTGACCTCGGTGACCTCACCGGAGACGGGGGAGTACAGGTCGGACACCGACTTGGTCGACTCCAGTTCGCCGCAGGTCTCGCCCGCGGACACCGTGTCACCGACCTCGGGGAGCTGGACGAAGACCACGTCGCCGAGCGCGTTGGCCGCGTGCTCCGTGATACCGACCGTCGAGACGCCGTCCTCGGCGGCCGACAGCCACTCGTGCTCCTTGCTGTAACGCAGCTGCTGGGGGTTGCTCATGGCCTGGATTCTCCTGTACGCGCGGGAGTGCTGATGAAGGGGACTGCTGGTGAGCGCCGTGATGTGCCGGGGCCGCTGGTGCGGTCCGACGGCCAGTGTCTACTTCTGGCGCTTGTAGAACGGCAGCGCCACGACCTCGTACGGCTCGTGACTGCCCCGGATGTCCACGCCCACGCCGGTCGTGCCGGGCGCGGCGTGCGCGGGATCCACGTACGCCATCGCGATCGGCTTGCCGAGCGTGGGGGAGGGGGCGCCGGAGGTGACCTCGCCGATCACCTCGCCGCCGGCGACGACCGCGTACCCGGCGCGCGGGACCCGGCGGCCCTCGGCGACGAGCCCGACCAGCACGCGCGGCGGGTTCTGCTCGGCCCTGGCGGCGGCTTCGCGCAGGGCCTCGCGCCCCACGAAGTCGCCCTCCTTCTCGAACTTCACCACCCGGCCGAGCCCGGCGTCGAAGGGCGTCAGCGAGGTGCTCAGCTCGTGCCCGTACAGCGGCATGCCCGCCTCCAGGCGCAGCGTGTCGCGGCAGGACAGCCCGCACGGGACCAGCCCGGCACCCTCGCCGGCCTTGGTCAGGGCCTGCCACAGCTCGACCGCGTGCTCCGGCTTCACGAACAGCTCGAAGCCGTCCTCGCCGGTGTAACCGGTGCGGGCGATCAGGGCCGGGACCCCGGCGACCGTGCCGGGCAGCCCGGCGTAGTACTTCAGCCCGTCGAGGTCGGCGTCGGTGAGGGACTTCAGGATCCCGGGGGACTCCGGGCCCTGGACGGCGATCAGCGCGTAGGCTTCCCGGTCGTCGCGCACCTCGGCGTCGAAGCCGGCGGCGCGCTCGGTCAGCGCGTCCAGGACCACCTGGGCGTTGGAGGCGTTGGCGACGACCATGTACTCGGTCTCGCCCAGCCGGTAGACGATCAGGTCGTCGAGGATGCCGCCGTCGGCCCGGCAGATCATGGTGTAGCGGGCGCGGCCGGGCTTGACGCCGCCGATGTTGCCCACCAGGGCGTGGTCGAGGAGGGCGGCGGCCTGCGGGCCGGTGACGGTGATCTCCCCCATGTGGGAGAGGTCGAAGAGCCCGGCCCTCGTGCGCACGGCGTTGTGCTCGTCGCGCTCGGAGCCGTAGCGCAGGGGCATGTCCCAGCCGGCGAAGTCGGTCATCGTCGCGCCGAGCGAACGATGCAGGGCATCGAGCGCGGTGTGGCGCAGTGGCGTACTGCTCATCGGGCGGTCGTCTCCAAGGGCATGACGGGCGAGGTCGTTCCTCCCCATCTGTCATCGGAACCTGAGAGGTTCGCCATGACCGCACAGGACATGGCTTGCACCTTGGGTGGGACCACCGAGGACGGCGGCCCGCTTTTCAGATGTGCCTCGCCCGCGCGGTAACGGGGCCTGAGAGATTCAAGGGAGGGACTTGCTCCTTCGGCGCCCCAGCGTCAGCGGTGCTGGGAACTCTCCCGCGCGGATTCAAACGGCCGGTATGCAGTTGGCGCGCACATCATTGCACGCATCGTCGCGGGGTGGCAGGGGCACCACCCTGTAGCAGGGCTGTTGCGGGAAGAGGACTAAAACGAGAGACATCGGGCATTACCTTCTCTTTACACTCGGCGGGGATGGGACTGAAGTACCTGGCCCCAGGGGAGGACGATCACGGTGAACAGGACCACCGCGTACGCCACGACATCGGGCGTCGCGCTGCCCGAGCAGCCGGCCGCTCCGGCACGGGCGGCCTGCGGCCCGCTGCCGGTGCCGGTCGTCCGCGATCTGCGCGAGCGCGAAGGCCGAGGCCCGCATGCGCTGCTCTTCGGCCCCCGCGACCTCGTCGTGGTCACGGGCCTGCCCGGCAGCGGCAAGTCCACGCTGATGCGGCGCACCGTGCCGGGCCGGCGCATCGACTCCCAGGACACGCGCGACCGCTGGGACGGCCGCATGCCGCGCTTCCTGCCGTACGGGGTCTACCGCCCGCTCGTCCGCCTCGCCCACTACGCCGGACTGCGGCGCGCCCTGCGCACCGGCGAGGGCGTCGTCGTGCACGACTGCGGCACTCAGGCCTGGGTCCGCCGCTGGCTGGCCCGCGAGGCCCGCCGCCGGGGCGGCACCCTGCATCTGCTCATGCTCGACGTCACCCCCGAGGAGGCCCTGGCCGGCCAGCGCGACCGGGGCCGCGGCGTCTCGCGGTACGCGTTCCTGCGCCACCGTGCGGCGGCCAACCGCCTGCTGCGCTCCGTGGAGCGGGGCGAACTGCCCGCGGGCTGCGGCTCGGCGATCCTCGTCGACCGGGACGCGGCGGGCACCCTGCGCCGGATCGGCTTCACGGGCTGACCGCAGGCGGCCGGGGAGCCGCTAGCCTTTTGAGCCACAGCAGTGGTTCCAGGCAGGCGGTAGGCAGATGGACTTCCCGGCGGACTTCTCCGCGGACTTCCCGGCGCACACGCAGACCCACCCGCACGGCGGATGGCCCGGCAACGAACTGGAGGAGGTGCTCTCGGCCTCCCTCGGGGCCGGGCCGTCGGCCGGCGGGCGGATCGTCGAAGTGCTCGGCCGGAGTTTCGTCTGGGTCCCCCTGCCGAACGGCGGCGGCCCGCAGAGCGGTCCCCTCGACCTGCCCGGCATCGAGATCGAGGGCCAGGCGTACGTACCTGTGTTCAGCTCCGAGGAGCAGTTCCGCCAGGTCGTCGGCTCCCACATGTCGTACACGATTGCGCCCGCCGTGGAGTTCGCCCGCGGCCTGCCCCCGCACGCGGGGATAGCCGTCAACCCGGGTGGCGTCGTCGGCATACCCCTCCCGCCGCCCGCGGTGGCCGAGCTCTGCCGGGCCGGCCGGACCCCCTTGGACGGTCCCGCGAGCGGCGGCCGGGTCCGCCTCTTCGAGCCCGACTGGCAGGACGACCCGGTGGACTTCCTCGCCGCCGCCTCCGCCGAGTTCGAGGCCATCGGCGTCGTCCTCACCGCCCGCCGCTGCCTCGCGGCGATCGAGACCGCCGACCCGGTGATGTTCGTGGGCGTCGAACTCTCCCAGTGGGAAGGCGACCTGCGGGCCCTCCCCCTGGAGGCCCTGTCCCGAGCCGTGACCCGGTGCCCGGCCCCCTGGCAGGTCAACCTGGTCCTCCTGGACGTCGCGGAGGACCCGGTGGGCACCTGGATGAGGGACAGGGTCCGGCCCTTCTACCAGCGGTAGGGCGATGCCCTGAAGGGGCGCGGGCTGTAACATCATGCGGCTTCGCCGCGTGGCGCGACCAGCAACAGACGGGCCGCACCCGCCGGACGGGAACGAGTCCCGAGTCGGTGGGCGGGCTTAAGCTAGGTCACGGTCGAGGCGTTGTACGAAGGGGCGGTAAAGGTGAGCGCGAGCGGCACGGCCGCGGCCGGACAGGTCGAGCACATGCTGCGCCAGGTCACGCCCGGGCGTTACGACGCCTACGAGGCACTCCTGCGCGCGCTCGCGACCCCGAACTCCGGCCGGATCTGGATGCTCCTCTGGCACGGCCAGGCGGGCTCCCCCGACGCCCAGTACGGGAACATGGAGGTCGACGGCTACGGCTACGCCCCCTGTGTGACCTCCGCCCAGGAGCTCTCGGCGAGCGGCTGGAACCGCAGCTACGAGGTGGTCGACGGAGTCGACGTCGCCCGCGCCCTCTACCCCGACCACTACGGCCTCTGGCTCAACCCGCACGCCCCCGGCGGCGGCGTCGGCATCCCCTGGCTCGACCTGCGGCGGATCGCCACCGGCCTGGACCGCCAGCCCGCCGGCCCGCTGCGGCTGTCCGAACCGGCCATCGAGCTCCCGCAGTTCTACGCCCTGCTCGCGCAGAACGCCCACCGCACCCCGGCCGTCCGCTCGCTGCGCCGGGCCTGGGTGCAGCCCGCGCTGGGCGCGCCGTACCTCGCCATCGGACTGGATGTGTACGACACCTCGCCGCCGGCCGTGGATTCCGTGCGCGCGATGATGCAGCAGTCCCTCGGCGCCGTACCGGACGGGCTGCCCGTCTCGACCGTCGCCATGTCCGACGAGCACGACCCGGTCGCCATGTGGCTGCGCGCGAGCGCCCGCCCCTTCTACGACCGCGAGGCCCACGCCACCGCCCCGGTCCAGGCCCCCGCCTCGGGCTACGGCTACCCCCCGGTCCAGGGCCGCTACTGACCCACTCGGCGAGTCCCCGGGGCCCCTCATTCCTCACCTTCAAACGCGACCGGCTCTCGGCTCTCCGCGCGTAGATAGGGGTGAAGGATGCAAGTCTGTCCTAAAATGCCCCTGTCTCAGCGCGTCCGCCCCCCGCTACCCACTGTCCGGATAACGGAACCCCGCAGCCAGCATCACGTTTACGCATCCTTTCACCGCCAAGTCTGGCAACTGATCGCCAAAGCGTTGAAGACTCCCCGCAAGACACGGGCCGGGTCGGTCTCGTGTACGAGACAAACAAACCGCTACAGCGGCAGCCAGGGGCTCGGCGATCGCCGGCCCGAGAGGGGTCAATCGCACCGTGACCGCACCGATCGAGACCACCGGGGCGGAAGCCGGAGCACAGCCCGAGGCCGTGCTCTCCGGGGTCAAGAAGAGCCAGATCGAGGGGCGCTCGCTCACCCAGATCGCCTGGATGCGCTTCAAGCGGGACAAGGTGGCGATGGCGGGAGGCGTCATCGTCATCCTGCTCGTACTGATGGCGGTGTTCTCCAAGCCGATCCAGTGGATCTTCAATCTCGATCCCAACAAGTTCAACCAGGACCTCATCGACCCCGCGCTGCTCGCCCCCAAGGGCGGCTGGGGAGGTATGAGTTGGGATCACCCGCTCGGCGTGGACCCGCAGTACGGCCGGGACATGCTCGCCCGCATCATCGACGGCTCCTGGGTCTCCCTCCTGGTCGCGGGCGGCGCCACGCTGCTGTCCGTGTGCATCGGCACCGTGCTCGGCGTCATCGCCGGGTACTACGGCGGCTGGGTGGACAGTGTCATCAGCAGGCTCATGGACACCTTCCTCGCCTTCCCGCTGCTGCTGTTCGCCATCTCGATCTCGGCGTCCGTGCAGGACGGGTTCTTCGGTCTCGACGGTCTGTCCCTGCGCATCTGCGTGCTGATCTTCGTGATCGGCTTCTTCAGCTGGCCGTACATCGGCCGGATCGTGCGGGCGCAGACCCTGACCCTGCGCAAGCGGGAGTTCATCGAGGCATCCACGAGCCTCGGGGCGCGCGGCCCGTACATCCTGTTCCGGGAGCTTCTCCCGAACCTCGTCGCACCGATCCTCGTCTACTCGACGCTGATCATTCCGACGAACATCCTGTTCGAGGCCGCGCTGAGCTTCCTCGGTGTCGGTATCGCTCCGCCGCAGGCCTCCTGGGGCGGCATGCTCAGCAACGCTGTGGATCTCTACACGGCTGATCCGCAGTACATGTTCGTGCCCGGACTGGCGATCTTCATCACCGTCCTGGCCTTCAACCTGCTGGGTGACGGGCTGCGTGACGCCCTCGACCCTCGCAGCAAGTGATCCATCGAATGAGGGGGCTTCCTCAGGTGAAGACGAGAAGGGTGACCGCCGGCGTTGCGTCGGTCCTGGCACTGTCGCTGGGCGCTGCCGCATGTGGCGGCGGAGGTGACGACAACGACGGGAACGGAGGCAACGGCAAGAAGGACGCCGCGCTGACCTCGATCGTCAACCCGTCGAGCAAGAAGGGCGGGACGGTCACGTACGAGCACTCGGACGTGCCCGACTCCCTCGACCCGGGCAACACGTACTACGGCTGGGTGCAGAACTTCTCCCGCCTCTACGGCAGAACGCTCACCACGTTCAAACCGGCGGCGGGCAAGGAAGGCCTGGAGGTCGTCCCGGACCTCGCCGAGGGACTCGGCAAGTCCAGCCCGGACGCCAAGACCTGGACGTACAAGCTGCGCGCCGGCGTGAAGTTCCAGGACGGCACCCCGGTGACGTCCAAGGACGTGAAGTACGCCATCGAGCGCTCCAACTTCGCGCCCGAGGCCCTGTCCAACGGCCCGACGTACTTCAAGTCGTACCTGGAGGGCGGCGACAAGTACCAGGGTCCCTACAAGGACAAGTCCGCCGAGGGCATCAAGTCGATCGAGACGCCGGACGACCGGACGATCGTCTTCAAGCTGAAGCAGCCGTTCGCCGACTTCGACTACCTGGCGACCTTCTCGCAGACGGCGCCGGTGCCGAAGGCGAAGGACACCGGCGCGAAGTACGTGCAGAACATCGTGTCCTCCGGCCCGTACCAGTTCCAGTCCTACGACGAGGGCCGTGGCGCCACTCTGGTGCGCAACCCGCAGTGGGACGCGAAGACGGACCCGATCCGCAAGGCACTGCCGGACAAGGTCACGATCAAGTTCAAGGTCAACCAGGTCACGATCGACAACGACCTGCTCTCCGACAAGATCACGGCTGACGCCGCGGGCACCGGTGTGGCTCCGCAGACCCAGCCGAAGGTGCTGGCGGGCAAGAACGCCGGCCAGACGGACAGCTCGTACGCCGGAGCCACGCAGTACATCGCGCTGAACCTCAAGGTCGCCCCGTTCGACAACATCCACTGCCGCAAGGCCGTGCAGTGGGGCCTCGACAAGCAGTCGGTGCTGGACGCGATGGGCGGTACGCCGAAGGGTGACGTGGCGACCACGCTGCTGCCGCCGTCGGTCAACGGCTACACCAAGTTCGACACCTACGCGACCGAGGGTCACAAGGGCAACGCGGCCAAGGCCAAGGAAGAGCTGAAGGCGTGCGGCAAGCCGAACGGCTTCAACACGATCCTGACCGCCCGCTCCGACCGCCCCGCCGAGGTGGCGCAGGCCACGGCCGTCCAGGCGTCGCTGAAGAAGATCGGCATCAACGTCGAGATCAAGCAGTTCCCGGCCGGTAAGTACTTCTCCAACTTCGCCGGTGTCCCCAGCTACGTCCACGAGAACAAGCTCGGCATGCTCTCGATGGCGTGGGGTGCCGACTGGCCGACCGGCTACGGCTTCCTCGACCAGATCGTCAACGGCGCGGCCATCAAGCCCTCGGGCGGCAACAACCTGATGGAGCTGGACGACCCGAAGATCAACAAGGCCCTGACGGACGCGATCGCCAACACCGACGACGCGGCCCGCACCAAGGCCTGGGGCGAGATCGACAAGATGGTGCTCGACAACGCCTCGGTCGTGCCGGTCGTCTACCGCAAGAACCTGCTGCTCCGGCCGAAGTCCGCGACCAACGTCACGGTCACGCAGGCCTACCTCGGCATGTACGACTACCTGCTGATGAGCTCCTCCAAGTAACACCAGCAGGCCGGATCCTTCGAAAGGCAGGTGAAGGCACCGGGTGGCCGCGGCGGATGATCCCGCCGCGGCCACCCGGGGCCGTACAGCTGTGGCTGCGTACATCCTCCGACGCGTCATGGGCGCGGTGCTGTTGCTGCTGGTGGTCAGCGCAGTCACCTTCGCCATCTTCTTCCTGGTGCCCCGTCTCGGGGGCCAGACGGCCGACCAGTTGGCCACCCAGTACGTCGGCAAGGACGCGAACCCCGAGTCCGTCGCCGCGATCAAGAAGAACCTGGGACTGGATCAGCCCGTCTACGAGCAGTTCTGGAACTTCCTGAAGGGCCTCGTGGCGGGTGCCGACTACCGGTTCGGTCCCGAGGCGACGCACTGCGGCGCACCCTGCTTCGGGTACTCCTTCAAGAGCCACATCGAGGTGTGGCCGCAGTTGGAGCAGCGGATCCCGGTCTCCTTCTCGCTGGCCGTCGGTGCGGCGGCGATCTGGCTGATCAGCGGTGTGACGACGGGTGTGATCTCGGCGCTGCGCAAGGGCAAGCCGATCGACCGCATCTCCATGTTCATCGCGCTCGCCGGCGTCTCGCTCCCGATCTTCTTCACCGGCCAGGTGCTGAACGCGCTCTTCGTCTACGAGATCCCCATCTGGGACAGCATCGACTACGTCCCGTTCACGCAGAACCCGGCCGAATGGGCCTGGCACCTGCTGCTGCCCTGGATCAGCCTCGCCTTCCTGTTCTCCGCGCTCTACGCCCGGCTCACCCGGGCGGGCATGCTGGAGACGATGAGCGAGGACTACATCAGAACGGCCAGGGCCAAGGGCCTGAAGGAGACCACGGTCGTCACCAAGCACGGCCTGCGCTCCGCGCTCACGCCGATCGTCACGATCTTCGGCATGGACTTCGGCACCCTGGTCGGCACCGCGGTGCTCACCGAGACCGTGTTCTCCCTGCAGGGCATCGGCGCATACTCGGTACAGGCCATCAAGGACAACGACCTGCCCATCGTGATGGGCGTGACCCTGGTCGCCGCGTTCTTCATCGTCTTCTGCAATCTCGTCGTCGACCTGGTGTACGCCGCCATCGACCCCCGGGTGAGGTACTCGTGAGCAAGCTCGACAAAGCCGCGCTCGGCGAACCGGACACCGTCGCCCCGTCCGTGGACGACGACGTGTTCCTGTCCGTCCGCGATCTGCGCGTCCACTTCGACACGGACGACGGCCTGGTCAAGTCGGTGGACGGCGTCAGCTTCGACGTGCGCAAGGGCAAGACCCTGGGCATCGTGGGCGAGTCCGGCTCCGGCAAGTCCGTCACCTCGCTCGGCGTGATGGGCCTGCACCGCTCGGCGCGCGCCAAGGTCTCCGGCGAGGTCTGGCTGGACGGCCAGGAGCTGATCGCGGCCGACCCCGACGACGTGCGGCGGCTGCGCGGCCGGAAGATGGCCATGATCTTCCAGGACCCGCTGTCGGCGATGCACCCCTACTACTCGGTCGGACACCAGATCGTCGAGGCGTACCGGGTCCACAACGACGTCAGCAAGAAGGCGGCCCGGCAGCGGGCCATCGAGATGCTGGACCGGGTCGGCATCCCCGAGCCCGCCAAGCGCGTGGACGGCTACCCGCACGAGTTCTCCGGCGGTATGCGCCAGCGCGCCATGATCGCCATGGCGCTGGTGAACAACCCCGAGCTGCTCATCGCCGACGAGCCGACCACCGCCCTGGACGTCACCGTGCAGGCGCAGATCCTCGACCTGATCCACGATCTGCAGAAGGAGTTCGGCTCCGCGGTCATCATGATCACCCACGACCTGGGCGTGGTCGCCGAGATGGCAGACGACCTGCTGGTCATGTACGGCGGCCGGTGCGTCGAGCGCGGCCCCGCCGAGGACGTGTTCTCCGAGCCCCGGCACCCCTACACCTGGGGACTGCTCGGCTCGATGCCGCGCATGGACCGCGAGGAGACCGACCGGCTCATCCCGATCAAGGGCGCGCCGCCCTCCCTCATCAACCTCCCGTCCGGCTGCGCCTTCCACCCGCGCTGCCCGTACGCGGACATCCCGAAGGACAACGTCACCCGCACGGTCCGCCCCGAGCTGACCGAGGTCGGCGGCTCGCACTGGGCCGCCTGCCACATGACGCAGGAGCAGCGGGAGCGTATCTGGACCGAAGAGATTGCGCCGAAGCTGTGAGCGACGACAAAGCGGTGAGCACACCGGAAACGAGCGGGAGCACCCTCACCCAGGACACCGCCGCCGACGGCGAGATCCTGCTGAAGGTGACCGGCCTTCAGAAGCACTTCCCGATCCGCAAGGGCCTGCTCCAGCGGCAGACCGGCGCGGTGCGCGCCGTCGACGGCATCGACTTCGAGGTCCGCAAGGGCGAGACGCTCGGCGTCGTCGGTGAGTCGGGCTGCGGCAAGTCCACCATGGGCCGGCTGATCACGCGGCTGCTCGAACCGACCGGCGGCACGGTCGAGTTCGAGGGCAGGGACATCACGCACCTGAAGACCGGCGAGCTGCGCCCGATGCGCCGCGACGTGCAGATGATCTTCCAGGACCCGTACTCCTCGCTGAACCCCCGGCACACGATCGGCACGATCGTCGGCGCCCCCTTCCGGCTCCAGGGCGTCGAGCCCGAGGGCGGGGTGAAGAAGGAGGTCCAGCGGCTGCTGTCGGTGGTCGGCCTCAACCCCGAGCACTACAACCGCTATCCGCACGAGTTCTCCGGCGGCCAGCGCCAGCGCATCGGCATCGCCCGCGCGCTCGCGCTCAACCCCAAGCTGGTGGTGGCGGACGAGCCGGTCTCCGCGCTGGACGTGTCGATCCAGGCCCAGGTGGTGAACCTGCTGGACGACCTCCAGGAGGAGCTGGGCCTGACGTACGTGATCATCGCGCACGACCTGTCGGTCGTCCGGCACGTCTCGGACCGGATCGCGGTGATGTACCTCGGCAAGATCGTCGAGCTGGCCGACCGTGACAAGCTGTACAAGTCGCCGATGCACCCGTACTCCAAGGCGCTGCTGTCGGCCGTGCCGATCCCCGACCCGAAGCGCCGGGGCGCCAAGAGCGAGCGCATCCTGCTCAAGGGCGACGTGCCCTCGCCGATCGCCCCGCCGAGCGGCTGCCGCTTCCATACCCGGTGCTGGAAGGCGACGGAGATCTGCAAGACCACGGAGCCGCCGCTGGTGGAGCTGCGGGCCGGGCAGCGCGTCGCCTGCCACCACCCGGAGAACTTCGAGGACCAGCAGCCGCAGGACACCAAGCTGCTCTCCTCGGCCAAGGAGGCCGCGGCCGGCAACGGCGGCGCCACCCCCGTGGAGAAGTGACCCCGCCCGAGCCCCCGCCCTCGCAGATCAGGGCGGGGGCTCGGCCGTGGGTAAAAATGTTCGGGTGCTCCAGCAACTCTTCAGCCCGTCCGTCCAGCACACGCTCGACCTCATCGGCATCTTCGTCTTCGCGATCTCCGGCGCCCTGCTGGCCGTGCGCAAGAACTTCGACGTGTTCGGCATCGCCGTGCTCGCCGAGGTCACCGCGCTGGGCGGCGGGCTCTTCCGTGACCTGGTCATCGGGGCCGTACCGCCCGCCGCCTTCACGGACCTGGGGTACTTCCTGACCCCGCTGCTCGCCACCCTCCTCGTCTTCTTCCTGCACCCGCAGGTGGAGCGCATCCAGGTCGCCGTGAACGTCTTCGACGCGGCCGGCCTCGGGCTGTTCTGCGTCGCCGGCACGATCAAGGCGTACGAGTACGGGCTCGGCCTGACCGCCTCCGCCGGCCTGGGTCTGACCACCGCGGTGGGCGGCGGTGTGCTGCGGGACGTCCTCGCCAACGAGGTGCCCTCGCTGCTGCGCTGGGACCGCGACCTGTACGCGGTCCCGGCGATCGTCGGCGCCGCCCTGGTCGCGCTGTGCATCCGTTACGACGCCCTGAACCCGCTCACCAGCGGCCTCGCGGTGATCACCGCCTTCGTACTGCGCCTGCTCGCGATGCGGTTCCACTGGCGAGCTCCGCGGGCCTGGCACCGGCGGTCGACGGTGAGCGAGGAGGAGCAGCCCGTCCTGCCGTGACGTGGCCGAGGCCCGTCACCTCCGTCAGCCAGCGGAACGCCGGGACCACCTGCGGCCGCCACAGCGCCATGGTGTGACCGCCCGCGCTCCGCGGGATGTACACCACGTGCACGGTCGTCGGCGCCTTGGCGGCCTGCTCCAGGGCGACGGCCGCCTCGTAGCCGTCGTGCGGCTGGCCGGAGAGGTAGAGCGAGACGCGCGGCGGGACGGGCGCCCTGCGCAGCAGCAGGTAGGGGTTGTTCCCGGCCCGCAGGGCGGGGGTCTGCGCGGCGAGCGAATCGCGTTCGCCGATCGGGTCGTTGTAGCCGGACAGGCTGACGGCGGCCCCGTAGCGGTCGGGGTGGGCGACGGCGAGCTTGGCCGCGCAGTGCGCCCCGGCCGAGTAGCCGGCCACGGCCCAGCCCCGCGGCGCTGACTCGGCGCGGAAGTTGTCCATGACCATCATCGGCACGTCGACGCTCAGCCAGGTGTCGGCGTTGACCGTGCCCGGGATGTTGGCGCAGCCCGTGTCCACCCCGGCCAGCAGATTGGTGCGCGGCGCGACCAGGATGAACGGGGCGACCTGCCCGTCCCGCATCAGCGGCTCCAGCTGCTCGTGCGCGTGCAGCGAGCCGAACCAGGCCTTCGCCGAGCCGGGGTAGCCGGGCAGCAGCTCCACGACCGGGAACCTGTGGTGCCGGTAGGCCGGTTCGTCGTACTGCGGCGGGAGCCAGACGTAGACCTCGGCGTTCACCCCCGACACCCGGCCCTTGAGCTGGGTGACCCGTACCCCGCCGGCCGCGCCCATGCCGGGCCCGGTGGCCGGCCGGAAGGTCTGGCGCAGCTTGGGCAGCCGCTTCAGCGCGATGCCTCCGGTGCCGTCGGCGCCGAGGTCGGCCGCCTGCTGCACGTGGTCGCCGGTGCCGAGCAGGTCGGCCCAGTTGTCGTACAGGCTGTTGGCGTTGTTGACCAGTGTGAAGACCAGCGCCACGGCGGTTCCCTGGGCGAACAGCAGCATCAGCGCGCGCGTCGCGGTGCGCAGGGCGCGGGGGCCGCGGACGCGCGACCACAGGACCAGCGGCAGCACGAGCGCGACGACCGACAGCGCGATCAGCGTGTAGAGGAACGGAGTCCCGGTGAGGCTCATGTCTCTTCAGAGGGACGGGCGGCCTTCCGGGTTTACGGACGAGTGCGGACACTTACCGAGAAATTGCCCGGTCCTCACCTGAGTCCTCGCCTGGGTCCGAACCAACCAAAGCTACCGCTTAGTAGTTAGTTCTTGTACTGTTCAGCCATGCCAGAGTCAGCCTCCGCCCAGGCCGTCCGGGCCACGATCGGCGACAGCGAGTTCGACCGCGACACCGCGCTCACCCGCCGCGCGCCCGGCGTCTACGACATCGACCTCTCCGCCGGCTGGACGATCATCAGCGCCGTCAACGGCGGCTACCTGCTGGCCGTCCTCGGCCGCGCGCTCGCGGACACCCTGCCGCACGCCGACCCCTTCACCGTCTCGGCGCACTACCTGACCGCGTCCCAGCCCGGCCCGGCGGTCGTCCGCACGGACGTCGTCCGCACCGGCCGGACCCTGTCGACCGGCCAGGCCTCCCTCTTCCAGTACGACGACGCGGGCCGCGAGGTGGAACGCATCCGCGTCCTCGCCTCCTACGGCGACCTGGACGCCCTGCCCGACGACGTCCGCACGACGGCCAGGCCGCCCGCGATCCCGCCGCTGGAGCACTGCTTCGGCCCCGAGGACGGCCCCGCCCCCGTCGACGGCAGCTCGGCGATCACCGACCGTCTGATGCTCAAGCTGGACCCGTCGACCCTGGGCTGGGCCCTCGGCAAGCCCTCCGGCAAGGGCGAGATGCGGGCCTGGTTCGGGCTCGCGGACGGCCGGGACCACGACCCGCTCTCCCTGCTGCTGGCGGTGGACGCCCTGCCGCCCACCGCCTTCGAGCTCGGGCTGAAGGGCTGGGTGCCCACCGTCGAGCTGACCGTGCACGTCCGCTGCCGCCCGGCGCCTGGCCCGCTGCGCGTGTCGATCACCACGCGCAACCTCGCCGGCGGCTTCCTGGAGGAGGACGCCGAGGTGTGGGACAGCGCCGACCGGCTGGTGGCGCAGTCCCGTCAGCTCGCGCGGGTCAGGCTCGGCTGAGCGGCTCGCGTCCCAGCCAGGCCGCCAGCCTGCCGTAGGCGTCGGCGCCCTCGGGGGCCGGCCGGGCCGTGGCGAACGGCGTGTTGTCGTCGCGCTGTTCGTCCGGCAGCATGCGCCGGGCGACCGTCAGCGCGAACTCGGCGAGTTCCGGGTCGAGTTCGCGTGGATGCCCCAGGGCCTCGGACAGGTCCCAGGTGTGGGTCACCGTCTCCAGGGCGTAGGCCGACAGGGCCGCCCGGCCGGGCATCTCGCCGAACGGCAGGCGCACCACCGCGTCCAGCCGGTCGTCGTCACCCGCCCAGGCCTTCACGGCCCGGGTCCTGGCCTCGTCGTACGCGGCCGTCCAGCCGTCGTCCGGCACGCCCTCGGCGAACGCCCGTACCGCGGCCGCGTCACCGCCCTCGGCCACGACGGCCACCCGGTGGGCCCCGCCGGTGAGATGGCTCAGCAGGGTGCGCACGTCGAACTCGGTGCACGGCGTGGGGCCGTCCAGCTGCTCCGCGCGGACGGACGCGACGAGTTCGGCGGCCTGCTCCGTGGCGCGGCCGAACAGCGGGCGGGGATCGTTGGTCATGAAACTCCTCCTGAGTGCGTGGTGGACAGGAGGAGCATGGCCGGAAAACCTGACAGCCGCCGTCAGCATTTGCCCGGGCCCTCGCCCGCCACGATGCTGATGCCGTGAAGTCCGACCGCCTGCTGTCGATCCTGCTGCTCCTCCAGACCCGCGGCCGGGTCCCCGCACGCGAACTCGCCGAGCGGCTGGAGGTGTCGGTCCGCACCGTCTACCGCGACGTCGAGTCCCTGTCGGCCGCCGGCGTCCCGGTCTACGCCGAACGCGGCCGGCACGGCGGCATCGAACTGCTAGCCGGGTTCCGTACGGACGTCACGGGTCTGACCGCCGACGAGTCCCGCGCGCTGTTCGTCCTGGCCGCGCAGGGCGCGCACGCCGCGCTCGGCCTGGACGCGGCGTTCGGCTCGGCCCTGCGCAAGGTGATGGCCGCACTGCCGGCTCCGCACCGCCCGGCCGCCGAGACGGCGTCCCGCCGCATCCTCGTCGACGCCACCCGCTGGCGCGGCGGGCCGCAGCGGGCCGTCGACCTGGAGGTGCTGCGCGACGCGGTCTTCGCCGACAGCAGGCTGCGGCTGCGCTACCGGCACAGCGCAGAGCGCCAGGCGCGGACGTACACCGTCGACCCGTACGGCCTCGTCGCCAAGGCCGGCGTCTGGTACCTGGTCGCCGACCGGCGGGGTGAACCCCGGCTCTTCCGGGCCGACCGGGTGCGCTCCGCGCGGCTCCTCGACGAGCCCGTACGGCGGCGTCCGGGCGTCGAACTCGCCGATGCCTGGGAGGGCCTGCGCCGCCAGGTCGAGGAGCGGCCCGGCGGACTGGACGTCACCCTCCGGGTGCGGCGCGACCGGCTCGACCTGTTCCTGCGGCTGACGGCCTTCCTCCCGTCGAACATCCTCGACGACGACGGCGGGAGCGAGTGGGTGACCGTGCGGCAGACGTACGCGATCCTCCCCGAGACCCGCCACCTGCTCGTCTTCGCCGACCAGGTGGAAGTCCTCTCACCCCCTCAGGTGCGTGAGGAACTGGCCCGGGCGGCCGCCTCCGTCACGGAGCTGTACCGGCGCTCGGGCGAGGCTCCGGGGTGAGACGCCCGGTCGGCGGGGTGCTTCGAGGCGCGGTCAGTCCAGCCAGTGGTGGCGGCCCAGGCCGATGAGCCGCATCTGCCGCGTCGCCACCTGCGTGACGTGCCGGGTCCGCTCCTCGCGTTCCTGCTCCGGGCCCTCCAGTGCCTCCAGGAAGAGCGACGCGGTGATCAGCATCTGGTCGACGTAGAGGTGCGCGAGCATCAGCAGGTCGTCCTCGGTCCAGCCCGCGGACACCGGGTCCTTGGCCAGCTCGTCCTTGACCTCCTGGGCGAACCGGGCCAGTTGGTCCCTTATCGCAGCCCGGACCGGCTGGACTCCGCCATGTCGTTCACGGGCGATGAACCGGACATGTGCGGGGTACCCGTCGACGTGACGGGCGATCAGCTCGATGGTGCGCGCGATGCGTTCCTCACTGTCGCCCGTCGTGGACACCGTCGTCCGGATCATCGGGTGCAGGCTGCCCAGCGCCTCCTCGACCAGGGCCACGCCCAGATCCGCCGTGGAGCGGAAGTGGCGGTAGAAGGCGGTCGGGGCGACACCGACGGCGCGGGTGACCTCGCGCAGCCCCAGGCTGCTCAGACTCTGCTCCTCCAGCAGCCCGAGGGCCGCGTCCAGGAGCGCCTGCCGGGTCTTCTGCTTCTGGGCCTGCCGGATGCCGAGGGTGTGACTCATACCATGCAGTTAACAACTGTTCTCTGTAATTGGAAAGTCATGGGACAGGCTAGACTGGGAAGTCAGTGAACAACTGTAACCACAACCGTTCACCGAATCTCTGGGGGTTGTTTCCCGTGTTGTTCATCGTCGCCGCACTCCTGCTGCTGGGCTTCGTCCTGGGCACCGTGGCCCACGCGCCGCTCACCTTCTCCGTGGTCACGGGTGTCGTCATCGCCGTCTGGCTCGGCATCTTCGCGCTCCGCGAGCGCCACGGCCGCCGGCACCACACCCAGGCCCACTGACGCCGTACACGCTCACCGACCGCCCACCACCGACCCGACACCGGGAGTCGATCACCATGCAGCTCACCGCTCCGGCCACGCGCCGCACCGGTATCCGCGACACCGACGGCATGGCCGTCGCGTCCTTCATCCTGGGCCTGCTCGGCCTCCTCGTCCTGAACGTCTTCCTCGGCCCGATCGCCATCGTGCTGGCGAGCGTCGCCCTGTGGCGCGGCACCCAGCGCCGTGGCCGCGCGTTGCTGGGTCTGGGCCTCGGCGTCGCCGACCTGCTGGTCCTGGCCGCGTTCGTGCAGGCCGACAGCACGATCTCGTGGAGCTTCTGAGCCGCCGTCGGACAGTCCTGCGCCGACGAGCGGCGGCCGGCCCGGGGACGACGGGCCGCAGCCGCGCGGGAAAGCGGTTCACTTCCCTTCAGGCCGGCCTTCGGGTTCGGCCAACCTTGATCTGAGGACCGCCGCAGGGGAGCCGTAGAATCGGGCTCACCATGGCTTACCTCGACCACGCCGCGACCACCCCGATGCTCCCGGAGGCGGCAGAGGCGCTCACCGCCCACCTGGGTGCCACCGGCAACGCGTCCTCCCTCCACGCATCCGGCCGGCAGGCCCGCCGCACCGTCGAGGAGGCCCGCGAGACCCTCGCCGAAGCCCTCGGCGCCCGCCCCAGCGAGGTCGTCTTCACCTCGGGCGGCACGGAGGCCGACAACCTCGCCGTCAAGGGCCTTTACTGGTCACGCCGAGACGCCGACCCGGCCCGCACCCGCGTCCTCGCCAGCCCCGTCGAGCACCACGCGGTCCTCGACGCCGTGCACTGGCTCGGCGAACACGAGGGCGCCACCGTCGAGTACCTGCCGGTCGACACCCACGGCCGCGTCCACCCGGACGCCCTGCGCGAGGCGATCGCCCGCAACCCCGGCGACGTGGCCCTCGCCACCGTCATGTGGGCGAACAACGAGATCGGGACGATCCTGCCGATCCGCGAACTCGCCGACGTGGCAGCCGAGTTCGGCGTCCCCCTGCACTCGGACGCCGTCCAGGCCTTCGGCCAGATCCCCGTCGACTTCGCCGCCTCCGGCCTCGCCGCGATGACGGTGTCCGGCCACAAGATCGGCGGCCCGTACGGCATCGGCGCGCTCATCCTCGGCCGCGAGCACACCCCCGTGCCCGTCCTGCACGGCGGCGGCCAGGAACGCCACGTCCGCTCCGGCACCCTCGACGTGCCCGCCATCGCCTCCTTCGCGGTCGCCGGGAGGCTGGCCGCCGAGCAGCGCGAGTGGTTCGCCCATGAGATCGGCGCCCTGCGCGACGCCCTCGTCGCCGCCGTCCGCGAGGCCGTGCCGGACGCGATCCTCGGCGGTGACCCCGACCCGGAGGGACGCCTGCCGGCCAACGCGCACTTCACGTTCCCCGGCTGCGAGGGCGACTCCCTGCTGCTCCTGCTCGACGCCCAGGGCATCGAGTGCTCCACCGGCTCCGCCTGCACCGCCGGCGTCGCCCAGCCCAGCCACGTCCTCCTCGCCACCGGCACCGACCCGGACCTGGCCCGCGGCACCCTCCGCTTCTCCCTCGGCCACACCTCCACGGAGGCCGACATCGAGGCCCTGGCGAAGGCCATCGGCCCGGCGGTGGAACGGGCGCGGGCGGCGGGGCTGACCTGAGGGCAGGTCAGTCGGACACCGGCCGCGACGGCTTCTGTCCGCCTCCGGCCCGTGACGGCGCGGTGGCGGCCGCAGCCGTGATGGCGCGGAGCACGGACTTCTTGGGGTCGACGCTCGGCGTCGGCGGGAACTTGTCCGCCAGGCCGTTCAGCAGCCGGATGTAAGCGGCTCGTTGGGGCGCACGGGGCTCCGAACGGCCCGCTTCCCACGCACTCACGGTCTCCCTGCGGACCCCCAGTGCCTGGGCCACACGCTCCTGGCTGAGACTGCCGGCCTCACGCAGCCGTTTGCGCTCGGCGGGCTCGGGCAGCCCGTCCGCCGGCGAAGCCTCTTTCAGCAGGGCGTCGACAGCGGCGAGCAATGCTTTCCCCTGATCCTCGGACACGCTGGTTCACCTCCCGTTTTCATTCCTGGGAGAGTACCGGACCGAACGCTGAAACGCTCACTGAAACGCACAGAGAATCTCCCATTTGAAACGCACATCATCCGCACGCGGAACGCCCGCCACCGCTTTTACGGGAGGCAGTCGGTGGTGAAACCGCGTGGGCGCCGCTGACCTGGGGCTCTGTCGGTCGGATTCGGTGATCGCCACCGTCCCGGCCCCGGAACTGCTGTCGGATGGTTCTGTCAGACAGGGATAGTTTTCCGGGCCGCAGATTGTCGTCTTCCGCAGAAGAGCTCTCATCGTGCTCAACGTTAACGTGAGCGTTGCGCGCACGTTCCTCACGGGTCGCGCACGCTCCCCGTCTGCGGGAATCGCCTGCCCTTCGGAACGGAACATGCCATGCCTTCGCACGCGCTGACCGAAGCCGCTGCCGCTGCCGCGCCCGTGTATCTCACGGCCGCTGTCACGGCATGCCTCGGGCTCCTCGCTCTGGCGGTCAAGCTCGTCCTGCGCAAGCTCAAGCAGCGCCGCCAGGACCTCGCCGGTCCGCTGCAGGCGCTGACCGCCCTGTTCACACTGCTCAAAGTCCTGGACACCAGGCCCACGACCGCCAAGGACCTGGAACTCATCCAGGACCACGTCGACGTCCTCGAGGGCGCGGTACTCAGGCGGAAGAGGCTCGGCAAGATCCTCGACGAGGTCGTCCGCCTCGCCGGTGCGTACCGGGCCATCGAGTTACCGGAGGTCGGCCATCGCCTCCCGGCCGGTCTGAGCGCCAGTGCCCTGTACGAGCGCTCGCGCAGGCAGGGCACCGTCGCGCGGGAGCTCCAGGCCGCCGTCGTCGCCGCGACGGAACGGATCGGGCGGATGCACCGGCGCTGATCATCGCCGGCTCACGCCCGTGACCACTGCTCGCTCACGCCCGCGCCGTACGCGCCTCGCGCACCAGCCGCATGTACCTGTCCCAGTCCCAGTGCGGGCCCGGGTCCGTGTGGTCCGTGCCCGGGACCTCCACGTGGCCGATGATGTGCTCGCGGTCGACGGGTATGTCGTACCGCGCGCAGATCCGGGCCGTGAGCCGGGCCGAGGCCTCGTACATCTCGTCCGTGAAGTCCTGCGGGCGGTCCACGAAACCCGCGTGCTCGATGCCGACACTGCGCTCGTTGTAGGAGCGGTTGCCCGCGTGGTACGCCACGTCCAGCTCGCGGATCATCTGGGCGATGTGCCCGTCCTTGCGGACGATGTAGTGCGAGGCCGCCTTGTGCGCCGGGTCCTGGAAGGCCTTCACCGCGCTGTCGAAGCTGCCCTGGGTGACATGCACGACCACCATGTCTATGCCGTAGTCGTCCGGCCGGTCCGCGCGGCGCCAGTTCGCGTCCGACGCGGCCACCCAGCGCGCGCCCGCGTAGTCGACCTCGCCCGCCTTGCGCGGCTTCTCGACGCCGGGCACGCGCCACCACAGCCGGCCCAATTCGTCACGGGCCAGCACCGCGGACCCCACGGCGGCCGCCGCCCCGCCGATGATCAGGGCCCGCCGCCCGATGCGCCGGTCCGTGTCCTCGGATGCTCTTCTCGCCCCCATGTGATCGCCAACGGATACCCGGCGGCCTTGGTTCCCGCGCCCCCGTACCCTGGAAGGGTTATGACTGACACCCCGCAGCGCTCCCGTCCCCTCCGCGTCCTGGCCGCCATGTCCGGCGGAGTCGACTCCGCCGTCGCCGCCGCCCGCGCGGCCGAGGCGGGCCACGACGTGACCGGCGTCCACCTCGCGCTCTCCGCCAACCCCCAATCCTTCCGGACGGGCGCGCGGGGCTGCTGCACCATCGAGGACTCGCGCGACGCCCGCCGCGCCGCGGACGTCATCGGCATCCCCTTCTACGTGTGGGACCTCGCCGACCGCTTCCGCGAGGACGTCGTCGAGGACTTCGTCGCCGAGTACGAGGCCGGCCGCACCCCCAACCCCTGCCTGCGCTGCAACGAGAAGATCAAGTTCGCGGCGCTGCTGGACAAGGCGCTGGCGCTGGGCTTCGACGCGGTCTGCACGGGCCACTACGCCAAGGTGATCGAGCACGAGGACGGCACCCGCGAGCTGCACCGCGCCTCCGACATGGCCAAGGACCAGTCGTACGTGCTCGGCGTCCTGGACGACAAGCAGCTCGCCCACGCGATGTTTCCGCTCGGCGACACGGTCACCACCAAGGACGAGATCCGCGCGGAGGCCGAGCGCAGGGGCCTGGCGGTGGCCAAGAAGCCCGACTCGCACGACATCTGCTTCATCGCCGACGGCGACACCCAGGGCTTCCTCGCGAACCGGCTCGGCCGTTCCGAGGGCGACATCGTCGACGAGTCCGGCAACCGGCTCGGCACGCACGAGGGCGCGTACGGCTTCACCATCGGCCAGCGCAAGGGCCTGCGCATCGGCACCCCGGCGCCCGACGGCAAGCCGCGCTACGTCCTCGACATCTCCCCGGTCACCAACACGGTGACGGTCGGCCCGGCCGACGCGCTCGACGTCAGCGCCCTGACCGCGATCAAGCCGCGCTGGTGCGGCGTCGCCCCCACCGGCCCGGGCACCTACACGGCCCAGCTGCGCGCCCACGGCGGCGAGACGGAGGTCACCGCCGAGCTGGTCGACGGCCGGCTGGAGGTGTCCTTCGCGGAGCCGGTCCGCGGCGTGGCCCCCGGCCAGGCGATCGTCCTGTACGACGGCACGCGCGTGGTGGGCTCGGCGACGATCGCGTCGACCAGGCGTGCGAAGGCGGGCGTGGCCTGACCCTGCGGGCGAAGGCGGGCGTGGCCTGACCCTGCGAGCGCCGGGGGCAGGCCGGCTCCACGCGCGCGTGCCCCCGTGCCTCGCATCCCCGCGTGCTCAGCCCCGCGAGAAGAACTCCACCAGCACCGGCGCCATCACATTCGGCTCCACCATGTGCGTCTGGCCCTGGAGCGTCCGGTACGACCCGTCGGGGACGCAGTCCGCGATCGCCCGGGCCGCCTCGCGCAGCCAGCCGGGGCTCGCGTCGCCCGCCACCGCCAGGACGGGGACGCCGATCGAGGCCAGCCGGTCCCGGGGGACCCGCCCGTCGCGCATGACGGCGTCGTCGTAGGCGAGGCTCGGGGCGATCGACTCCATGGCGGCCCACATGGGGGACTGTCGGGCGCCCTGGATCACGGCCTCGCCGAGGCCGGTCAGCCGCAGGAACAGCTCCACCGCGTCCCCGCGCCGCCCCTCACCGAGTGCTTCCGTCAGCCGCCGGGTGTACTCCGCGCGCTCCTCGGCCCCCTCCTCCGTCATCGCGAACGGCGTCTCGTACACCGCGACCCGCCGCACCGGCAGACCGCTCGCCGTCGCCTCGAGGGCCAGCGCGCCGCCCGACGAGATGCCGTACAGGAACGCCTCGCCGCCCACCGCCTCGATCACCGCCGCCAGGTCCTCGACCTCGCGCTCCACGGCGTACGGCGCCGTGTCCCCGCTGGCACCGCGGCCCCGGCGGTCGTAGACGACGGCCTGGAAACGCTCGGACAGCGACACTGCGAGCGGCGCCAGGGTGCCGCCCGTCGACATCGCACCGCTCACCAGGACGACCGAGGGGCCCCGGCCGGTGCTCTCGTACGCGATGCGGGTGCCGTCACGCGAAAGGATCCTCTTGTCCATGTCAGTGCAGACTGCCGCACGGCACGGTGTTCATGGGTGAGGCGGGCCGTGCGTCAGCCGATCACAACACTTCGACTTCGTAGAAGCACAGGTGGTCCTTGATCTCCGCGACGTCCGGCTTCGGATCCTGATACGCCCAGACGAGGTCCGCGGCGTCCGGCAGCGACCAGTAGGAAGCGGTGCCCTTGAACGGGCAGTACGTGCGCGTGCCGGACGGCGTCAGCAGGTCGAGGCGGACGTCCTCGGCCGGGATGTAGTAGCGGTCGGGACAGCCCGTCTCGCGCAGGAGCAGCGGCCGGTCGCTCTCGGCCAGGACCCGGCCGGCGCGCGTCACGCGCACGGGCCGGTCGCTCCGCTCGACGGTGATGCGATGCCCGGTGGTCACGATCGCCCTCCTTGGGTAGCCGACTCCCCGGATACAGCGCACGCTGTAGCGGAGTTCTTCCCTCGCCGCAGGAGGCCACCCATGCGAGCCACGGAACGGGCCCGGAACCGCAGCGCCCTGGTCCACCAGATCCGGTACGCCCTGCGCCACCCGGAGCGCGTGCCCGCGCACGCCCGGCGCGCGGTGCGGGACGCCTGGCTGCGGCTGCGCTACCGCGACCACATCGCGTACTACCGCGCCGTGATGGCCTCCGACGCGGCGCGCAGTGCGGAGGCGGCGGTGGGGCACAACCCCTCGCGCGAGGCGTGGACGCGGATCGGGCGCATGCAGTTCGACTACCTCGTGGGACACGGCCTTCAGCCGCACCACCGCATGCTGGAGATCGGCTGCGGCAACCTGCGCGCCGGGCGCCTGTTCATCGACCACCTCGACGCCGGGCACTACTACGGCATCGACATCTCGCCGCACATCCTGCTCGCCGCCCAGGACACCCTCGTGGCCGAGGGTCTCCAGTCCAAACTGCCCTACCTCACGCTCGCC
Organism: Streptomyces sp. NPDC006235; assembly: GCF_040613735.1. NCBI lineage: Bacteria > Bacillati > Actinomycetota > Actinomycetes > Kitasatosporales > Streptomycetaceae > Streptomyces > Streptomyces sp. NPDC006235. The sequence goes on from NZ_JBEXSR010000052.1 coordinate 51,308, forward strand.
GACGACCTCACCTTCGCCTTCCTGCCCGACGCGCACTTCGACGTCGTGCACGCACACAGCGTCTTCTCGCACTCGCCGCTGCACGTCATCGAGGAGTGCTTCGCCCACGTCGGCCGGATCCTCGCGCCCGGCGGGTTCTTCGACTTCACGTTCGACCGCACCGAGGGCGAGGAGCACCAGGTACTGCACGAGGACTTCTACTACCGGACGGCGACGCTGACCGCACTCGCCGCCAAGCACGGCCTGGACGCCCGGTTCATGGACGACTGGGAACAACTCCCGCACCGGCAGTCCAAAATGCGGATCACCGCGACGGCGGACCGGGCCCGTACGGTGGGCTCATGAACATCTGTGTCTTCCTCTCCGCCGCCGACCTCGACGAGCGCTACACCACTCCCGCGCGGGAGTTCGCCAGACTGCTGGCCAAGGGCGGCCACACCCTCGTGTGGGGCGGTTCCGACGTCGGCCTGATGAAGGTGGTCGCCGACGGGGTGCAGGAGGCGGGCGGCCGGCTCGTCGGCGTCTCCGTGCAGTTCCTCTCCGCCAAGGCCCGCCCCGGCGTCGACGAGATGGTCGTCGCCCGTGACCTCGCCGAGCGCAAGAAGCTGCTCCTGGAGAAGGCCGACGCCGTGGTGATCATGGTCGGCGGCACCGGCACGCTGGACGAGGCGACGGAGATCCTGGAACTGAAGAAGCACGGCCACACGGACAAGCCCGTGGTCCTGCTCAACACCGCGGGCTTCTACGACGGCCTGAAGGAGCAGTTCCGCCGCATGGAGGACGAGGGCTTCCTGCCCCGCCCGCTCACCGACCTGGTGTTCTTCGCGGAGGAGCCGGTGGGCGCGCTGGCGTACCTGGAGGAGAGCCGTGGCGTGGCGTGATCCCGGGCCCGCGCCCTGTGTGACCCCCGTCTGATGCGAGCATGGCGGGCATGGCTACTCATGTGATCACCGGAGCCGGTTCCGGCATCGGCGCGGCCGTGGCCCGCCGCCTGCACGCGCGCGGGGACGACCTCGTGCTGCACGCGCGCGACGCGGGCCGCGCGAAGGAGCTGGCGGCCGAGTTCCCCGGGGCGAGGACCCTGGTCGGCGACCTCGCCGACCCCGACAGGCTCTCCTGGGCCTTCTCGCACCAGTCGCTGCCGGACCGCGTGGACTCGCTGCTGCACATCGCCGGGGTCGTCGACCTCGGCCCCGTCGGGGAGCTCACCCCGAAGACCTGGCGCCACCAGCTCAACGTCAACCTGGTCGCCCCGGCCGAGCTGACCCGCCACTTCCTGCCCCAGCTGCGGGCGGCCCGGGGCCACGTGGTCTTCGTGAACTCCGGCGCCGGCCTGAACGCCCACGCCGGCTGGTCCGCGTACGCCGCCTCCAAGCACGGCCTGAAGGCCCTCGCCGACTCCCTCCGCCACGAGGAGCACGCGGGCGGCGTCCGCGTCACCTCGGTCTACCCCGGCCGCACGGCCGGCCCCATGCAGGCCAAGGTGCACCAGCAGGAGGGCAAGGAGTACGACGCGTCGAAGTGGATCGACCCCGAGTCGGTCGCGACGACGATCCTGATGGCCCTGGACCTGCCGAGGGACGCCGAGGTCAACGACCTGACAGTCCGACCGGGGAACTGACCGGCCGGGCCGCTGCGTAGGCTGCTGCGGTGAGCGAAAACAGCCAGTTCAGGTTCGGTGGCGCCACGGGTGTCGGCTCCCTGCCCGGGGGCGACGCCCGGGAGGCCGTCAAAACGGCCACCGGAACCTTCGAGGACTTCCCCTTCCTGCCCGAACTGCCCGCCCGCGGACCCGGCGCCGACATGATCGGGCGGACCGCCGGCCTGCTCGTCGAGCTGTACGCGCGCGTGGAGCCCAGCGGCTGGCGGCTCGGCGACCGCCCGGGGCGGGACACCAAGCGGGCCCGTTCCTGGCTCGGCGAGGACCTCGACGCGCTGGAGGAATTCACGCAGGGGTACGCGGGGCCGCTGAAGGTGCAGGCCGTGGGCCCCTGGACCCTCGCCGCCCACCTGGAGATGCGCAACGGCGAGGCCGCCCTCTCCGACCCCGGCGCCTGCCGCGACCTCGCCGCCTCCCTCGCCGAGGGACTCCGTCAGCACCTCGCCGAGGTGCGGCGCCGGGTCCCCGGCGCACAGCTCGTGCTCCAGCTCGACGAGCCGTCCCTCACCGCCGTCCTGCGCGGCCAGGTGAAGACGGCCAGCGGTTACCGCACCCACCGGGCCGCCGACCGGCAGGTCGTCGAGCAGACGCTGCGCGACCTCGTCGGGGTGCACACCGACGGGCCGGTCGTCGTCCACTCCTGCGCCCCCGACGTCCCGTTCGCGCTGCTGCGCCGGGCGGGCGCGGCGGCCGTCTCCTTCGACTTCTCCCTGCTCACCGAGCGTGACGACGACGTGATCGGGGAGGCGGTGGAGGGCGGTACCCGGCTCTTCGCCGGTGTCGTCCCGTCCGCGGAGGGCCCATTGTCAGACCCTGCCGGTAGCGTCATGGGTGTCAGGACGCTGTGGCGCAGGCTGGGGCTGTCACCGGGGCTTCTCGCGGAGGCGGTCACGCTCACGCCGGCGTGCGGACTCGCGGGGGTCTCCCCGGGGTACGCGCGCACGGCCCTCGCCCACTGCGCCCGGGCGGCGAGATCCCTCGCGGACAACCCAGAGTAACGGGAGGACGACACGGTGGCCGGCGACAAGCAAGCGGAGACGACGACGGTGCCCGCCGAGGCACGGGAGAAGCACGCGCGCCTCGCGGAGCAGATCGAAGAGCACCGCTTCCGCTACTACGTGAAGGACGCTCCCGTCGTCAGCGACGCGGAGTTCGACCAGCTGCTGCGTTCCCTGGAGGCGCTGGAGGAGGAGTTCCCCGAGCTGCGCACCCCGGACTCGCCGACCCAGAAGGTCGCCGGTTCCTACGAGACGGAGTTCACGGCGGTCGAGCACCGCCAGCGCATGCTCTCCCTCGACAACACCTTCAACGACGAGGAGATGGCCGCCTGGTCGGAGCGCATCGCCCGGGAACTGGGCGAGCAGGACTACCACTTCCTGTGCGAGCTGAAGGTCGACGGCCTGGCCGTGAACCTCACCTACGAGCACGGCCGTCTCACCCGCGCGGCGACCCGCGGCGACGGCCGCACCGGCGAGGACATCACGCCGAACGTCCGGACGATCGCGGAGATCCCGGAGCGCCTCAAGGGCGACTCCGTGCCCGACCTCGTGGAGATCCGCGGCGAGGTCTACTTCCCGATGGAGAAGTTCCAGGAGCTCAACGCCCGTCTGGTCGAGGCCGGTGACAAGCCCTTCGCCAACCCGCGCAACGCGGCGGCCGGTTCCCTGCGCCAGAAGGACCCGCGCGTCACGGCCACCCGCCCGCTGCACATGGTGGTCCACGGCATCGGCGCCCTGGAGGGCTTCACCGGCCTGACCCGCCTCTCCCAGGCCTACGACCTGCTCAAGACCTGGGGCCTGCCCACCTCCCGGCACAACAAGGTGGTCGACGGCCTCGACGGCGTACGGGAGTTCATCGCGTACTTCGGCGAGAACCGCCACTCCGTGGAGCACGAGATCGACGGCGTGGTCGTCAAGCTCGACGAGATCCCCCTCCAGGGCCGCCTCGGCTCCACCTCGCGCGCCCCGCGCTGGGCGATCGCCTACAAGTACGCGCCGGAGGAGGTCAACACCAAGCTCCTCAACATCCGCGTGGGAGTGGGCCGCACGGGCCGGGTCACGCCCTACGCCCAGGTCGAGCCGGTCACGGTGGCGGGCTCCGAGGTCGAGTTCGCCACGCTGCACAACCAGGACGTGGTCAAGGCCAAGGGCGTCCTCATCGGGGACACGGTGGTGCTGCGCAAGGCCGGTGACGTCATCCCGGAGATCCTCGGCCCCGTAGCCGACCTGCGTGACGGCAGCGAGCGAGAGTTCGTGATGCCGGCCGAGTGCCCCGAATGCGGTACGGCCCTGCGGCCGATGAAGGAGGGCGACGTCGACCTGCGCTGCCCGAACGCCCGCACCTGCCCGGCCCAGTTGCGCGAGCGCCTGTTCTACCTCGCGGGCCGCAAGGCGCTGGACATCGAGCACTTCGGCTACGTCGCCGCCGCCGCGCTCACCAAGCCGCTGGAGCCCGAGGACCCGCCGCTGGCGGACGAGGGCGACCTGTTCGACCTCACCGTCGACCAGCTGCTGCCCATCAAGGCGTACGTCCTCGACCCGGACAGCGGCCTGCCCAAGCGCGACCCGAAGACCGGCGAGGAGAAGGTCGCCACGATCTTCGCCAACCAGGAGGGCCAGCCCCGCAAGAACGCGCTCGCCATGCTGGAGAACATCGCTGCGGCCAAGCAGCGTCCTCTCGCCCGCATCCTCACCGGTCTGTCGATCCGTCATGTCGGGCCGGTCGCGGCCGAGGCGCTGGCCCGCGAGTTCCGCTCGATCGAGCGCATCGACCAGGCCACGGAAGAGGAACTGAAGAACACCGACGGGGTCGGCCCGATCGTCGCCGCCGCCGTCAAGGAGTGGTTCGCCGAGGACTGGCACCGCGAGATCATCCGAAAGTGGAAGGCCGCCGGCGTCCGCATGGAGGAGGAGAGCACCGGCGAGGACGAAGGGCCGCGCCCGCTCGAAGGGCTCACGGTCGTCGTCACGGGCACGCTCGAACGGTTCACACGGGACGGCGCCAAGGAGGCGCTGCAGAGCCGCGGAGCGAAGGTGACCGGCTCGGTTTCGAAGAAGACGTCATTCGTCGTTGTGGGTGACAGCCCGGGATCGAAATACGACAAGGCGATGCAGCTGAAGGTCCCCGTCCTGAACGAGGACGGTTTCCAGGTTCTGCTGGACCAAGGACCGGACGCGGCGGCCGAAGTCGCTCTTTCGGCCGAGGAGTAGCGGTTGAAGGCCACCCGTTCGGCGCATACCAGATGCATACGGGTGGCCGGGGCGCATTCGGGCAACCGTCGGCGACCGCTGCCCGTGGAAGCCTTCTGCGGCCTACTGTTGAGATGTGCGCCTGCCGTGCCCAGCTGCGGTCGGGGCATCTTCGTGTTCGCGGAGCACGGGGAAGGGTTTTCCAACGCGGGCCGCCCAAGGGTTGTCGGGCACCGGGCCGCGGGGCGTGGGCACCGCCGGCTGTGAGAGGGACGGGAATGGAACCGACCGAGAGCGCCGTGCCGGGCTCACGGCTGCGCCTGCGCCGCATGGCGGTCGTATGGCGTGCAGTCCGTGGGACGGGCCGGCCGGCGGGGCGTCCGGGCACGGAAGTGCGCGCCGTCGGACAGTACACCCCGGACGGGCGCACGTCCGGGGGGCGCGCCGCGGCGGACGGCCGTGGCGCCGCACAGCAGGGCACCGAGCACACATCCGGCCTGACCGGCGCGGACGCGGACTCCGAACGGCACCTGTCCTGGCCCGCGCTGCCCGCGGCGGTCGTCGCGGCGGCCGGGTTCGTCCTGGGCGCAGGCTTCTACCGCGCCTTCACCGGCGGCCACGCGCTCTTCCCGTCCGGCACGGCCGGCTGGGCGCTGGCCGTGCTGACCGGCATCATCGTCGGCCACCTCGTCATGCTGGGCCGCTCCCGCTGGTGGGGCGGCACCGGCTCGGGCGCCGCCCTCACGCTGGCCGTGCTGCTGCTGTACGGCTGGCTGCCGGCCGGCATGGTCAGCCTCACGGTCGTCGTGCTGGTCGGCATAGCCCGCCGCAACCGCTGGCGCCAGGGCATCCTGCACGGGGCGGTCGACCTCCTCGGCATCGGCGCCGGCGCCCTGGTGCTGGGCGTCTTCGGATCCGTACCGTCCGTCGAGTCCCCCTCGGATCCGGACAGCTGGACGCTCTACACCGCACCCGAGGTGGTCCTGGTGGCCGTCGCCTACCTGGCGGTCACCCGCGTCCTGCTGTGGTACCTGCACGCACCGCGCCCCGGCCTGCCCACCGTCGCCCGCACCGCCCTGGTCAGACAGGGCCTCGTCGCGGTGGCGCTACTGGGCATCGCGCCGCTGGTCTGCGTGGTGGCCATGGCCAAGCCGATCCTGCTGCCGCTGTTCTCCATCCCCCTCATCGCCCTGGACTCCACGCTCTGGATAGCCCGGGCCCGGGCCGAGGAGCAGCTGCGCGACCCGCTGACCGGGCTGCCCAACCGCCAGTGGCTGCTGGAGCGCATCTGGACCGCACTCGACGACGCCGAGCGGATCGACGCGCGCGCCGCCCTGATGCTGATCGACCTCGACCGTTTCCGGTCCGTCAACGACACGCTCGGTCATCTGGCCGGTGACCGGCTGCTCCTCCAGATCGCCGACCGGCTGCGGGCGGCGCTGCCGCGCGGGGCGGAGGCCGCGCGGCTCGGCGGGGACGAGTTCGCCGTCTTACTGCCGGTCGCCGACTCCACGACGTCCGCGACCCGGGTCGCCCGCAACCTGGTCGCCGCGCTCAGCTCCCCGCTCGACCTCGACGGCCTCACCCTCGTCCTGGAGGCCAGCGCCGGGGTCGCCGTCTTCCCCGACCACGCCCTGGACGCCGAGGGGCTGCTGCGGCGGGCGGACGTGGCGATGTACCAGGCGAAGCGGGACCGGACGGGTGTGGAGGTCTACGAGTCCAAGCGCGACTCGAACACCCCGGACCGGCTCGGTCTGCTGGGAGATCTCCGCAGGGCGCTGGACGCCCACGAGGTCGAGCTGCACTACCAGCCCAAGGTCCGCTTCGACGGACAGGTCGCGGGCTTGGAGGCCCTGGTCCGCTGGGTGCACCCCGAGCGGGGCAAGGTGCCGCCGGACGAGTTCATAGCGATCGCCGAGTCCTCGGGCCTGATGCCCCACCTCACCGAGTACGTCCTGGAGACCGCGCTCGGCCAGGTCGCGCGGTGGCGCGCCCAGGGTCTGTTCGTCCCGGTCGCGGTCAACGTCTCCCCGCGTGACGTGCACACCCCCGGCTTCGCCGGCTCGGTCGCCGCGCGGCTGGCCCGGCACGGCGTTCCCGCGGGAGCGCTCCAACTGGAGATCACGGAACACGTCCTCCTGGAGGACCCGCAGCGCGCCGCCGACACCCTCAACGGGCTGACCGGGCACGGCGTGAAGATGTCCCTGGACGACTTTGGCACGGGCTACTCGTCGCTGGTGCACCTGCGCAAGCTCCCGGTCAGCGAACTGAAGATCGACCGCTCCTTCGTCGCCCGGCTCGCCGTGGACAACGAGGACGCGGAGATCGTGCGCTGCACGGTCGACCTCGCGCACTCCCTGGGCCTGCTCGTCGTCGCCGAGGGCGTCGAGGACGACGAGACCTGGGAGCGCCTGCGCGACCTCGGCTGCGACGCCGTCCAGGGCTGGCTGGTCGCCGCCGCGATGCCCCCCGAGGAGACCACGGCCTGGCTCCGCGCCAGAGGCTCCCGCGGCTGGCAGCGCCCCCGCGCCGCCCTCCCGGCGGCGACAGCGGACGACTCGGGCCGCATCGCCTAGGCCGTGTCCGCAAAGTGGTTGGCGCGTTGGTCTGTGCGTGGTGCGTCGTCATGAGCTGACCGATGAGTCGTGGGCGGTGATCGAGCCGTT
>NZ_JBEXSR010000053.1:0-56549 GCF_040613735.1 Streptomyces sp. NPDC006235
GCCGTCGGCGAGGACCTGGCCCGAGGCGTCGTCACACTTGATGTTGCTCGGCGCGGGGGCGTTGCCCCAGGGGCGCGGGGAACTGCGCGACCGGCCACGACGCTGCCGCAGACGACCGCTCACCTGACGCGGCACTCTCCGCCTCGTACCGCGCCACCAGCTCCTGCCCCTTCTCCAGCACCCCCTCGGGCAGCCGCACGGTCCCCGATGCCGCTGCCACGAGATCCACCCGCGCGCCGATCTCCCCGGCGAACTCCGCGAGGCGCCCCGCGTCGACCGCGGACCGCATGTCCACCAGCGCCACCACGACGTACCGCCGCCGCGGATACCGCTCATGAAGATCCCGGACGGTGTTCAGCACCGTGTTCCCCGTGGAGAACTCGTCGTCGACCAGGACCAGCGGCCCGTCGCCGGCCAGCAGGGCCGGATCCTCCGGCAGCAGCAGATGGGACGTGGCGTGGGAGTGGGACTCCTCGAAGCCACCTGCGCGGGCGACGCCGGCGACGGGGCGGCGGGTGGAGTGCAGGTAGGGGGCGAGGCCCAGACCGTCGGCGACTGAGTGGCCGAGGCCGGTCGCGGTCTCCGCGTAGCCGAGGACGACCGCGCGGCGGGCCTCGTCGGCGCCGAGCAGTTCACGCACCCGGCGGCCCAGTTCGAAGCCGTAGCCGTAGACCACGGACGGCGACTGCGGGACGTGCTTGCCGAGGACGTTCGACACCAGCAGGTGGGCCCGCTTGGGGTTGCGGCGCAGTGCCAGCCCGAGCAGGCCGGTCAGCCGGTCGTCGCCGATGAGCTCGACGCCGAGCCGCTCGGCGACCCAGCTGCCCGACCAGACACCGTCGCCATCGCCGTCGCGCACCTGGTCGCGCACCCCCACGTTCACTGCCTTCTCCATGAATTCCCTGCGTCGATGTCGCCGGTCTCCCCGGCGAGCCTGCGTTCCTCGGATGCCGTGCCTTCAGTCGAGCAGACCGGCCGCCAGCAGCTCCACGAAGCCGATGTCCTCGTTCGCCACGCCGAAAACCTCGGCACGCAACAGGGTCCGCTCGGCCCAGGCCCGATGCGGCTTCACCTCGTTCATCTTGTTCGTGTACGCCGACCTCAGCACACCCCCGCCGCCGCGCTCGGGGCGCAGGATGTCCTCGGCGTCCGAGAACTCCTCGTGGCTGACGACCGACAGGGCGTGCACGGGCAGCACGTGCGAGGGGTGGATGCAGGTCTTGCCCAGCAGTCCGTTGGCCTGGTCCAGGGAGATCTCCCTGAGCAGGCCGTCCATGGCGTGCTCAATCAGCTTCTCGCGCAGTTCCGCGGCCTGCACCTCAAGGAAGGGGCTCTGCCGCAGCTGCGGCTTGAACATGCGCTCCTGGACCCGGAAGTACTCCCACACCGGCCCGGTCACGGTGAAGCCGGTCCCGTCGGCGCGGCCCAGCATGTTCACCACGTCGGCGATCACGGAGGCGACGATCTGCACGTCGTAGGCCGTCATGTCGGGGCCTCTGCGCAGCCCGTACGAGGAGCAGAAGTCCGTCACGCCGAGGCGCAGGGCGAGGACGCGGTCGCGGTACTTGTCGACCGCCCGGAAGATGCCCTCCAGGGTCGCCACGCGCGACTCGCGGTAGAGCAGCTCCGGCGACTCCAGCACCGGCATGGCGAAAAGGCGACGGCCGCCTTCGGCCTCGGCTCTCGCCAGCGCCTCCAGGAAGGGGATGCCGCGTTCCTCGGTGAACTTCGGCAGTACGAATCCGGACAGCAGCCGGACGGCGGGCCCGAGGCGTCGCACCAGGTCCGGTATCTGCTCGGGTGCGCGGACCCGGATGAAGAGCAGCGGCAGGTCCGCGCCCGGGCGGTCGGCGAGGGCCGTGAGCTGGCGGACGAGGTTCTCCTCGCCCGGGCCGACCTCCGCGTCGTCGATCGAGTCCTCCAGGCACAGGACCATGGAGACCACGCCGCGACCGGCCTGCTTGAGGATGTCGTCGGCGAGGCGCGTCCGGGTGGCCGGGCTGTAGAGCGTGGCGCCGAGGGCGGCCGAGAGCAGCCAGGCCGGCGAATCCGCGGTGAACGTACACGGCTCGCGGTAGAAGAGACGCTTCCGAACCTCAGGGGCGATGTGCCCGAAATGCCGCATGGAACTCCCCCGTGGTGGTTGTGCGACCTGCGAATCGTCGAAAGCTGGCCGGTAATAGTACGTAGAAGTCCATGGCAGAGGTTCCCATCAGGCATGAATTTCAGGTAACGCGGGCAAGCACAGCCAGGCCCGGCCATGACGACGGTAGTCCCCGGGGGCCGTCGGCGCCGCTCGGGGCACCTCGGGCCCCGCGTTGTCGTGAGCAGGACCGAGAAGGCAGGATGACCGCATGACGCACGCGATGCTGAAGGGGTCGAACGTCCCGCTGGAAGCCACCACGGTGCGCGCCGTGCTGCGCTGGACACCCGGGCAGGGGGTTCCGGACGTCGACGCCTCCGCGCTGCTCCTCGGCCCCGACGGTCATGTGCGCTCCGACGAGGACTTCGTGTTCTACAACCAGCCCCGGCACCCTTCCGGGAAGGTGTGGCGGCTCGGCAAGAAGCGGGTCACCGAGGGCCTGACCGACACGATCCAGACAGATCTCGCCGGTGTCGAGGCGGGAGTCAGCCGGATTCTGCTGGTCGCTTCGGCGGACGGCGTCACGTTCGACCGCGTACGGGAACTGCGCATTCTGCTGTACGACGCGGCGGGCACCGGCGCGGAGGCTCTGGCGTACTTCGACGTCAAGCCGGAGACGGGCCAGGAGACCGCGCTGATCTGCGGTGAGCTGTACCGGCGCGGGGAGGGCTGGAAGTTCCGGGCGCTGGGCGAGGGCTATTCGAATGGGCTTCAGGGGCTCGCGACCGACTACGGCATCTCCGTGGACGAGTCGGAGGCGATGGAGGAGACGGACAGGCAGCCGGCGACCGCCGACCCGGCACAGCCCACGACCTCCGCCACGACCCAGCAGCCCCCGGCCACGACCCAGCAGCCCGCGACCGCGGCCCCGCCCGCCCCCGAGGTGTCCCGGCCGCTGCCGCCGGAGCAGCCGACCGTGGTGCCCCCGCAGCCCGCGTACGGCTATCCGCCCCAGCAGCCCCCGGCGACCCAGCCGGCGTACGGCTACCCGCAGCCCACCAGCCAGCCCGCCTACGGCTACCCGCAGGCACCGGCGACCGCGGGCGTCACGGGCGCGCAGTCCGGCTACGGCTACCCGGAGCCGGTCGCGGCCGCGGCCCCCGACCCGGACTTCCGCCTGCCCCCGCAGGGCCCGCAGTTCATCGGACGCTAGGCAGGGCCAGTCCTTGAGGGGGCTTGCCTAGCGCTCGACCTTCGTCTTGTAGCCCCGGCCCCACTGGAGCCCCCACCCGTACAACCGGTCCAGCTCGGCCTGGAAGCCGTAGACGAACTTCGCCTCGCGGCGCACGATGATCTCGTCCTTGACCTTTTCGATCATGACGACGGCGCAGGAGCGGGCCTGTGGCTGGCGTTCGTCGAGGTGGATCTCGATGCGGGGGCCGTTGCTCGGGTAGAGGGTGACGATGGCGTGGGCGCGGTCGAAGGCGGGTGTCGCGTCGTAGATGTAGACGAAGACCAGGAGCCGCTTGATGCTGTCGCGGTGGTCGAGGTTGATGTACATCGTCTCGCCGGACGCGGAGCCGAAGCGGTCGTCGCCGCTGAGCTTGACGTACGGCGCGGCGTTGACGTCGCCGAAGTAGCCGCCGAGGGGCTGGACGACGCCCTTGCTGCCGTCCTGCAGCTCGTACAGACAGCCCAGGTCGAGGTCGACGTTGACCACGCTCTGGCTGTGGCCGATGACCTCGGGCGGTTTGAGGGCCCTGAAGGGGTGCCGCAGCAGGCTCTCGCGCTGCGGGCCGCCGATGTCGGAGGTGCGCATCCGCCAGCTCAGGTTGACCCGGAGATGGCCGGTGGCCGCGCCCTGTTTGGTGAGTGATATCTGCGCGCGCCGCTTGGTCAGCTCGATCGCGTTGGTTGCCGCGTGCCCCGAGTCGAACTGCACATCGCGCCCACGCCGGAGTCCGTCGAACAGGCCCATTCCGCCCCCACGTTCCCTTGGTGACCGCGGGTCCTCGCCGTACCCGCGGCCCTTGACGACCGACGGGGCGGCCCCGAGGAGTCACCTCGGTGGCCGCCCCGCACAGAGCGTTCCTCACCCGGAGGGGTGTCACACCCCGGACGAGACCTCAGTCTTCTCGTCCGAGCCGGCATTGCCCTCGGCCGCCGCCAGTGCCCTGTTGCGGCGGACGGAGGACCAGAAGGACCAGGCGATCAGGATGACGCCGACCGAGCCGGTGATGAACTCGTTGATCTCGTACCGGATGGTGACGAGCAGGATCATGGCGAGCGCGCCGATCGCGTAGTGCGCGCCGTGCTCCAGGTAGACGTAGTCGTCGAGGGTGCCCTCGCGGACGAGGTAGACCGTGAGCGACCGGACGTACATGGCACCGATGCCGAGGCCGAGGGCCATCAGGACGATGTCGTTGGTGATGGCGAAGGCGCCGATGACGCCGTCGAAGGAGAAGGACGCGTCCAGGACCTCCAGGTAGAGGAACATGAAGAACGCGGCTTTACCGGCGACGACGACCGCGGAGCGCGGCTTGCCGGAGCGGGCGGCCTCTTCCTCCTGCTCGTGTTCGCGTTCCTCCTCCTCTTCGAGCTTGTCCTCGAAGTAGCCGGAGAGACCGCCGACGATCATGTAGGTGATCAGGCCGCCGATACCGGAGAGCAGAACCGTCTCCGCCTTGTCGACATGCGTGCCGCCGTGCTGGTGGGCGTGGGTCGCGAAGGTCATCGCCGAGATCAGCAGGACGATCAGCGCGATGCAGACCGACAGCATGTCGACCTTGCCGAGCTTGGCCAGCGGGCGCTCCAGCCACCCGAGCCACTTGATGTCCCGGTCCTCGAAGATGAAGTCCAGGAAGATCATCAGCAGGAACATACCGCCGAAGGCGGCGATCGCCGGGTGGGCGTCCGTCACGAGCTGCTGGTACTGGTCCTTGTCGGTGAGCGCGAGGTCGACGGCCTCGATCGGCCCGAGCTGTGCGCTGAGAGCGACGATCACGACGGGGAAGACCAGCCGCATGCCGAACACGGCGATCAGGATGCCGATCGTGAGGAAGATTTTCTGCCAGAAGGCACTCATCTTCTTCAGGATTCCGGCGTTGACCACCGCGTTGTCGAAGGACAGCGAGATCTCGAGGACGGACAGGATCGCTACGAGCCCGAGGGCGGCCCACCCTCCGTAGAGGACCGCTGCGACCAGGCCGAGCGCGGTGACCGCGAACGACCACCCGAAGGTTTTCAGAAGCACTGGCTACCCAATCGTGTGTGTACGGGTCTCTCCCGTGCCGTACCCGGCTTTACGAACTTTTGAAGCCGAAGTCTAGTCGGCCCCCCTCCGCACCCCACGGGGCCCCGGGTTTTGCTCATATCGCGTTACGTGACGTTGACCCCGAAGTCCAGTGCGATCCCCCGCAGTCCCGACGCGTACCCCTGCCCGACGGCCCTGAACTTCCATTCGCCCTGGTAGCGATAGACCTCACCGAAGATCATCGCGGTCTCGGTGGAGGCGTCCTCGCTGAGGTCGTAGCGGGCGAGTTCCTGGCCGTCCGCCTGGTTCACCACGCGGATGAAGGCATTGCTGACCTGGCCGAAGGTCTGGTTCCGCTCGTCGGCCATGTGGATGGAGACAGGAAAGACGATCTTGTCGCACTGGGGCGGCACCTTGGAGAGGTCGATCAGGAGCGACTCGTCGTCGCCGTCGCCCTCACCGGTGAGGTTGTCACCGGTGTGCTCCACGGAACCGTCCGGACTCTTGAGCTGGTTGTAGAACACGAACCACTCGTCCCCGAGCACGCGGCCGCCGCTGCACATCAGCGCGCTGGCGTCGAGGTCGAACGGGGCTCCGGTGGTGGAGCGCGCGTCCCAGCCGAGCCCGATCATCACCTGAGTGAGGTTCGGTGCGGCTTTGGACAGGGAGACGTTGCCCCCTTTGGCGAGCGTGACGCCCATGATGCTGTCCCTCCCCGGGTGGTGTTTCTCAGGGTGGTCCTGCACGTCCGGCGCCGCACGTAAACCGTGCGGCGCCGGACAGGAAGACCTGGGGGCCCTGTCGCCAGGGCCCGTCAGATGGCTCAGACGTTCACGCCGAAGTCCTGCGCGATGCCGCGCAGGCCCGAGGCGTAGCCCTGGCCGATGGCGCGGAACTTCCACTCCGCGCCGTGCCGGTAGAGCTCACCGAAGACCATGGCGGTCTCGGTGGAGGCGTCCTCGCTGAGGTCGTAGCGGGCGATCTCGGCGCCGCCGGCCTGGTTCACCACGCGGATGAACGCGTTGCGGACCTGGCCGAAGGACTGCTGGCGGGTCTCGGCGTCGTAGATGGAGACCGGGAAGACGATCTTCTCGACGTCGGCCGGGACCGTGGCCAGGTTGACCTTGATCTGCTCGTCGTCGCCCTCGCCCTCACCGGTGAGGTTGTCGCCGGTGTGCTCGACGGAGCCGTCGGGGCTCTTGAGGTTGTTGAAGAAGACGAAGTGCTGGTCGCTGGCGACCTTGCCGGAGTTGTTCAGCAGCAGCGCGCTGGCGTCCAGGTCGAAGTCGGTGCCGGTCGTGGTGCGGACGTCCCACCCCAGACCGACGATGACCGCGGTCAGGCCCGGCGCCTCCTTGGTCAGCGATACGTTGCCGCCCTTGCTGAGGCTGACTCCCACGAGTCCTCCATTGGTGTCCGGGGGCGGGATGCCCCGTTGTGCTCGGATGTCGGATCAACGAGTCGATCCTAGTGACGGGTTCCCGCCCCACGCAGGCCCTGAAGCCGACAATTCAGCGGGTGTCGAGCGCATGACGCCCGACCGGCGTCACAGGGTGTCGAGCGCCTTCACGTAGTCGTTCAGGTCGCGCGCGTCCGGCAGGCCGTTGACGACCGTCCAGCGCACGACGCCCTCCTTGTCGATGACGAAGGTGCCGCGCACGGCGCAGCCCTTGTCCTCGTCGAAGACGCCGTAGGCGCGCGAGACGTTGCCGTGCGGCCAGAAGTCCGACAGCAGCGGGTACTCCAGGCCCTCCTGCTCGGCGAAGACGCGCAGGGTGTGGATGGAGTCGTTGGAGACGGCGAGCAGCTGGGTGTCGCGGTCGGAGAACTGCGGCAGGTTGTCGCGCAGCGCGCACAGCTCACCCGTGCACACGCCGGTGAAGGCGAAGGGGTAGAAGAGCAGCACCACGTTCTTCCGACCGCGGAAGTCGGACAGCTTCACGCTCGCGCCGTGGTTGTCCTTGAGCTCGAAGTCGGGGGCCTTCTCGCCGACCTGGATCGCCATCGTTGTGGGTGTCCCTTCGTGGGGCTTCTCGAACGGGCCCCACCCTACGCAGGGACGGGCGCAGACCGGTGGGCGGGCCGACGATGCCGGCCCGCCCTTCCGAACGGCTGACGTGCGGACGTGCCGTACGGCTAACGCTTCGACTTGGCGGCTTTCGGCGTCGCCAGCCGGCTGCCGCTCCAGTCCTTGCCGACACTGACGCTCTTGGACGCCGTCAGACCCGCCGTGGTGGCGGCTTCCGAGATGTCGCTCGGCTCCACATAGCCCGAACGGCCGGTCTTCGGCGTGAGGAGCAGGATCGCACCGCCCTCTTCGATGTACGTGGTGGCATCGACCAGCGCATCCGTCAGGTCGCCGTCGTCGTCACGGAACCACAGCACAACGGCGTCGGCCACGTCGTCGTAGTCCTCGTCCACCAGGTCGCCCTCGACGATGCCCTCGATGGCCTCGCGGAGTTCCTGGTCCACGTCGTCGTCGTAGCCGATCTCCTGGACCACCTGCCCGGGCTGGAACCCCAGCCTGGCGGCAGGGTTCGTCCGCTCCTCCGCGTGGTCCGCGGTCGCGCTCACGGGTTGCCTCCTGATCATTTCTTGGGATGTCGGAACCCCCTGCTCCTGTGAGCTCGGGGGAATCTCAGCCACGCGCGTGCGCGAAGCATTGGCCGTAGTCCACACGGGCGGGGCGGATCGCGCAAGTACCCGGCCGTTCAGACCGCCGAAACGGTGACGATCCTGGCGGTGTCACCGCAACTCCAGGCACACCATCATGGCCCGAGGTGACGCACACCACACCTTTCTGCCCTGTTTGGGCGTTTGGGAATCGTCTGGGGGTACGAGACTCGAAGGTATTCACCCCATACGTCACGGGGCCGGTCCCACGCCCGGGTTACCGCTGGGTAGAGATGACGTTTACGGCCCCGAGGTGGACCATGGGGAGCGGCGCGGCCCTAGGGGCCCCTGAGCGACAACGCCCGGCGACGACAGCGAAACAGCGGCCCTCGCAGGCCCTCTGACAGGTAAGGAACAGCGTGGCTTCCGCATCCGATCGCAACCCGATCATCATTGGCGGCCTTCCGAGTCAGGTTCCTGACTTCGATCCCGAAGAGACGCAGGAGTGGCTCGACTCGCTCGACGCCGCTGTGGACGAGCGCGGCCGTGAGCGCGCCCGCTATCTGATGCTGCGGCTGATCGAGCGGGCCCGCGAGAAGCGCGTGGCCGTGCCGGAGATGCGCAGCACGGACTACGTCAACACCATCCCCACCAAGAGCGAGCCGTTCTTCCCGGGCAACGAGGAGATCGAGCGGAAGATCCTCAACGCGACCCGCTGGAACGCGGCGGTGATGGTCTCCCGGGCCCAGCGCCCCGGCATCGGCGTCGGCGGCCACATCGCCACGTTCGCGTCCTCCGCCTCCCTCTACGACGTCGGCTTCAACCACTTCTTCCGCGGCAAGGACGAGGGCGACGGCGGCGACCAGGTCTTCTTCCAGGGACACGCCTCGCCGGGCATCTACGCCCGCGCCTTCCTGCTGGACCGGCTCAGCGAGCAGCACCTGGACGGCTTCCGCCAGGAGAAGTCGAAGGCGCCCTACGGCCTGTCGTCGTACCCGCACCCCCGGCTCATGCCGGACTTCTGGGAGTTCCCGACGGTGTCGATGGGCCTCGGCCCGATCGGCGCGATCTACCAGGCGCGGATGAACCGCTACATGCACGCGCGCGGGATCGCCGACACCTCGAAGTCGCACGTGTGGGCGTTCCTCGGCGACGGCGAGATGGACGAGCCGGAGTCGCTGGGCCAGCTGTCCATCGCCGCCCGCGAGGGCCTGGACAACCTCACGTTCGTCGTCAACTGCAACCTCCAGCGCCTCGACGGACCGGTGCGCGGCAACGGGAAGATCATCCAGGAGCTGGAGTCGATCTTCCGCGGCGCCGGCTGGAACGTGATCAAGCTGGTCTGGGACCGCACCTGGGACCCGCTGCTCGCCCAGGACCGCGACGGCGTGCTGGTCAACAAGATGAACACCACGCCGGACGGACAGTTCCAGACGTACGCCACGGAGACCGGCGCGTACATCCGCGACCACTTCTTCGGCGACGACCACCGGCTGCGGGCGATGGTCGAGAACATGACCGACGACCAGATCCTGCACCTGGGCCGCGGCGGTCACGACCACCGGAAGATCTTCGCGGCGTACAAGGCGGCCGTGGAGCACAAGGGCCAGCCGACGGTGATCCTCGCCAAGACGATCAAGGGCTGGACGCTGGGCCCGAACTTCGAGGGCCGCAACGCCACGCACCAGATGAAGAAGCTGACGGTCGACGACCTCAAGCGCTTCCGCGACCGTCTGCACCTGCCGATCTCCGACAAGGAGCTGGAGTCCGGCGCCCCGCCGTACTACCACCCGGGCCCGGACTCGGAGGAGATCCAGTACATGCACGACCGCCGCAGGGGTCTCGGCGGTTACGTCCCCACGCGCGTCGTGCGGTCCAAGCCGCTGCCGCTGCCCGAGGACAAGACGTACGCGACCGTGAAGAAGGGCTCGGGCCAGCAGTCGATCGCCACGACGATGGCCTTCGTGCGCCTGCTCAAGGACCTCATGCGGGACAAGGAGATCGGCAAGCGGTTCGTGCTGATCGCGCCGGACGAGTACCGCACGTTCGGCATGGACTCGTTCTTCCCGAGCGCGAAGATCTACAACCCGCTCGGCCAGCAGTACGAGTCGGTCGACCGCGACCTGCTGCTCGCCTACAAGGAGGCGCCGAACGGCCAGATGCTGCACGACGGCATCTCGGAGGCGGGCTGCACGGCGTCCCTGATCGCCGCCGGCTCGGCCTACGCGACCCACGGCGAGCCGCTGATCCCCGTCTATGTCTTCTACTCGATGTTCGGTTTCCAGCGCACCGGCGACCAGTTCTGGCAGATGTCCGACCAGCTGGCGCGCGGCTTCGTCCTGGGCGCGACCGCCGGCCGGACGACGCTGACCGGTGAGGGCCTCCAGCACGCCGACGGTCACTCGCAGCTGCTGGCCTCCACGAACCCCGGCTGCGTGGCGTACGACCCGGCGTTCGGCTTCGAGATCGCGCACATCGTGAAGGACGGCCTGCGCCGGATGTACGGCGCCTCCGAGGAGCACCCGCACGGCGAGGACGTCTTCTACTACCTGACCGTCTACAACGAGCCGATCCAGCACCCGGCCGAGCCCGAGAACGTGGACGTCGAGGGCATCCTCAAGGGCGTCTACCGCTTCAGCGAGGGCACGGGCGGCTCGATCCCGGCGCAGATCATGGCGTCGGGTGTCGCGGTGCCGTGGGCGGTCGAGGCGCAGAAGATCCTCGCGGAGGAGTGGAACGTCAAGGCCGACGTCTGGTCGGCGACCTCCTGGAACGAGCTGCGGCGCGAGGCCGTGGCCTGCGAGGAGCACAACCTGCTGCACCCCGAGGAGGAGCAGCGGGTGCCGTACGTGACGCGGAAGCTGGCGGGCGCGGAGGGCCCGGTCGTGGCCGTGTCCGACTGGATGCGGTCGGTTCCGGACCAGATCGCGCGCTGGGTGCCGCAGACGTACCAGTCGCTCGGCGCGGACGGCTTCGGCTTCGCCGACACGCGGGGTGCGGCCCGCCGCTTCTTCCACATCGACGCGCAGTCGATCGTGGTGGGGGTGCTGACCGAGCTGGCCCGTGAGGGCAAGGTCGACCGGTCGGTGCTCAAGCAGGCCATCGACCGGTACCAGCTGCTCGACGTGTCGGCGGCCGACCCGGGGGTCGCGGGCGGCGACGCGTAACACGACGGGGTTGTCAAGGGGTGGTGAGCCTCACGGGTACACCGTGGGCACACCACCCCTTCACCTTTCCTACGATTCGGCCATGCAGCAGCAGTCGGCCCAACTCCGTTGGGAACAGCGCACACAGCGGCCCCTCTTCGGTCTGGCCCTGGCCTTCGCCGTCGCCTACGCCGTGCCGATCGTCCGGCCCGACGCGAGCCGGGACGTGGTGGAGGTGTGCACGGCCGTCGAGTGGGTGGTGTGGGGTGCGTTCGCGCTCGACTACGTCATACGGCTCGTGCTCGCCGAGCAGCGGCTGGTGTTCGTCCGGACACACTGGCTCGACCTGGGCGCGGTGTTGCTGCCGATGCTGCAGCCGATGCGGTTGCTGCGGCTGGTGTCGACGCTGCTGCTGGTCGGGCAGCGGGCGCGGATGGCCTCGCAGATAAGGCTCACGACGTATGTCGTCGGTGCGGTGGTCGGGCTGCTGATGTTCGGGTCGCTGGCGGTGCTGTCGGTGGAGCGGGACTCGCCGGACGGGAACATCCGGACGCTGGGTGATGCGGTGTGGTGGTCGTTCACGACGATGACGACCGTGGGGTACGGGGATCACGCGCCGACGACCGGGCTGGGGCGGATGCTCGCGGTCGGGCTGATGCTGTCCGGGATCGCCCTGCTGGGTGTGGTGACGGCGAACATCGCGGCGTGGTTCATCGCGCGGTTCGAGAAGGACGATATGGAGGAGCGGCGGCAGACGGAGGCGATACGGGAGCTGACGGAGGAGGTTCGGGCCTTGCGGGGGGAAGTGGCGGCGTTGAAGGGGACGCCTGTTGAGTGACGACCGTTGAGTGGGGCTCGGGGTTCGTGCCCGGGGCGGGTGGGTGCGCAGCCCGGCGGAGCGGGGTGCCGCTGCGCCCACCCGTGCCGCCCTTAGCGGCACGATTGCCCGCAGCTAAGCGGCTCGCGACCGCCCGCAGCTGGGCAAGAGAACAGCCTCCGGCTCAACCGCCGGAGGCCCTCCCCCACTTCCCCGGGTCAGAACAGCATGCCATTGCCCGGGGTTGCCGCTCCTGCCAGCCAGAGGATGGCCAGGAGCGTGTCGATAGCGCCCAATACCAGCGCGACCACGGCCGTGGCCGGGCGGGAGCCCGCCCACGTGCGGCCCATGGCGAGCCAGCCGCAGACGATCGCCACGGGGCCGAGGATGATCCCCAGCACGAAGAATCCGGCGACCGCGCAGATGACTCCGATGATTCCGAGCGTCGCGCGATCCGGCCCGGTCCGTGACCACGTCCGGCCACGTGAGCGGGGGTGCCTGCGCGTACCGTGTCCGAAGCTCGCCATCATCAACTCCCGTAAACCCTCAGTCGGTTGGGGTTCGGTTCGGGTACGACATGGCGAGTACCCCCGATGCGGGTCTCAATCCCGCTGCTTGCGCGCTGCCCCCCTCCGGCAGCGCGCCGCAGCGTCCGTCCTCCATGCCCTGCGGAGGACTTGACCCACTGTGACCTGCGATGCCCGCCGGAGGGGAGGGGTCGGCGGTTTTGTTCACCCGGATAGGCGAACACCCGGGATTCGACCGTCAGATGTGCGCGGCGCCCGCGCCGGCGCCCGCGTTCTCCCCGCGCTTCGTGAGGAACGCCACCAGCACCGCCACCACGGCGACACCGCAGGCGACGAGGGACGCCGCGCTCATGCCGGAGATGAACGTGTCGTGCGCGACGCCCGTGATCTTCGCGGCGATCGCGTCCGGCGTCCCCGGCGCCACCGGCGGGACACCGACCTGGACGGCCTCGGACGCCTGGTGCTCCTGCTCCGGCGTGAGCGGCGGGAGCCCCGCCTTCGTCCAGTTGCCCGTGAGGTCACTGTTGACCTTGGAGGCCATCACGGCGCCCAGCACGGCCGTACCGAGGCTGCCGCCGATCTGCATGGCGGCCTGCTGGAGACCGCCCGCGACGCCCGACAGCTCCATCGGGGCGTTGCCGACGATGACTTCGGTCGCGCCGACCATGACCGGGGCGAGGCCGAGGCCGAGCAGGGCGAACCAGAGCGACATGATGCCGCTGCCGGTGTCCGTCTCCAGCGTCGACATCCCGTACATGGCGATCGCGGTGAGCGCCATGCCGCCCGCGAGCGGGACGCGGGGGCCGAACTTGGTGATCATCGCGCCGGCGAGCGGCGAGCCGACGATCATCATGCCGGTGAGCGGCAGCAGGTGCAGACCGGCGTCGACCGGGCCCATGCCGTGCACGTTCTGGAGGTAGAACGTCACGAAGAACAAGCCGCCCATGAAGGCGATGGCCATCAGGACCATCAGCACGACGCCCGCGGACAGCGCCACGGAGCGGAACAGCGCGAGCGGGATCAGCGGCTCCTTCACCTTCGTCTCCCAGAAGGCGAACAGCGCGAAGCCCAGCACGGAGGCGCCGAGGAACGCCAGCGTCTTGGCGTCGCCCCAGCCCCACTCGGACGGCGGGGCCTTGATGAGCGCCCACACCAGGCAGAACACGGACGTGGACAGCAGGGCGATGCCCAGGATGTCGAAGGAGCGCGGGGCGTTCTCGGCGCGGTGGTCGAGGAGGATCCAGACGCCGAGGACGACGGCGAGGACACCGACCGGCACGTTGATGAAGAACACCGACTGCCAGTTGACGTGCTCGACGAGCACGCCGCCGAGGATCGGGCCGCCGGCGGTGGACGCGCCGATGACCATGCCCCAGATGCCGATCGCCATGTTCAGCTTCTCGGCCGGGAAGGTGGCCCGCAGCAGGCCGAGCGCGGCCGGCATCAGCAGCGCGCCGAAGAGGCCCTGAAGAACGCGGAAGGTGACGACCAGCGCGATGCTGTCGGACAGACCGATAGCCCCCGAGGCGGCGGCGAAGCCGACGACGCCGATGAGGAAGGTCTGCCGGTGACCGAAGCGGTCGCCGAGCTTGCCCGCGGTGATCAGGGAGACCGCGAGGGCGAGGAAGTATCCGTTGGTGATCCACTGGACCTGGGCGAAGCTGGCGCCCAGGTCCTTCTGTATCGCGGGGTTGGCTATGGCCACGATGGTGCCGTCGAGGGCCACCATCATGACCCCCACTGCGACGGTGATGAGGGTGAGCCAGGGGTGCCCTCGCAGCCCCTTGCCCGGCGTCGCGTCCGACGGCGTCGCCGGTGCCTTGCCCCCCGACCCCGTCGTGTCGATGGTGGTCTGACTAGTCATGCTTCGAGGCTAATGACAGCCACTGACAATTGACAAACCAATTCACAAGCCGGTAACTGACACGACACCCTCCCTATAGCCTGAACTGGGCAAACACCGAAGAGAGAGGCACCTCTTTGAACCTGCGCGAACGCAAGAAACGGCGCACCCGGGACGCGCTGCTGCGAGCCGCCCTGGAACTGTTCGCCACGCGCGGGTACGAGGAGACGACCGTCGACGACATCGCCGCCGCCGTCGACGTCTCGCAGCGCACCTTCTTCCGCTACTTCGCGGGCAAGGAGGAGACGGCGTTCTACGTGCCGCGGCTCGCGGAGACCCAGGTGGTCGAGGCTGTACGGGCCCGCCCGCCGGGCGAGGCGCCGCTGGAGGCGCTGCGCCGGGCCGTGCTGGAGAGCTGGGACACGATCAACGAGACGATCGAGGAGATCGTGCCGGTCGAGCTCCACCTGCGCGTCTACCGGGTGATCGAGTCCACGCCGGCGCTGCTCGCCGCCCATCTGCGGCGGTCGGCGGAACTGGAGGAGGAGCTCGCACGCATCATCGCCGAGCGCGAGGGGCTCGACGTGGACACGGATCCGCGGCCCCGCATCATCGTGGCCCTCTTCGCCGGAGTGATTCGCGTCACCGAGCGACTGTGGTCCGCGGGGGACGACCTCACCTTGGAAGGAATGCGCCAACTCACCACCACCTACCTCGATCAGGTGGGCCCGGCCCTGGCCGGGAACTGGCGTACAGGGCAGTCCCCTTAGCACATCCCCCGAAACGTGATCCCGGTCACTTGGTTAACGCGAGACCCTCTCGTTCTCCTAGTGTGTCCTTTCAGTGACTTCCTTCGACACCACCCCGCAGCTGAACGTCTGGCGCGCACTGCTCGCTCTGGCCGTCGTGTTCGTGATGCTGGCGACCACCGGCTGGACCGCCCTGCGCAACCAGCGGGGCGACACGCCACTCCAGGCCTCGCTCTCCGCCTGGGAGGACGGCCGGATCGGCGGCTACCGGCTGCCGGACCCGCAGTCCCAGCCGGCGAAGCTGGCCCGCTTCTTCTCCTCGCTCACCGAGCGGGACCGCGCGAGCCTGGTCCGCAAGTACCCGCTCGCGATCGGCAACATGAACGGCGCCCCGGTCGAACTGCGCTACCGCGCCAATCGCGTCGCGCTCGGCCAGGCACGTGAGGTCGAGCGGGAGCGCATGCACGACAGCCGTCTCACCCCGTCCGGGAAACATGAGGCGCGCCGCCGGATGCACCGCTTCGAAGACCTCATGGAGAAGGGCCGCCACATCCTCGCCTTCGACCCCGAGGGTTCGGGGCGGGTGGCGGAGGTCTTCGGCGACCTGCGCAAGGCGGAGCGGGTCTCGGTCGTCGTGCCCGGCGTGGACACCAACCTGCTCACCTTCCAGCGCACCCAGCGCAAGTACGCGGCGCCCGTCGGCATGGCCGAGTCCCTGTACGCGGCCGAGCGGACGGCGAGCCCCTCGACCCGTACGGCCGTGATCGCCTGGGCCGACTACACGGCACCCAGCGGACTCGGCATCGACTCGGCCACGGCGATGCGGGCCGAGGAGGGCGCCGTACGGCTGAACGCGCTGGTGCGGGCGCTGCCGGGCAGTTCGCCGGTCTCGTTGTTCTGCCACAGCTACGGCTCCGTGGTGTGCGGGGTCGCCGCGCACTCGCTGCCGGGCCGGGTGTCCGACATCGCGGTGGCCGGCAGCCCCGGCATGCGCGCGCAGAAGGCCGCCCAGCTGCACACCACCGCCCGGGTGTGGGCGATGCGGGACGCCGACGACTGGATCCAGGACGTGCCCTACCTGGAGTTCGGCGGGCTCGGCCACGGGGCCGATCCGGTGTCCACCGGGTTCGGTGCGCGGGTGCTGTCGGCGCAGGGTGCGAAGGGTCACGCCGGCTACTTCGAGCCGGGTACGGCAAGTCTGATGAATTTCGCAGAGATCGGCGTTGGCGCATACCGCTCGGTGCACTGCGCGCATGAAGACGGCGTCTGCCGGACCGGTTTGTCCGGCACGGCCGCGGCCTGACGCGCGTAGAGGCGAAGAAACTGCGGTCTGCTCGGGAGGGGGACGGAGGAGCGCGTGCCGCATACGATGAGCCGCATGGGTGACGTACTGGCCGGATTTCATGCCGCCTGGGAGTTCGAGTCCGACTCCGTGCTCATCCGCTACGAACGGGGGATCCGAACACCCAAGCTCTTCCAGGCACTGGGGGAACGCCGTGTGCCCCTGGACGCGATCGCCGGGGTGACACTGACGCGCGGCAAGCGCGGCACGGTGGTGCTGCGCGTCGAGCCGCGGCCCGGTGCGGATCCGTTGATGGAGGCCGCCGCCGGACAGCTGAAGGACAGCGGCGACCCCTACCGGCTGGTGCTGCCCGCCGAGCGGGAGGTCCTCGCGGAGTACTACACCGACGAGTTGCGGTCGCTGCTGAGGGAGTCGGACTCCGGGCCGGCGGATCGGTTCCTCGTGGAGCCGCCGAAGGGACCGCTGTCGTTCAAGGCGTACGACGGGAAGGCCTCGTTCGACGGGCGGACCGTGAACTTCCGGTGGTTCTGGACCGGGGCGTCGTCGGCGAAGTGGAAGGCCGGGGACCAGAGCTTCCCCGTCGGGGAGCTGCACGGGGTGGAGTGGCGCTCGCCCGAGGTCTTCGAGGGGCATCTGCGGTTGTTGCGGCGCGACGAGTCGGGGGCCGGGGTCGTTGCGCAGGCCGACCAGGATCCTGCCGCGGTGGTGTTCGGGCTGGGGTACGGGCCGGTGCACGAGTCGTTGCCGTTCGCCGCGGCGGTGTTGGCGGCGGTGCGGGCGTCGAGTCCGGTGGCGGCTGTGTCCGCGGGCGGGCCGCGGCGTGATCCTGCGGATATCGCCGAGCGGATTCGGCACCTTGGGGAGTTGCATCAGGCCGGGTTGGTGACCGATGAGGAGTTTTCGGTCAAAAAGGCGGAATTGCTGGCGGAGCTTTAGCGTCTGCGGGGTGCTGCGCGCCGGCGGGTGCGGGTGCTTCGTGGCCGGTCGCGCAGGTCCCCGCGCCCCTTGAGGCGTTCCTCTACTCCCTGCCTGCAGAGGTGAACGCCATGTCCGCGTAGCGGTTACCTGCTACCTGGGTCGCGATGCCGTCCAGTTGGGACAGTTCCTCGTCCGTCAGGACGATCCTGGTTGCCGCCGTGTTCTCCTCGACCCGCGTGGGCTTGCGGGTGCCGGGGATCGGGATGACCGGGAGGTCGTGGACCGCCGCCTGCTGCTGGACCCAGGCCAGGGCGATCTGGCCCGGGGTGGCGCCGTGGGACGAGGCGATCGTGCGGATCGGCTCCAGCAGGGCGGCGTTGCGCGCCGCGTTGTCCCCCGTGAAGCGGGGCTGCTGGCGGCGGAAGTCGTCGGGGGTCAGGTCCTCGGCCTTGGCGAAGGAGCCCGTGAGGAAGCCGCGGCCGAGCGGGGAGTAGGGGACCAGGGCCACGCCCAGCTCGCGGGCCGCCGGGACGACGTGCGGCTCGATGTCACGGCTGAACAGCGACCACTCCGACTGCACGGCCGTGATGGGGTGCACCGCGTGGGCGGCGCGCAGTTCGTCCGCCGTGACCTCGCTCAGGCCCAGGTGCTTGACCTTGCCCTCGCGGACCAGGTCGGCCATGGTGCCGACGCTCTCCTCGATCGGCACGTTCACATCGCGCCGGTGCATGTAGTAGAGGTCGATGACGTCGACGTCGAGGCGCTTCAGGCTCTCCTCGACGGCCTGGCGGATGTAGGGCGGGTCGTTGCGGATGATGCGGCGGGTCGGGTCGTCCGGGGGGATCGACAGGGCGAACTTGGTCGCGATGACGACCTCGTCGCGGTGTGCCTTGAAGAACGGTGACAGGAACCGCTCGTTCTCGCCGGCGCCGTACGCGTCGGCCGTGTCGTAGAAGGTGACGCCCAGTTCGAGCGCCCGTTCGAGGGTGGCCCGGGACGCGTCCGCGTCCGCGGGGCCGTAGCCGAAGCTCATGCCCATGCAGCCGAGGCCCTGGGCGCCCACCTCCGGGCCGTTGTCGCCGAGCTTCGCCGTCGTGATCCTGCCGTCCGTCATCGGGACCTCTCCGACGCCAGGGCCCGCCCGGCGTCCGCGTAGAAACTGATCTTCCGGTCGAGCACGGCGAGCGTGCCCCGGAGTTCGTCGATCCTGGCCAGCACGTCCTCGCGGGTCGTCTTCAGCAGCTCGAAGCGCTCGCCGTAGGTGTGGTCGCCCTCACGCACGAGTTCGGCGTACCTGACCATGTCGGCGACCGGCATGCCCGTCAGGCGGAGCTTGCCGACGAGGTCGAGCCAGTCGAGGTCGCGGTTGGTGTAGCGTCGCTGGCCGGTGTGGGACCGGTCGATGTGCGGCATCAGGCCGATGCGCTCGTACCAGCGCAGGGTGTGCGCGGTCAGGCCGGTCAGGGCGACGACCTCGCTGATCGTGTAGCGGTCCTCGCCGTCCGGACGCCGGTTCTGCTGGGGCGGGCCGGCGCAGCTGTCGGCCCTGGCACCCGTGGTCTCCATCACCGTCATGACCCCAACGCTAGAACCTTGGAGTGCACTCCAAGCAAGCGCGGACGGTAAGAAATCGGCAGGACGCTTCCTGATCCGGCTGGTTAGCGTAGGGCGCCATGAGTGCCGTACGCCGCGCCCTGCCCGAGGACGCCGAGGAAGTCCTCCGCCTGCGCCAGATCATGATCGACTCGTTGTTCGGTGATCCCTCCGCCGTCTGGCACGGGGAGTCGCTCCCCACGCTGAGGGCCAAACTGGGCGAGCCGGACGGGGACTTCACGGCGTTCGTCGTGGACCACCCGGAGCGGCCGGGGGCGCTGGCGTCGCTGGTCGCCGGGACGATCGACTACCGCATCGGGAAGCCTGGCGACCCGCGGGGCATGGTGGGCTTCGTCTTCAGCGTCGCCACCGACCCGTCCGCCCGGCGCCGTGGATACGCGCGCGCGTGCATGACGACGCTGCTGGAGTGGTTCCGCGAGCGCGGTGCCCGGCGCGTGCAGCTCACCGCCTCGCCGGAGGCCGAGCCGCTGTACGTCTCCCTCGGCTTCCGGCCCAAGCCCGACCCCTTGCTGGAGCTGACGCTCTGAGCGCATAGGCTCGAACGCATGTCGCTGAAGAGCCTCGCGTTGATCGAGAACTGGCCGGTTCCCACCGCCGCGGCGGGTGTCGTACGGGCGGACGGCACGTTGCTGGGCACCCACGGACCGGCCGGACAGCGGTTCCCGCTCGCGTCGGTGACCAAGCCGCTCGCCGCCTACGCGGTGCTCGTCGCCTACGAGGAGGGGGCCGTCGAGCTCGACGAGCCCGCCGGTCCGGCCGGGTCGACGGTGCGGCACCTGCTCGCGCACACCTCGGGCCTCGCCTTCGACGAGCACAAGGTCACGTCCCCGCCCGGGGAGCGGCGGCTGTACTCCAACGCCGGCTTCGAGCAGCTCGGCGACCACCTCGCGAAGGCGACCGACATCCCGTTCGGGGAGTATCTGCGGCAGGCCGTGCTGGAGCCGCTGGGGATGACCTCGACGACCCTGGACGGCTCTCCCGCCAAGGACGGCGTGTCCACGGTCGAGGACCTGCTGCGGTTCGCGGCCGAGGTGCAGGCTCCGCGGCTGCTGGACCCCCGTACGGTCGCCGAGGCGATGACCGTGCACTACCCGGGCACGAAGGGCGTCCTGCCGGGGTACGGGCACCAGAACCCCAACGACTGGGGGCTCGGCTTCGAGATCCGCGACTCCAAGTCCCCGCACTGGACGGGCTCTTCGTCCTCGCCCCGCACGTTCGGTCACTTCGGGCAGTCGGGCACCTTCCTGTGGATCGACCCCGACGCGCGGGCCGCGTGCGTGGCGCTGACGGACCGGGCGTTCGGGCCGTGGGCGATCGAGGCGTGGCCGGCGTTCACGGACGCGGTGCTGGCGGAGCTCTAGTTCATCTCCCAGACGAGCAGCTCCGCCTCCGTCACGCCCTCGGCCTCCAGGCCCTTGGCGTCGGTGATCCGGGCCGCGTCGCCGGTGCCGAGCGTCTCGCCGTCCAGGCGTACGTCCCCGCGTACGACGTGCACGTACGCGAACGCCGCGTCCGGTACGGCCGTCCGCTCCCCCGCGCCCAGGCGCCGGACGTGCAGCATCGCTCCGGCCTCCGGGACCGCATAGGGCGTCGAGTCGGCGATGCCGTGGACGACCTCGTAGTACGGGTCGCCGCCGGGGCGGAGCGGGGCCAGCCACATCTGGACGAAGGTGAGGGGGCCGGGGCCGTCGTTGCGCTCCACGTGCCGCACCCCGCCCGCCGAGCTGAGCCGCTGGACGTCCCCGTGGCGCACCACCGACTCGTGCCCGGTGGAGTCCCGGTGCGTCAGCTCGCCCTCGACCACCCAGGTCACGATCTCGGTGTGGCTGTGCGGATGCTCGTCGAAGCCGGCGCCGGGCGCCAGGTGCTCCTCGTTGCAGGCGATCACCGCGCCGAAACGGAGGTTGTCCGGGTCGTAGTGGGGCCCGAAGGAGAAGGCGTGCCGGCTCTCGATTCCGGCCGCCGGGTCACCGCCCTGGTAGCGCTCTTCGGCGCGCCGAATGTCCATCACGGAGTCCACCGTAGACCCGGCGACGCACCTTCCCGTCCGGATAAGGCAGTCTTGTCCCGTGCCCGAACCCGAAACCAGCAAGCACCAGGCCGCAGCCCACGACGTCCATCCGCATGCCGCGACGCTGAAGCGGCTGGAGAAGTCGTCCGGATCGCTCGCCGCGCAGGCCATCGCGCGGATGGACGAGACGCTGCCCTGGTACCGGGCCATGCCCCCGGAGAACCGTTCCTGGATCGGTCTCGTCGCGCAGGCGGGTATCGCCGCCTTCACCGAGTGGTTCCGGCATCCTGACGCCCCGCAGGCCATCTCCACCGACGTGTTCGGAACCGCGCCGCGCGAGCTGACCCGGGCGATCACGCTGCGCCAGACCGTGGAGATGGTGCGCACCACCATCGAGGTCATGGAGTCCGCGATCGACGAGGTCGCGGCCCCGGGCGACGAGCGGGTGCTGCGCGAGGCCCTGCTCGTGTACGCCCGGGAGATCGCCTTCGCCACCGCCCAGGTGTACGCACAGGCCGCCGAGGCACGCGGTGCCTGGGACGCCCGCCTGGAGTCCCTGGTCGTGAACGCCGTGCTCAGCGGCGAGGCCGACGAGGGCGCCGTCTCGCGGGCCGCCGCCCTCGGGTGGAACTCGCCCGAGCACGTGTGCGTCGTGCTCGGCACCGCGCCCGACGGGGACAGCGAGCTGACCGTCGAGGCCATACGGCGCGCGGCGCGGCACGCCAAGCTCCAGGTGCTCACCGGGGTGCTCGGGGACCGGCTGGTCGTCATCGCGGGCGGCAGCGACAACCCGCTGGCCGTCGCGAAGTCGCTCATCGGCCCGTTCGCGGCCGGGCCGGTCGTGGCGGGCCCCGTGGTGCCCGACCTCCAGGCCGCGACCCGGTCCGCGCAGGCCGCCGCTGCGGGTCTCAAGGCGTGTTCCGCCTGGCAGGACGCCCCGCGCCCGGTCCTGGCGGACGACCTGCTCCCGGAGCGGGCGATGGCCGGTGACCCCTCGGCCCGCGACCAACTGGTGGAGGAGATCTACAGACCGCTGGAGGAGGCCGGGGCCGCGCTCCTGGAGACCCTCAGCGTCTATCTCGAACAGGCGAGCAGCCTCGAAGGGGCCGCTCGGATGCTGTTCGTGCACCCCAACACCGTCCGCTACCGGCTTCGACGTGTGACTGACGTCACCGGCTGGTCACCCTCCGATGTACGCTCTGCGTTCACCCTGCGGATCGCGCTGATCCTGGGGCGTCTGGTCGATGGAGATCTCCAGCCCTAAGGTTTTGTCGGGGCTCGACAAAACCCCCTCGTGTTCTTCGTCCCTGTCCCCACGGGCGGCCGTGCCCGTCCCCAAGAGAGAGTGTGAGAGTGCTCGTACTCGTCGCTCCCGGCCAGGGCGCCCAGACGCCCGGCTTCCTGTCAGCATGGCTCGACTTCCCCGGTGTCCGCGGTGCCCTCGAGGCCTGGTCGGACGCCGTGGGACTCGACCTGATCCGTTACGGCACCGAGGCCGACGCGGAGGAGATCCGCGACACCGCGGTGGCACAGCCGCTGCTGGTCGCGGCCGGACTGGCGTCCGCGTACATGCTCTTCGACGACCCGGCCGAGCTGCCGCGCAAGGTCGGTGCCCTCGCCGGTCACAGCGTCGGTGAGATCACCGCGGCCTCGCTCGCCGGGGTGCTCCCCCACGAGGAGGCGCTCCGCCTGGTCCGCACCCGCGGGCTCGCCATGGCCGAGGCCGCCGCCGTCACCGAGACCGGCATGGCCGCGCTCCTCGGCGGCGAGCCCGAAGTGACGGTTCCGCACCTGGAGAAGCTCGGCCTGACCCCTGCGAACATCAACGGCGCGGGCCAGATCGTCGCGGCCGGCACCAAGGAGCAGCTGGCCGCGCTGGAGGCGGACAAGCCCGAGGGCGTGCGCAAGGTCATCGCGCTGAAGGTGGCCGGCGCCTTCCACACGCATCACATGGCCCCCGCGGTCGACACGCTGGCGAAGGCCGCCGAGGCCCTGACGCCCGGCGACCCGGAGGTCACCTACGTCTCGAACAAGGACGGGCAGGCGGTCGCCACCGGCACCGAGGTGCTGGACCGTCTGGTCGGCCAGGTCGCCAACCCCGTCCGCTGGGACCTGTGCATGGAGACCTTCAAGGAGCTCGGTGTCACGGCCCTGATCGAGGTGTGCCCCGGCGGGACCCTCACCGGCCTGGCCAGGCGTGCCCTGCCCGGGGTGAAGACGCTGGCCCTGAAGTCCCCCGCCGACCTCGACGCGGCTCGCGAGCTCATCGCCGAGCAGAGTGCCTAGAAGGAGCCCGAGAGCATGGCGAAGATCAAGCCCAGCAAGGGCGCCCCGTACGCGCGGATCCTCGGCGTCGGCGGCTACCGCCCGACGCGGGTCGTGCCGAACGAGGTGATCCTGGAGACGATCGAGTCGTCCGACGAGTGGATCCGCTCGCGCTCCGGCATCGAGACGCGGCACTGGGCCTCCGACGAGGAGACCGTCGCCGCGATGTCGATCGAGGCGTCCGGCAAGGCCATCGCCGACGCCGGCATCTCCGTCGAGCAGATCGGCGGCGTGATCGTCTCCACCGTCTCGCACTTCAAGCAGACTCCGGCCGTCGCCACCGAGATCGCCGACAAGCTGGGCACCGACCGGGCCGCCGCCTTCGACATCTCGGCGGGCTGCGCGGGCTTCGGCTACGGCCTCACGCTCGCCAAGGGCATGATCGTCGAGGGCTCGGCGGAGTACGTCCTGGTGATCGGTGTCGAGCGGCTGAGCGACCTGACCGACCTGGAGGACCGCGCGACGGCCTTCCTGTTCGGCGACGGTGCCGGCGCGGTCGTGGTCGGCCCGGCCCAGGAGCCCGCGATCGGCCCGACCGTGTGGGGCTCGGAGGGCGACAAGTCCGACACCATCAAGCAGACCGTGCCGTGGACGGACTACCGCGACGGGACGGTCGAGAAGTTCCCCGCGATCACCCAGGAAGGCCAGGCGGTGTTCCGCTGGGCCGTGTTCGAGATGGCGAAGGTCGCCCAGCAGGCGCTGGACGCGGCCGGGATCACCGTGGACGACCTGGACGTCTTCATCCCGCACCAGGCCAACGTGCGGATCATCGACTCGATGGTGAAGACACTGAAACTGCCGGAGCACGTCACGGTCGCCCGTGACATCCGCACCACCGGCAACACCTCGGCCGCCTCGATCCCGCTCGCGATGGAGCGGCTCCTGGCGACCGGTGAGGCGAAGAGCGGCGACACCGCGCTCGTCATCGGCTTCGGGGCGGGTCTCGTCTACGCCGCGACTGTCGTTACCCTCCCCTAGGCACGCTGTGCCGGATCATGCGGTCCGGTACAGGAGAAACACCTGCCACACCCTCTGGAACATCTACGAAGGAGCGCCGACATGGCCGCCACTCAGGAAGAGATCGTCGCCGGTCTCGCCGAGATCGTGAACGAGATCGCCGGCATCCCGGTTGAGGACGTCCAGCTGGACAAGTCCTTCACCGACGACCTGGACGTCGACTCGCTGTCCATGGTCGAGGTCGTCGTCGCCGCCGAAGAGCGCTTCGACGTCAAGATCCCGGACGAGGACGTCAAGAACCTCAAGACCGTCGGCGACGCGACGAACTACATCCTCAAGCACCAGGGCTGATCGGCCGATCAGGCCTTTGGGCTGACTGCCCCGCCACCCGGCGGTGGCGCCGCTTAATCCTCGGATCCGTTGGAGAAAGAATTCCCGTGAGCTCGACCAATCGCACCGTGGTCGTCACCGGTATCGGCGCAACCACACCGCTGGGTGGCGACGTAGCCTCTACCTGGGAGGGCCTGATCGCCGGACGTTCCGGCGTCAAGCCCCTGGAGCAGGACTGGGCCGCCGATCAGGCGGTCAAGATCGCCGCCCCCGTCGCCGTGGAGCCGACCGAGGTCATCCCCCGGCCGCAGGCCCGCCGACTCGACCGCTCGGCGCAGTTCGCGCTGGTCGCGGCCAAGGAGGCCTGGGCGGACGCCGGTTTCGAGGCGAAGGCCGGCGAGGACCCGGCCGTCGACCCCGACCGGCTCGGCGCGGTCATCGCCTCCGGTATCGGCGGCGTGACGACGCTCCTCGACCAGTACGACGTGCTCAAGGAGAAGGGCGTCCGCCGCGTCTCCCCGCACACCGTTCCCATGCTGATGCCCAACAGCCCGTCGGCCAACGTCGGGTTGGCCGTGGGTGCCCGGGCGGGCGTGCACACACCGGTCTCCGCCTGTGCCTCCGGCGCCGAGGCCATCGGCTACGCCATCGAGATGATCCGCACCGGCCGCGCCGACGTCGTCGTCGCGGGTGGTACGGAGGCGGCGATCCACCCGCTGCCCATCGCCGCCTTCGGCAACATGATGGCGATGTCCAAGAACAACGACGACCCGCAGGGCGCGTCGCGTCCCTACGACGTGGCCCGCGACGGCTTCGTCCTCGGCGAGGGCGCCGGTGTCGTCGTCCTGGAGTCCGCCGAGCACGCCGCGAGGCGCGGGGCCCGGGTGTACGCCGAGGCGGTCGGGCAGGGCATCTCCGCCGACAGCCACGACATCGTGCAGCCGGAGCCGGAGGGGCGGGGCATCTCGATGGCCCTGCAGAACCTGCTGGAGCGCACCGACCTGGACCCGGCGGAGATCGTGCACGTCAACGCGCACGCGACGTCGACGCCGGCCGGTGACATCGCCGAGCTGAAGGCGCTGCGGAAGGTGTTCGGTGACGACACCGACCACATCGCCGTGTCCGCGACGAAGTCGATGACCGGGCATCTGCTGGGTGGCGCGGGTGGTGTCGAGACGGTGGCGACGGTGCTCGCGCTGTACCACCGGGTGGCTCCGCCGACGATCAACGTGGAGAACCTCGACCCCGAGGCCGAGGCGAACGCGGACGTGGTGCGGGGTGAGGCCCGGAAGCTGCCGGTCGATGGGCGGATCGCCGCGTTGAACGACTCGTTCGGGTTCGGTGGGCACAACGTGGTGCTGGCGTTCCGGACGGTTTGATCCTGCGTTACGGCGAGTGGCCCGGACTCTTCGTGAGTTCGGGCCACTCGCCGTTTTGTTTCGCGTTGTGGGCCGGGTGCGGGTCGGTGGGGGTTGTTCGCGCAGTTCCCCGCGCCCCTAAAAGAAGAGCCTCACACCACCTGGTGGAGCCAGCGGACCGGGGCGCCTTCTCCTGCGTAGCGGAAGGGTTCCAGTTCGTCGTCCCAGGGCTTGCCGAGCAGCTTGTTGAGCTCGGCCTCCAGGTCCGTTTCGCCGCGCTGGCTGCGTTGCAGCGCCGCGCGCAGGCGGTCCTCGGGGATGAGGATGTCGCCGTGGATGCCGGTGACGGCGTGGAAGATGCCCAGGTCGGGGGTGCAGCTGTAGCGCTCACCCTCGGCGGTGGGGCAGGGTTCCGCGGTGACCTCGAAGCGGAGCAGGTGCCAGCCGCGCAGCGCGGAGGCGAGCTTGGACGCCGTGCCCACCTGGCCCTGCCAGGAGAACTCCGAGCGCCAGGTGCCCGGGGCGGCGGGCTGACGGATCCAGTCCAGGCTGACGCGCGTACCGAGCACCCCGGCGACGGCCCACTCGACGTGCGGGCACAGCGCGCGCGGCGCCGAGTGCACGTACAGAACTCCACGTGTCGTCACCGGAACCTCCGGGCAGAGCGGGACATCTTGGAAACGGGCGGAACGGCTGTGACCGGGCGGGTCACGTTGATGGCGAGGCTACCGTGCGGTGACGCAAGGAGTGTGACGTACGGTCGGTCCCGGTGCCGGGAAACGCCCGCCATTCACCCAGGGGGACGCTTGTACGGGTGTGAGCCGTTGCACCTGATCGGTCGGGAACCCTCGTGCGTTGTTATTGGTTGGGGAGACAGGCACGGCGCGGCGAGGGGATGGACCAGGGATGCGGAAGCGAAGCCACCGCTCGCGCGTCGTTCTTGCCGTGGCCGTGGCGGCAGCCCTGGGTGCCGCCGGGTGTGACGCCGTCGGGGGCGACTCCCCCGCCCCGTCCGCCACCGCCAAGCCGTCCCCCAGGCCCACGCCCCTCTGGGACCGCAGCCCGAGTTCCGTCGCGGCCGTGGGCGATTCCATCACGCGGGGTTTCGACGCCTGTGACGTGCTGTCGGACTGCCCGGAGGCGTCCTGGGCGACCGGCGCGAGCCCCGAGGTCGACTCCCTCGCCGTCCGGCTGCTGGGCCGGACGGGAGCCGCGAAGCGGAGCTGGAACTACGCCGTGACCGGGGCGCGGATGGCGGACCTGCCCGGGCAGATCGCCCAGGCGGTACGGCGGAAGCCGCAGCTGGTGACGGTGATGGTGGGGGCCAACGACGCCTGCCGGGCCACCCCCTCGGCGATGACCCCGGTCAGCGAGTTCCGTGCCGACTTCGAGGACTCCCTGCGCTCCCTGCGCAAGGTGCTGCCCAAGGCCCAGGTGTTCGTGGCGAGCGTGCCGAACCTGAAGCGGCTGTGGTCCGAGGGCCGCAGCAGCCCGATGGGCAAGCAGATCTGGCAGCTGGGCATCTGCCCGTCGATGCTGGGTGACGCGGACGCCCTGGACTCGGCGGCCACCCTGCGGCGGAACACGGTGCAGAAGCGGGTGGAGGACTACAACAAGGTCCTCGAGGAGGTCTGCGCCAAGGACAAGCGGTGCCGTTACGACGGGGGCGCGGTGTACGACTACCGCTTCGGCACCGCCCAGTTGAGCCGCTGGGACTACTTCCACCCGAGCGTGAACGGACAGGCCCGGTTGGCGGAGATCGCCTACCGGACCGTCACCGCGGAGCGGCCCTGACCCGGGGCCTGACTTAGAGTTCCGCACATGAACGAACTCTTCGGCACACTTTCCGACGGCACGCCGGTGCACCGCTGGACCCTGGAGCGGGCGGGCGTCCGGGTGCGGATCCTGTCGTACGGCGGAATCGTGCAGTCCGTCGAGGTGCCGGACCGGGAGGGGCGGGCCGGGGACGTGGTGCTGGGGTTTCCCGGCCTCGACGGCTATCTCACGCACCCGGAGCCGTATCTCGGCGCCCTGGTCGGGCGGTACGCCAACCGGATCGCCGGGGCCCGGTTCCCGCTGGACGGGCGGACGTACGCGCTCGAACCGAACAACGGGCCGAACGCGCTGCACGGTGGCCTGCGTGGCTTCGACAAGCGGGTGTGGGCGGGGACGCCCGTCGAGCACGGGGTGCGGCTCGCGCGGGTCAGTCCGCACGGGGAGGAGGGCTTCCCGGGCCGGCTGGAGGTCTCGGCGACGTACACGCTCAAGGAGAGCGGCGCGCTGCGGATCGCCTACGAGGCGGTGACGGACGCGCCGACCGTGGTGAACCTGACGAACCACAGCTACTTCAACCTGGCCGGTTCCGGTGACGCGGGCGGCCATGAGCTGCGCCTGGCCGCCTCCCGGTACACGCCGGTGGACGCGGACCTGATCCCGACCGGCAGCCTGGACGACGTGACCGGCACGCGCTTCGACTTCCGCGAGGCCCGCAAGGTCGGCGCCGGCTACGACCACAACTTCGTGCTCGACAAGGGCGTGACGGACGTTCCGGAACAGGTCGCCGAGCTGCACGACCCGGCGTCCGGGCGGGTGCTGACGGTGGCGACCACCGAGCCCGGGCTCCAGCTGTACACCGCCGACCATCTGGGCGAGCCCTTCGCGCCCGGCGACGGCATCGCGCTGGAGACCCAGCACTTCCCCGACTCCCCGAACCGGCCGGAGTTCCCGGGCACGGTGCTGCGGCCGGGCGGGGCGTACCGCTCGGAGACGGTGTACGGGTTCGGCATCCGCTAGAGGGTGTCGGGGCTCTCGAGAGACCACGAGCCCCGGTCCAGGGGTCAGGTCCCGGACCGGGGCTGCTCTGTGGGGAACTTGTCCCGGATCAGACGTTAATCGTCGCGGTGATTCTGCGGTCCGTGATCGAGCGCCCGACCTGGATCTCGTACGAACCCTTCACACACGACCACGACATGGTCGTCTCGTCCCAGATCTCGAAGGCCCGGCGCGGCAGTTCGACGGTCGCCTCGACGCTCTCGCCGGGGCCGGCGTCCACTCCCGCGAATCCGGCCAGCCAGCGCGCCGGGCGGGCGGGGTCGGGCTCGCTCGGGGCGAGGTAGAGCTGGACGACCTCGTGGCCGGGGCGGTCGCCGGTGTTGCGGAGGCGGACCTTCACCGTGGTGGTGTCGGCCGCGCCTTCGACCTCGACCGACTCGTAGGTCCAGTCGGTGTAGCCGAGGCCGTGGCCGAAGGGGTAGGCGGGGGTGCGGCCCTGCTTCTCCCAGGCGCGGTAGCCGATGAAGACGTCCTCGTCGTAGGGGAGTTCGCCGCCCTCGGGGACGACCCGGGTGACCGGGGCGTCGGCGAGGGAGCCCCAGGTGGTGGGCAGGCGGCCGCCGGGTTCGTGGGCGCCGGTGAGGACGTCGGCGAGGGCCGCGCCGCCCTCCTGGCCCGGGAACCAGGTGAGGAGCACGGCGGCGACGTCGTCGCGCCACGGCATCTCCACCGGGGAGCCGGCGTTGACGACCACGACGGTGTCCGGGTTGGCGGCGGCGACGGCGCGGACCAGGTCGTCCTGGCGGCCGGGCAGGCGCAGGTCCGTGCGGTCGAAGCCCTCCGATTCGACGCGGTCGGTGGTGGCGATGACGACGACGGCCGTGTCGGCGGCCCGGGCGGCCGCGGCGGCCTCGGCGATCAGCTCGTCGGGGTCGCGCTGCGGGTCCTGGTGGGCGAGCGTGAAGCCGATGGTCCGCATGGGGTGGTCACTGGGCGGCGGGACGGTGTAGGTCAGGGAGACCTCGACCGGTTCGCCCGTGGTCAGGTCGACCCGGGCGTGGGGCACCGGGGATCCGAAGAACGCCGCGAAGGGGTCGCCGTCCTCGGCGGGGCGCTGGACGTCGTCGAAGTACGTGGTGCCCGCGACGGTCAGGCGGAAGGGTCCGAGGCCCTTGATGCCGAAGGTGTGCGTGCCCGTCTCACGCGGGGTGAAGGTGCCCGTCAGCTCGACGGTCGCCAGGGTGTCGTGGGTGACGCCGTCCGGGAGGTCGTCGCCCATCCACTGGATGTGGCCGCCGGCGGCCGAGCGGGTGCCGATGACGGTGCCCTCGCTGTCGCGGCAGACGGCGCGCAGTGCGAAGCCCTGGCCGGCGACGGGGAGTTCGGTGTTGGGGTCGGCGCCGAGGGCGTAGGTGAGGCTGTCGTCGGGGAGGGCGGCGGTGAGGCCTTCGAGCGGGGAGACGGTCCGGGCGGGGAAGACGGTGGCGGAGCCGCCGCCGAGGACGCGGGCGTCACGGGCCGCGGCGCCGATCAGCGCGATCCTGCCGGGCTTCAGCGGCAGCGTGCCGTTCTCGTTGCGGACGAGGACGAAGGAGCGGCGGGCGATCTCGCGGGCGAGCGCCTCGCCGTGGACGGGCTCGGGCAGGTCGGTGACGGCCGGTTCCGCGCCCTCCAGGATGCCGGCCCGGGCGGCCAGGCGCAGGACCCTGCGGACCGCCTCGTCGACCTGGGTCTCGTCGGCCCGGCCGTCCCGAACGGCCTGGGCGAGGGCCTCGCCGTAGACGGTCTGCGGGCCGGGCATGGCGATGTCGAGGCCGCCGGCGAGGGCGCCGGTGGTGGAGCGGGCGGCGGTCCAGTCGGAGACGTTGATCCCGTCGAAGCCCCACTCGCCGCGCAGGACCTCGTTGACCAGGTAGTGGTGCTCGGTCATCGTCGTGCCATTGACCGTGTTGTAGGCGGTCATGATGCCCCAGGGGTGGGCGTTCTCGACGATCGCCTCGAAGGGGGCCAGGTACAGCTCGCGCAGGGCGCGTTCGCTGACGAGGTTGTTCACGGTGAGGCGGTCGGTCTCGGCGTCGTTGGCGACGAAGTGCTTGACGGTGGTGCCGACGCCGCCGGACTGGACACCCTGGACGTAGGCGGCGCCGATCCGGCCCGTGAGGTACGGGTCCTCGCTGTAGGCCTCGAAGTGGCGGCCGCCGAGCGGGGAGCGGTGCAGGTTGACCGTGGGGGCGAGCAGGACGTGGACGCCCTTGCGGCGGGCCTCCTGCGCCAGCAGCACGCCGGCCCGGTGGGCGAGCCCCGGGTCCCACGTGGCGGCGAGGGCGGTCGGTGAGGGCAGGGCGACGGAGGGGTCGTCGGTGCTCCAGTGCACGCCGCGGACGCCGATCGGGCCGTCGGACATGACCAGGGAGTCCAGTCCGGCCTCCGGCAGGGCGGGCAGGCTCCACATGTCCTGGCCGGCCAGCAGCCGGGTCTTGGTGTCCAGGTCGAGTTTGCCGAGCGCGGCCTCGACCGCCGCCTCGCGCCGCACCTCTGCTGTCTCCGCCACGTCGGCACCTCCACGTCGAAAGCCGCTGGATGTCACCATCGTGCCCGGATTGCCTGTCATGCGGTAGGTTTCGTTACCTCCTCGTGATGGCGAGTGGTTCGACATGTCGTACGGTGACGCCATGAGGGCCAGGACGAGAAGCGAGGAACGGCGCGCGGAGATCGTGCGGGCCGCTCTGGAGGTGATCGCCGAGCGCGGTTACCGGGGGGCGAGCCTGGCCGCGGTCGCCGAGCGGGTCGGGCTCACCCAGCAGGGGCTGCTGCACCACTTCCCGACCAAGGAGGCACTGCTGGTCGCGGTGCTCCAGGACCGGGACCGCTGGGACGCCATGCCCGCCGGCCGGCTCCGGCTGGACCTGCTGGCCTCGCTCGTCGAGTACAACGCGATGCGTCCCGCCCTCATCCAGACCTTCTCGGCGCTGCTCGGCGAGAGCGTGACGGAGGGGCATCCGGCGCGGGCGTACTTCACGGATCGATATGTCGGGGTGCGCGCCGGCATGGCCGAGGTGCTGCGCGCCGAGTACGGTGACCGGCTGCCCAGCGGTCTCACCCCCGAGCGGGCGGCACCGCTCCTCGTGGCGATCCTGGACGGGCTGCAGTACCAGTGGCTGCTGGACCCGGAGTCGGTCGACATGGCGTCCGCCTTCCGGGACTTCCTGACCCTGCTCGGCGCGAGCGACGACGGGGCCTAGCGGACGGGGACGGCGGCCACGACCTCCACCTCGACGAGGGCCTCCGGCCGGAAGAGCCGGGACACCTCGAAGGTCATGCTGGTCGGCGGGGTCCCGGTGAGGAACTGCCGTCGCACGGTGCCGTATTCGTCCAGCTTCGAGATGTCGGTCAGGTACGTGCGGATGCTGATCACGTCGGCCAGGGTGGCGCCGTGTGCCTCCAGCAGGGCGGCCAGGGTCTCGAAGACGCCCCGGGTCTGCTCGGCGAGGGTGTCGCCCTCCGCGATCTGGCCCGAGACGAACAACAGGGCGCTGCCGTCGGCGTGTTCGACGCGGGCGACCTGGGAGTAGTACGGGCTGAGGGGCTGGGGTGCGGAGGCGGGGTTGTCCAGCGTGATCTGCATGCCCTCGACGCTAGGCGGGGGCCGTTGATGCGACAAGCGAATGTCTAGCATGGCCACCATGCCGTACTCGCATGGCGAGATGCCCGACCTGTCCACCGTCTGGCTGCGGGCCTTCCTGGAGGTCGCCCGCCACGGGTCGTTCACCGGGGCCGCGCGGACGCTCGGCTGGACCCAGTCGGCGGTGTCCCGCCAAGTCGCCTCACTGGAGTCCGCGTTGGGCGGCGGCCCGCTCTTCGACCGGCTGCCGCGCGGAGTGCGGCTGACGGAGGCGGGCCGACTCCTGGTGCCGTACGCCGAGACGGTCGCCGCCGCGCTGCTCGATGCCCGGCACGACGTCGACGCCCTGCGCGAGGCGGCCGGCGGACGGCTCCGGTTCGGTGCCTTCGCCACCGCCGACGCGGCCCTGGTGCCGCGCGCCCTGGCCCGCTTCCGCGCCCGTCACCCGCGGGTCCGCGTGACCCGCGAGGAGGGCTTCACCCCCGTTCTGCTGGACCGGCTGACGGCCGGTCACCTGGACCTGGCGATCGTGTCGACGACCGGCCGCGCCCCGCTGGAGGCGTACGCACTGCATCACCTCCTCGACGAGCCGCTGTACGTCGCCGTCCCCGCCGGGCATCCGCTCGCCGGTCACGAGGGCCCCGTGCCGCTGGACCGGTTCGCCGACGCCGACTGGATCTGCGGCAGCGCGCGGCCCGAGGGCACCCTCCTGGACGCGGCCCTGCGCCAGGGCTTTCGCCCGCGTGTCGCCCACGTCGTAGGCGAGTGGACCGCCAAGCAGGGCTACGTCGCCGCCGGGCTCGGTGTGACGCTCGTGCCGGCGCTCGCCGCCGAGGCCGTCCGTCCGGACATCCGGCTGCTGCGGGTGCTCGACGAGGGCGCCCCGGCCCGGGCGGTGTACGCGGCGACCGTGCGGGGGCGGTCCCTGGCCCCGGCGGCCGTGGCCTTCCTGGGGGCGGTGCGGGAAGCCGCGGCGGCCGTCCCTTCCTGATCCGCACGCGAGCCCCACCCATGGCGTGGACCACTCCCGTCACGCGATACTGCGGCCGTCCGGCACCACTCAGCGCACCCCACTGCGACGGAAGGCCCAACTCCCTTGATTCCCCTGCGTATCCGGATAGGTGTCCTCGGTCTGGCCCTGCTGACCGGCTTCAGCACCCCGACGGCCGCGAGTGCCGCCGAGGCGGTCCCCTCCCCCACCGTCGAGGAACAGCGGCTCGACCGGGCCGTCCCGCAGGAGATCCTGCGGCGCTCCGGATTCGACACCGTCGCCCCGAGGTTCGCCCGGGCCCTGGACGGGGCCAGCTCCTACGCGCAGGCCCGCCGGGCGGTCGTACGCGAGGGAACGGAGCTGTGGCGGCGGGCCGTCGACCGGGCGCAGGGGCGGGGTCCTGCGGGCGGGGACCTCAGCCGGGACGACGACCGGCCTCTGTACTGGGCGCGGCTCGCCGTGACGCGTGAAGTACGCAGCTGGGAGCCGGCCTTCGGCCTGACGGACGGGCAGCGGGCCGCGCTGCTGGACGAACTGGAACGCACCTCGCGTGGCCAGACGACCATCGGCTACCCGCACGGCAAGGGCCTGAAGCGGATCCTGGTCACCGGCTTCGACCCGTTCACGCTGGACCGGGACATCCGTATCTCCAATCCGTCCGGCGCCACGGCGCTCGCCCTCGACGGCACCGTGATCGAGACGGCGGACGGCCCGGCCCGGATCGAGACGGCCGTCTTCCCGGTGCGCTGGCGGGACTTCACGCAGGGCACGGTGGAGCGGACACTGCGGCCGTACCTGCCGAAGGTCGACCTGTTCACGACCGTGAGCCAGGGGCGGGTCGGGCGGTTCGACGTGGAGCGGACCAACGGGGCCTGGCGGGGCGGCTTCGCGGACAACGACAACGTCGGCCGCACGGAGACCGTCCCCGTCACCGCCCCGGCCTCGCAGCCGCAATGGACGACGACCACGCTGCCGTACCGGGCGATCACCGCCGCGGACACCGGCCGTTTCCCGGTGTACGACAACACGAGCGTCACGGAGATCCCGGTGGGCGGCACGGAGCCCGTCGTCCGCCCGGACGGACCGACGCCCGGGTCGACCGCTCGCGCGGGCGGCGGCGGTGACTACCTCTCCAACGAGATCGCCTACCGGGCGACGCTGCTGCGGGACCGGCTGGGGCTGCACGACAGGCTGCCGGGCGGCCATGTGCACACGCCCGTGCTCCAGTTCGGCGCCGGGAACACC
The DNA here is from genome assembly GCF_040613735.1 of Streptomyces sp. NPDC006235. Taxonomy (NCBI): domain Bacteria; kingdom Bacillati; phylum Actinomycetota; class Actinomycetes; order Kitasatosporales; family Streptomycetaceae; genus Streptomyces; species Streptomyces sp. NPDC006235. The sequence continues at coordinate 34,478 of NZ_JBEXSR010000053.1, forward strand.
ACGGAGGTCACCGACCCGGAGTTCGTGCGGAACCGGCTGGACATCATCGCGCAGGTGAGGACGATCCTGAGGGTGGCTGCGGAGGAGTCGTGACGGCCCCTTCGCCCTCCGCGCCGTCCTCCCGGTTCTCCTCGCCCAGCAGGTCCCGCGCCATGAGGGTGGCACCGGCGACCGCGCCCGGCATCAGGAACACCGCGACGAACGGCACCAGGAAGGCCACGGCCAGCGGCGTGCCGAAGCCCCAGACGAGGGTCTTGCGGGAGCGGAGCAGGCCGAGGCGGGTGCGCAGTTCGACGCCGCGGCGCTGGAGGGCGACGGCGGTCAGTTCCTCGGTGAGGAAGAACCCGGTGACGAAGAACCCGATCACCGGTACGGCCGTCTGGCCGACGACGGGGATGAAACCGCACGCGAACAGCAGCACGCCCCACAGGGCGGCCCGGACGACGATCCGCAGGCTGTCCCGGGCGGAGATCCACAACTCCCGCCAGAGCGGCAGGCCCGACTCGGGGGCGTGGCCGTCCGGGGACACGTCCCGGTCGACCTTCTCGGAGAGGTTCTCGTAGAAGGGCTGCCCGATCAGCAGGGTCACCGCGGTGAACGTCACGACGGACAGGAGCAGGGCGAGGGCGAACAGCACGGCGGTCAGCAAGCCGCGGAAGAGCCCGAGCCACGGGCTCGACCAGTCGTCGGCGAAGGGAGTGGCCCAGGCGACGGCGTCCTCGCCCCACAGTGCCAGCGCGACGAGCGCCGCCGCGTACAGGACGAGGGTGATCAGGCCCGGAAGCAGCCCGAAGCCGTACTGCTTGCCGTGCCGGGCCACCCACCGCTGGCCCTTCAGCAGGTACCGGAAACCCACCCTGAGATCGCTCATGGGAAAACCCTATCGGGGCAGGCCACGCCACTGACCGACAGGGCCGTACGGGTCACCGGTGACACCGAGGCGGCCTTGTTGCCGTTGAGTCGAACCGGTACACCTCGCCGTACCGATCTCAGGAAGCCCCTCAGGAGGTACGCGTGCGCACCACGAGAACCGTTCCTGCGAGACCTGTACTGATCGTCACCTTCACCCTCGCCACGGCGGGTTCGCTCCTGCTCGGCGGCCCCGACGCGGCCGGAGCGGAGCCGAAGCCCGTCACGCGCGAGGGCGCCGCCGTGGACGACCGCGCGGCGCAGGCTCCCGCGAGCGCGGCCCGGCGCGCACTGGCCGCTCCCGAAGAGACCTCCACCGGCACGGCCACCCGCGGCTACCCCCGCCGCCAGGTCCTCTCCCCCGACCCGGAGAACCCCGGCGACACGTCCCTGAAGCTGGGTCTCATCCCGTACCACGGGATCGCCCCGAAGCTGAACGCCCTGCAACGTCTCGGAGACCGGGTCAGCGTGGAGGTGGCCGGCCGCTCGGCCGGCGGCCACCGCCTCTACCTCGTCACCGTCACCGCCCCGGAGACCACCCGACAGGCCCGCGCCCAGGAGCGCATGCGCGAGCTGATCGAGAACGCGCCCGCGACGGCCGCCAAGTCCCCGGAGATCAAGCGGGGTTACAAGACGCCGGTCTTCGTCAACGGCAACATCCACGGCAACGAGTGGGAGGGCACGGACGCCGCCCTGAAGATCGTCGAGCAGCTCGCGACCGCGAAGGACGCGAAGACCCGGGACCTCCTCGCGCACAGCCGCCTGTACTTCAACATCACGGCCAACCCGGACGGCCGTATCGCCGGCACCCGCGCCAACGCCAACGGCTTCGACCTGAATCGGGACTTCGTCACCGCCTCGCAGCCCGAGACCCGCGCGATGCGGCAGATCGAGCTGGACAAGCAGCCGGCCGTCCTGCTCGACCTGCACGGCTACGTCAACGGCACCCTCATCGAGCCCACCACGCCCCCGCACGGCGAGAACTACGAGTACGACCTCTTCCTGAAGAACAGCTACGCCAACGCCCTCGGCATGGAGTCCGCCGTCAACTCCCTCGACTACACGCCCGCGAAGGACGGCGTCGAACCGGCCCAGATCCCGTTCCGCGACCAGGAGGAGGGCTGGGACGACTGGCCGCCGATCTTCACCCCGCAGTACGCGGCCTTCCACGGCACGGTCGCCGCGCACACGGTGGAGATCCCGCTGGCGGTGAACAACGAGGAGTACGACGAACTGCCCGTCCCGGAGCTGCGCCGCCGCTCGGCGGTCAACACGGCCGTGGCGGGCGCGGCGATCCGGGCGACCCTGAACCACGTCCGGGAGCACCGCGCCTCGCTCGTCGCCGACCAGATCGAGGTCTTCCGCCGCGGCGCGGCCGGCGCCCCGCAGGTGCCGGTGTCACCGGAGACGGTCCCCGGCGTCCCCGGCATCGGTCCGGAGGACGTCTACACGACCACGTTCCCGCGCGCCTACGTCATCCCGCCCGGCGACTCCCGCACCCAGCGCTCGGCCCCGGCGGCGGCCCGCCTCGTCGACCACCTCCTCGCCAACGACGTCCGCGTCACCCGGGCCACCCGCCCCTTCCGGCTCGCCGGACGGACGTACCCCGAGGGCTCCTACGTCGTCGACCTGCACCAGCCCAAGCGCGGCATGGCGAACGCGCTGCTGGCCGACGGGCGGGACATCAGCGGCAAGGTGTCGGTGATGTACGACATCTCGGGCTGGAGCCTGGGCCGTCTGTGGGGCGCCACGGTCGAACGGGTGCCGTCGGGCAGCCTGCGGGGCGCGCCCCTGCGCCCGGTCACCGGGGCCGCACCGGTCGCCCGGGTGCCCGCGCACGGCGACCTCCTCCTGCGCCTGACCGACCCGCGCGAGGTCGCGGCCCTCAACTCCCTTCTCCAGCAGGGCGTTCCGGTACGCCGGGGCCTGGACGGCAGCGCGATCGTCCCGGCACGGGCCCGCCGCCAGGCGGTCTCGGCCGCCCGTACGCACGACGTCTCCTTCGCGGCCACACGGCTCACCGGCGGCACGCCCCTGCACCGCCTGCGGGTCGCCGCCGCCGTCACGCCGGGTGAGCTGTTCGCCCTGCGGGAGATGAACTTCGACGTCACGCCGGTGTCGACGGCCGTCCTGAACGCGGGCTTCGACTGGTCCGGCACGGACGTGCTGTTCGTGTCCGCCGGCCTGGACCACGCCGCCCTGACCGCCCCCGCCCGCAGGGCCCTCGACGCCTTCCTCGACGAGCACGGCCTGGTCGGCCGGGGCGCGACGGGAGCGGCTCTGAACGCGGCGGCGGACCGGCTGGCCGTGAAGCCGGTCGCGGGCAACACGGACGCGAACGGCGTCGTACGGACGCGGAACACGGGCCGCGTCACGCACGGCGCGCCGGCGCACGCCTTCGTCTACGCCCCGCTGTGGTTCAGCGACCTCGGCCCCGGCGTACGGGTGGAGCAGTCGTACGCGACCGGGAATCCGCTCGTCTCCGGGCACTGGCGCCCGCTGCGGGACGGCACCGGCGGTCCCGCGGCGGCAGCGGGACAGGCCTCGGTGGTCAGCGGCGGCCGGACGGTCCTGTTCGGCACCGAACCACTCTTCCGAGACCACCCCAAGGGGGAATTCCCGCAGGTGGCGAGGGCATTGTTCACAGTGGCACACAGCGGTTCAGTTGAGGAGAGCGGATGACGCAGGAGATCCACGGCACGGTGGCCGACGGCTTCGAGGGGGTGCGGGAGGAGTTCGCCGCGTTCGTGGCCGGGGAGCGCGCGGACTACGAGGGCCAGCTGTGCGCCTACGTCCACGGGCGCAGGGTCGTGGACCTGTGGGCGGGGACCGACGCGGACGCCCTCTACGGTGTGTTCTCGTCCACCAAGGGCGCCGCCTACCTGGTCGTCGCGCTCCTCGTCCAGGACGGCACGCTCGAACTGGACCGCAAAGTGACGTACTACTGGCCGGAGTTCTCCGCCGAGGGCAAGGGCGCCCTGACCCTGCGCGACCTGCTCGCGCACCGGGCGGGTGTGGTCGGCACGGACACCGGCTTCACCCTCGCGGAGCTGGCCGACGACCGCCAGCTCGCCGAACGCCTCGCCGACCAGCGGCCGTTCTGGCGCCCCGGCACGGCGTTCGGCTATCACGCGATGGTCAGCGGCGCCCTGGTCGGCGAGGTCGTGCGCCGCGCCACGGGCCGCACGCTCCAGGAGGTCTACCAGGAGCGGATCCGCACCCCGTACGCCCTGGACTTCCACCTGGGCCTGCCCGCGCCCCACGAGCCGCGCTTCCGCACCACCCAGCCGATGGCCCCGACCCCGGAGCAGCAGGCCCTCCTCGACGCCACGCCCACCGGTCCGCACACGCTCGCCTCGATCGCCTTCAACCGCAACGCCGCGGAACCGACCGACCTCGCCTCGCTGCCCAACATGCCGCTGGTGCGCGCCAAGGGCCCGGCCTCGGTGGGCGGAGTGGCGTCGGCGCGGGGCCTGGCCGGGATGTACGCGGCGGCGATCAGCGAGGTGGGCGAGCAGGCACCGCTGCTGAAGCCGGACACGGTGGCGGAGTTCGGCCAGGTCCACTCGGTCGGCTACGACCTGGTGTCACGTGCCCACAGGGCGTTCGGCCTCGGCTTCCAGATGACGGCCGACGTGGCGCACCCGTTCCTCGGCGCCGGGACGATCGGGCACAGCGGCGCGGGCGGCTCACAGGCCTTCGCGGACCCGTGGAGCGGCCTGGCGTACGGCTACACGCGCCGCCGTTTCGCCTTCCCGGGCGGCGCGGCCCCGGAGAACGACCGCCTGGCGAAGGCGATCCACACGGCGGCGCTCGCGCTGTAGGGCGTGTCCTGTCCCGGGCACGGGCGCAGGCCGCACCCCACGTCCAAGGGTGCGGCCTGCGCGTACGCAACGACTGTCGTCAGACCAGCGTCACGGTGATGTTCCCGCGCGTCGCCTTCGAGTAGGGGCACACGTCGTGGGCCTTCTCGACGAGCGACCGCGCGGTCCCCCGGTCCACCTTGGGAATGTCGGCGGAAATCTCGACGATGATCCCGAAACCGTCCCCGTTCTTCCCGAGGCCGACCTTCGCGGTGACGGTCGACCCGGTGAGGTCGACCCTCTCCTGGCGTGCGACGACGCCGAGGGCGCCCTGGAAGCAGGCGCTGTAGCCGGCGGCGAACAGCTGCTCCGGGTTGGTCCCGGCGCCGCTGCCGCCCATCTCCTTCGGCGGGTTGACGACGACGTCGAGCGTGCCGTCGTCGGTGGCGACCCGCCCGTCGCGCCCGCCCTCGGCGGTGGCGACGGCGGTGTACAGGACGTCGGACTGCTGGATGGGCATGCGGTGGTGTTCCTCTTCGGTCGTCCGCCGCGGCTCGCGCCCGGGCCGAGCGGATTCGGAAAAAACTTACCGCATGCCGGAAGGCAGCAGAAGGCGTCAGAGCTTGACGATCATCTTTCCGGTGTTGTCGCCGCGCAGCACGCCCAGGAACGCCTCGAGGTTGTTCTCGATGCCCTCGACGACGGTCTCCCGGTACTTCAGCTCGCCGGAGGCGACCCAGGGGGCGACCTCGCGCACGAACTCCGGCTGAAGGTCGTAGTGGTCCCCGACCAGGAAGCCCTCGATACGGCCGCGGGTCTGGATCAGGCGGGCGAGGTTCCTCGGGCCCGGGGCGGGCTCGGTGTTGTTGTACACGGAGATCATCCCGCAGACGGCGATCCGCCCGCCCTCGTTGAGCGAGCCGATGGCGGCCTCCAGGTGATCACCACCGACGTTGTCGAAGTAGACGTCGATCCCGTCGGGAGCCGCGGCCCGCAGCTGCTCGCTCACGGGACCGTCCTTGTAGTTGAAGGCGGCGTCGAAGCCGTACTCGTCGACGAGCAGCTTCACCTTCTCCGCCGACCCGGCGGACCCGATGACCCGCGAGGCGCCCTTCAGCTTGGCGAGCTGCCCGACCTGGCCGCCCACGGCGCCTGCGGCACCGGACACGAAGACGGTGTCGCCCTCCTTGAAGGCGGCGGTGCGCAGCAGCCCCGCGTAGGCGGTGAGGCCGGTCATGCCCAGCACACCGAGGTACGTCGACAGCGGCGCGGCGTCCGGGTCCACCTTGACGGCGTTCTTCGCGGCCACGGCGGCGTACTCGCGCCACCCGAGGAAGTGCAGCACGTGGTCGCCCACGGCGAACCCCTCGGCGTTGGAGGCCACGACCTCGCCGACGGCGCCGCCCTGCATGACCTTGCCGAGCTCGAACGGGGCGACGTAGGACTTCGCGTCGCTCATACGGCCGCGCATGTACGGGTCCACGGAGAGGTACTTGTTCCGCACGAGGACCTGTCCCTCACCGGGCTGCGGAACCTCCGCCTCGACGAAGGCGAAGTCCTCGGGCTTCGGCCAGCCGACGGGGCGGCTGACCAGGTGCCACTCGCGGCTGACGGCGGGGAGGGCGGAGGTGTCGGACATGATGCGCCTTTCCTCTGGCTCGGTTGGCTCGGTTGGCTCGGTTGACTCGATGAGAATGTTTCAGTACCTGAAACAACCATGCTCCTGAAAATTTCAGGTTGTCAAATAACCGGGTACCCTCGATTCCATGGCCTCCACCACATCCGCCTCCCAGAACAGCCACCGCCCCGATCCGCTGACGCTCGAGGTCGTCGAGCTCATCGGGGAGGTCGTGGCGCGGTTCCACGAGGACTATGAGGCGGCGGCGGCGGACCACACGCTGACCGGGGCGCAGGCGCGGCTGCTGAGCCTGCTGTGCCTGGAGCCGCTGCCGATGCGGAGACTCGCGCAACGGTTGAAGTGCGAGCCGTCGAACGTCACGGGGATCGTGGACCGGCTGGAGGCGCGGGGGCTGGTGGAGCGGCAGCCGGATCCGACCGACCGGAGGGTGAAGGTGGCGGCGGCGACGCCCGAGGGGCGGCGGGTGGCCCGGAGTCTGCGGGAGTCGCTGCGGTTCGCCCGGGAACCGTTGGCCGGGCTCTCCGAGGAGGAGAGAGTGGCGCTGCGGGACGCGTTGCGGGGGATGCTGGAGTGAGGCCGGAGTGCCGGCGTCAGGCCAGCTCGCGCAGCGCCTCGCCGAGCGCCGCCACTCCTTCGGCGATGGCCCCCGGCGGCGTGGCCGCGTAGCCGAGGACGAGGCCGGGGCGGCCGGGCAGCTGCCGGTGCCACGACAGCGGCTGGCACTTCACGCCCCGGGTGAGCGCGGCGGCGGCGAGTTCGGTGTCCGGCACCTTTGGCGCATACGTGACGGTCAGGTGCAGGCCGGCCGCCGCGCCGTGTACGACCGCGCCCGGCAGGTGCTCGGCGATGGCGTCGATCATGGCGTCGCGGCGCCGCCGGTGACGGCCGCGCAGCAGATGCAGGTGCCGCTCCAAGTCGCCGGACTCCATGAGCCGGGCGAGCACCAGCTGCGGCAGCACGGCATTGCCCAGGTCGGTGAAGCGTTTCGCGTCGGTCAGCGCGTCGAGGTGGCGGGGCGGCGGTACCACCCAGCCGATCCGCAGCGCCGGAGCGAGCAGCTTGGACACGCTGCCCATGTAGCACACCTGGTCGGCCAGCAACGCGCGCAGCGCGGCCACCGGCGGCCGGTCGTAGCGGTGCTCCGCGTCGTAGTCGTCCTCCAGGATCAACCCGCCGTCCTGCGCCCAGAGCAGCAGTTCGCGGCGGCGCTCGCCACTGGTCACCACGCCGGTGGGGAACTGGTGAGCGGGCGTGAGCAGTACCGCGGGGGCCCCGGTGGCGCGCAGTGCGTCGACGCGCACGCCACCGTCGTCGACCGGTACCGGTGGGGTGGCCAGGGCCCCGTTCCGCAGGTGCTGACGGGTGCCGAGCGAGCCGGGGTCCTCGACCGCGACGCTGTCGATACCGTCGGCCCGCAGCACGGGGTGCAGCAGCGTGAGGGCCTGCGCGGTGCCGGCGACGACCAGCACGTCGTCCGGCTCCACCCGGATGCCGCGGCTGGTCGCCAGCCAGGTCGCGACGGCGCGGCGCAGTCGTGGGGTTCCGCGGGGGTCGCCGTAGCCGAGGTTCTCGGCGGACAGCTCGGCGAGCACGGCCCGTTCGGCGCGCAGCCAGGCCGCGCGGGGGAACGCGGTGAGGTCGGGCTGGCCGGGGGTGAAGTCGATGCGCGCACGGGCAGCGCGCAGCGCGTCGAAGACGTCGGCGTCGGGTTCGCCGGCGAACAGCGCGGCCGGCACCGCACGGTCGGCGGTGACCGGCGCCCGGCCCCGGCTCGGCCCGGTCCCGCGGGGCGCCGACGGCTGCGCGGGAGGTGCCGCGACCACCACCGTCCCACCGCGCCGCCGCCCCTCGACGTGGCCGTCCTCGGCCAGCCGCCGGTACGCCTCGGTGACCACCCCGCGCGACACGCGCAGTTCGGCGGCCAGCACCCGGGTCGGCGGCAGCCTGCTGCCCACCGCCAGCCGGCCGTCGGCTATCGCCTGCCGCAGCCGCCGGGCCAGCCAGTCCGCCTTGCCGCCGACGGGTGCGTCATCGGCGTCGAGCTGCAGGAAATCGGAGCCGTAGGCCGGGGATCCGCAGTCCGCCGACGCGGCTGCCGCCGCGGGTACGCCGGCCGTCCCGTCCGCTCCCTGTCTCCCCTGCCTCACCCGGCCGATGGTGTCATACGCCACCGCGGCTGCCGCGCACTCACCAAGGGCCCTGATCACCGAAGACGAACTCCGGTGCGGACGGGGTGAGAACGGCCACCGCGGGGTCGACCGGCCAGTGCGCGGCCAGTTCCTCGGCCACCGTCTTCAGCAGCTCCGGCACGACGTCGGCTCCGCCGTCGTGCATGGCCTCCGCCACCACCAGGATCCGGCTGGTGCCCTCGCCGACGGCGGAGTGGCCGCTCTGCCGGTTGGTCCAGCGGCGGGCGTGCGCCCGGCCGGCGCAGTCGGCGAAGATCACCTCGCCGGGCCGGGGGTGCTCGGTGCCGCCACCGAAGGTCGTGTACTGCTCGTCACCGCGGGCGTGGCGCACCTCCAGCAGAGGGCCGGCGATGCGGTCCGCGTCGAGGACCGCCACCGGCACCGCGTAGGCGACCGAGATCGCGTTGCACAGGTCGACCACCGGATGGATGCGCGGCAGTTCTCCCTCCTTCCTCAGCCGCCGCAGCAGCGACTCCGAGGCGCAGCGGTACTGCGTCGGCTTGAGCCCCATCCGGGAGAACGCCCGCCGCCAGGCCAGGACTTCGGGGAACTCGCTCTCGGGGGACCCGGCCAGCCGCGCCACGGCACGGGCCGTGTACGGGGCGACGCGCGCGCCGGCATCGGCGGTGGCATCGACGCCGGTGGCCCACAGCGCACCAGCGGCGAGCCCGGGGTGGTCGGACCAGATCGCGTCCGCGTGCCGGAAGCGCATCTCAGCCCACCGCCAGCCACGCGCTCAGGCCCACGAAGCAGGCGGCGAACCCCCGGCGGATGCCGGTCATCACCCTCGGCCTGCCAAGCACGCGGTGCCGTACGGCGGCGGCGCACATCCCGTACGCGGCGAAGACGACGAAGGTCATCGCCATGAAGACGGCACTGAGCCGGAGCATCGCTCCGAGGGAGCCGGGCTCGTCGGCGGGCACGAACTGCGGCAGGAACGCGACGAAGAACATCGTGAGCTTCGGGTTGAGAAGGTTGATCAGAACCCCGGAAGCGATCACACGGGCCGCGGGCCGCCGCTCGGCCTCCCCTTCGACGGACAGCGCCTCCTTGTCGCGAAGCGTCGCCCACGCCATGTACAGGAGGTAGGCGACACCGAGGTACTTCACCACCTCGTAGGCGACGACGCTGGTGTGCAGCAGCGCGGCGAGGCCGGTGATCGTCGCCACCAGGTGCGGCACGATGCCGAGGGTGCAGCCGAGCGCGGCGACCACGCTCGCCCGGCGGCCGTGGGACAACCCGGCGGCCAGGGTGTACACCACTCCGGTGCCGGGGGTGACCACCACGACCAAGGTGGTCAGCAGGAACGCGATGCTCAAGGAGACCTCCACAACGTTCAAGGTCCCCCCACCCTGCCTCGGTCATGGTCCGACGGACAGGGCCAAAGCATGCCGAGTCAAGGGGTCCATAAGCTCAGCGCAGCCTGCGTACGCGCAGTACGAGGTCGTGGGAGTGGTGCGCGCCGGCGCCGCCGTCGGGTGCCACGCGTGGCCGTTCCTCGTCCACCTCCACCTCCCAGCCGTCGTCGAGAGCGTCGGCGACCATCGAGGGCCAGACGTAGTCGGCCGGATCAAACCCGCTGTCGTCCGCCTGCTGGGTGTGCATCCCCGCGTGGTGGACGACGAGCAGCACGCCGCCGGGCGCGACGGCGGCGAGCAGTGCTCGCTCAGCCGCGGCGTCGGGGGTGCGCAGCAAGGCCGGGTACTGGGCGGAGACCAGGTCGAAGGAGGCCGGCGGGAGCGCCGCCTCGGTGAGTTCGGCGTGGACCCAGCGAATGGTGAGGCCGGCGTCCCGCGCGTGCCCGGCCGCCCGCTCCAGCGCGACGCCGGAGACCTCGAGCGCGGTCACGTCCCAGCCGCGGCGCGCGAGCCAGACGGCGTCCGCGCCCTCGCCGCAGCCGACGTCGAGGACCCGCCCGGGTGTGAGCCCGGCGGCCTCCGCCACGAGCGCGCCGTTGGGCCGGCCGCTCCACAACTGTTGCCGGTCGGCGTACCGGTGGTCCCACTCGTCCCGCACCGCGGGGTCTCCGGCGTATCCGTCGGCAGGCGAGGGGGTTCCGGACGCGGGCGATGCTGCTGCGATGTCGTCGGTCACGGGCCCACCGTCACCCACCGGGTCACGCGTCCGCCACTCCTGTTGCCGGTTCGGCAAACCTTCGGCGGCGATGGGTCGAGGAACGATGGCGCGGGGCCCCCACCTCGGCGCTACGTGCACCACCACAGGAAGCGGTTGCAGGTCTCCGAGGGGGACGGTTCCGGGTTCGGGGGTGCTGTCGTCGGGGCCGGGGCCCGGGTCGGGGCCGGGTCCGGCCGGTCGGCCGTCGGGGCCGATGTCGGGCGGGCGGGGGGCGTATCCGCCGCAGCCGGGTCGGAGTCCTTCGGTGTCTCGTCGTCCTTCGCGTCCTCGGACTTGTCGGCCTTCGGGGACTTGGAAGCCGACGGTGAGTCGGACACCCTGGGCGAAGGGGTTCCTGATGCGCCCTCAGCCCGGGCCGCCTCGCCCTGGCCGCCCGTCTCCCCCGCCTCCACCGACGCGTCGCCGTCCGCAGACTCTCCCCCGGCCGCCGCCGGCTTCGGCGCCGACTTGGGCGCGTCCGTGCCGAGCTCCGCGAGGCTCAGGCCGCCCGCCGCCAGCACGAACCCCGCCGCGACGAACAGCGTCCGGCGCCGCCGACGGCGATGCGCCGCGGCCTTCCGGTCCCGCCGGCTCGTCCCACCACCGGGGCCGTCACCGGCCGGCCCGTGCTCACCCTCGCGCCCACGCCCGCGTCGCCGGGCGGCGCGCCCCAACGGCTCGCCGTCGTCGCCGTCTTCACCGTCGGAGGCGTCCGGCTCATCCCGCTCGTCCGGCTCACCGGATTCACCCGAGCCGTCGTGCAGGCCCTCCCCGCCCTCGGGAACGGCGTCATACCCGCCGTACTCCGGCTCACGCCAGCGCAGTGCATCGGCTGAGGTGCCGCAGCCCGGGCAGGCCAGCGCGCCGTTGAGGTGCCGTCGGCACGGGTCGCAGTAGTCCATGACGCGGGAAGATTAAGTTCCGCGCCGGTCACGTTCCTAGATCCAGCTGTGAAGGTTCTGTAGGGACACGCCGCCCTCATGGTTTCGAAACTGTCGAAACCGTTATGCGCGCGACCCATTGACACTCCCACCGCCGCGTCTTTACTGTCACGCCAGCATTTCGAACGTGTGCCGAAATCTCGAACACGTCGAAGTGAGCGAGTGACAGAGACCGAGCCGACGAAGCTGCGAGGGAAAACCGCCGTGCGCATCACCGGAATCAGCACACACGTGGTCGGGACGCCGTGGCGCAACCTGACGTACGTCCAGGTGCACACCGACGAGGGGCTCACCGGAGTCGGCGAGACCCGGATGCTGGGACACACCGACGCCCTTCTCGGCTATCTGAGGGAGGCTGAGGCCAACCACATTCTCGGTTCCGACCCCTTCGCTGTCGAGGACCTCGTCAAGCGCATGAAGTACGGCGACTACGGCCGCGCCGGCGAGATCGTGATGTCCGGTATCGCCGTGATCGAGATGGCCTGCTGGGACATCAAGGGCAAGGCCCTCGGCGTCCCCGTCTGGCAGTTGCTGGGCGGCAAGGTCACCGACAAGGTCAAGGCGTACGCCAACGGCTGGTACACCACGGAGCGCACCCCGGAGGCCTACCACAAGGCCGCCCAGGGCGTCATGGAGCGCGGCTACCGGGCGCTCAAGATCGACCCCTTCGGCACCGGCCACTTCGAGCTGGACCACAAGGAGACCCTGTACGCCGTCTCCCTGATCGAGGCCGTCCGGGACGCCATCGGCCCCGAGGCCGAGCTGATGCTGGAGATGCACGGCCGCTTCTCCCCCGCCACGGCCGTACGCCTGGCCAAGGAGCTCGCGCCGTTCAAGCCGGCGTGGCTGGAGGAGCCGGTCCCGCCGGAGAACCTCAAGGCCCTGGAGAAGGTCGCCGCCAAGGTCGACATGCCGGTCGCCACCGGCGAGCGGATCCACGACCGGATCGAGTTCCGCGAGCTGTTCGAGAACCAGGCCGTGGACATCATCCAGCCGGACGTCGGCCATATCGGTGGAATCTGGGAGACCAGGAAGCTCGCGGCGACGGCCGAGACCCACTACATGCTGGTGGCCCCGCACAACGTCGGCGGCTCGGTCCTGACCGCCGCCTCCCTCCAGGTCGGTTTCACCTCCCCCAACTTCAAGATCCTCGAGCACTTCAACGACTTCGCGGACGCGGAGATCAAGAAGGTCGTGAAGGGCGCGCCGCAGGTGAACCCGGAGGACGGCTGCTTCCACCTGTCCGACGCCCCGGGTCTCGGCGTGGAGCTGGACGTCGACGCCGCCGCCGAGTTCCCGCAGCAGCAGGCCCGCTTCGACCTCTGGGCGGACGGCTGGGAGCAGCGCAAGCCCAAGAGCGCCCAGTGACCGTCCCGGCCCCGGAAACCCGGAACCGGCGACCGAAACCTTCGAAAACCTGAGGAGTGACGTGAGCACCGCGGTAGTGATCGACGCCCCGGGCGAGCACCGCCTCGTCCCGCACGAGCCCCGGCGGCCCGAGGCCGGCGAGGCACTGGTGCGCGTCCACGCCTCCGGGATCTGCGGCAGCGACCGTGAGGTCTATCAGGGCAACCGCCCCGAGGGGTATGTCCGCTACCCGCTCACCCCGGGCCACGAGTGGTCCGGGACGGTCGAGGCCGTGGGCGCCGGTGTCCCCGGGTCCCTCGTCGGCCGCAAGGTCGTCGGCGAGGGCTTCCGCAACTGCCAGGTCTGCGACCGCTGCCACGCGGGCGACACGACCCTGTGCACGGCCGGGTACGAGGAGACCGGGTTCACGCAGCCGGGCGCGATGGCGGCCACGCTGACGCTCCCCGCCCGTCTCCTGCACGCCCTCCCGGACGACTGCGACCTCACGGCCGCGGCCCTCCTGGAGCCGGCCGCCTGTATCGCGGCGGCCGCGCTGAAGGGGAACGCACAGCCCGGCGAGCGCGTCGCGGTGGTCGGCACCGGCACGCTCGGCATGTTCGCCGTGCAGTTCCTGAAGGCGAACTCGCCGGCCGAGCTGCTGGTCGTGGGCACCCGCCGGGACCGGGAGGCGCTGTCGCGGCAGTACGGCGCGACGGACTTCCGCACGAAGGACCAGGAGCTCCCGGACGACTTCGACGTGGTGATCGAGACGGCCGGTTCCGCGGACGCCGCCCGGCTCTCCGCCGGCCTGCTCCGGCGCGGCGGCCGGCTGGTCCTCACGGGGATCCCGGCGCCGGGCGCCGACGGTCTCGACCCGACCGACCTCGTCGTACGGCAGCTGGAGGTGCACACCGTCTTCGGTGCTCCGCCAGGCGCCTGGGCGCACACGGTGCGGGTGTTCGCCGCCGGGCTGCTCGACCCGCTGCCGCTGGTGACGCACGAGCTGCCGCTCGCCGAGTTCTCGCAGGCCATCGAGCTGGTGGGAGCCGGCGATCCGAAGGTGGGCAAGGTGTTGCTCCGCCCCTAGACGTACGCCGGTACGGGGGCAACCTGACGGCTCCCGTACCGGCGTACCCCAGCCTTGTCCTACCCAGAGCCGCGAACCTCGTCCGAAATACCGAACCGAAGGACATTCCTGTGACCGACGCTTCCGCCACGGCAGCCCGCAGGCCCGGTGAGCAGGCGCTCACCACGCTGGGCCTGAGCGCGCCCGCCCTCGACCCCGCCGACGCCTCGCCGCACTCCTTCCCCGGCGGCGGCCGCTGGCGCACCGAGATCCCCTCGTGCGAGGGGCCCGAGGCGCTGGCGGTGGTCCTGAAGGAGGCCTCGCGGCTGGACGTGCCGATCCACCGGATCAGCCAGGGCAGCGGCGTGTGGATGCTGACCGATTCCGAGATCACCGAGATGGTCGAGTCGACGGCCGAACGCGACATCGAGCTCTGCCTGTTCACCGGCCCGCGCGGCACGTGGGACATCGGCGGGTCCACGCGCACCGACTCGCGGGGGGCCGGACTGCGCGCCCGCGGCCACGACGCCGTCGCCGGATGTGTCGAAGACGCCGTGCGGGCCACGGAGTTGGGCGTCAAGTGCCTGCTCGTCGCCGACGAGGGCGTGCTGTGGACGCTGCACCGGGCGAGAGCCGCCGGCATCATCCCGGCCGACACGACCCTCAAGGTGAGCGCGCTCATCGGGCCGGTCAACCCCGCGGCGTACGCGGTGTACGAGCGGCTCGGTGCCGACTCGGTCAACGTGCCCAGCGACCTGACGCTCGATCACCTCACCGAGATCCGCCGGGTGTCGGGCGCTCCGATGGACATGTACATCGAGGCCCCCGACGACCTCGGCGGCTATGTCCGGATGTACGAGGTCGCCGAGCTCATCCGGCGCGGCGCACCGCTCTACCTGAAGTTCGGCCTCTCCAAGGCGCCCGGGATCTACCCCTACGGCCACCACATGCGGGAGCTGACCCTGGCCACGGCCAAGGAACGCGTGCGGCGGGGGCGGCTCGCCCTGGACCTCCTGGCCCGCCACGGAGCCGACGGTGACATGGCCCCGCTCGGGTCCCGGCTGCCGGGCGATCTGCAACGGTTCGAAATCTCGTCATAACGTTCCGGCTACTCGCCTTCACAAAAGAAGACACAGCCGACCACAATCCGACACATCTCTTCTCGGTCTTTCCGGCCCGACCCCCCGGAGCGACTTCGCACCCCAGACCGAGCCCTGCACCCACACATCAAGGATGATGATCATGCGTAACCGCAGAGCCGCTCTCGCCGCCATAGCCGGAGCCGCGTCCCTCGCCCTGACCCTGTCCGCCTGCGGGCAGAACAGCGAGGGCGGCAGCGAGGAGAGCGGGGGCAGCGCCAAGGGCGGCACCATCGGCATCGCGATGCCGACCAAGTCCTCCGAGCGCTGGATCGCCGACGGCAACAACGTCAAGAAGGACCTGGAGTCCAAGGGCTACAAGACCCAGCTGGTCTACGGCGAGGACGACCCGGACCAGCAGGTCTCGCAGGTCGAGAACCTGATCACCCAGGGTGTGAAGGCGCTGATCGTCGCGGCCATCGACAACAAGTCGATGAACAACGTGCTCCAGCAGGCCAAGGACGCGAACATCCCGGTCATCTCCTACGACCGCCTGATCCTCGGCACGAAGAACGTCGACTACTACGCGTCCTTCGACAACGAGAAGGTCGGCGAGCTCCAGGGCACCTACATCGTCGAGAAGCTCGGCCTGAAGGACGGCTCCAAGAAGGGCCCGTTCAACATCGAGCTGTTCGCCGGCTCCAACGACGACAACAACACCCGCTACTTCTTCCAGGGCGCGATGAACGTCCTGCAGCCCTACATCGACAAGAAGCAGCTCGTCGTCCGCTCCGGCCAGACCAAGCTCAACCAGGTCACCACCCTGCGCTGGGACGGCGGCACCGCCCAGAAGCGCATGGACGACATCCTGACCTCGGCCTACAAGCGCGAGCGGGTCGACGCGGTCCTCTCCCCCTACGACGGCATCTCCATCGGCATCCTCTCGGCGCTGAAGTCGGACGACTACGGCTCCAAGAGCAAGCCGCTGCCGGTCGTCACCGGCCAGGACGCCGAGCTCGCCTCGGTGAAGTCGATCATCGCCGACCAGCAGTCGATGACCGTCTACAAGGACACCCGTCAGCTCGCCAAGGTCGCCTCGAACATGGTCGACGCGCTGCTGAACGACAAGAAGCCCGAGGTCAACGACACCAAGACCTACGACAACGGCGCGAAGGTCGTCCCGGCCTACCTGCTGGAGCCGGTCGCCGTCGACAAGACCAACTACCAGAAGGAAGTCGTGGACTCCGGCTACATCAAGGCAAGCGACCTCAAGTAACCGCCGGCTCACTCTGATTGGAAGGCACGACCATGGCGGGACCCGTCCTGGAAATGCGCTCGATCGTCAAGACCTTTCCCGGCGTCAAGGCGCTGTCGGACGTCACGCTGACCGTCCGGCAGGGCGAGGTCCACGCCATCTGCGGGGAGAACGGCGCCGGCAAGTCGACCCTGATGAAGGTCCTCTCCGGCGTCCACCCGCACGGCACCTACGAGGGGGACATCCTCTTCGAGGGCGAAGTCTGTGAGTTCAAGGACATCCGGGCGAGCGAGCAGCGCGGCATCGTCATCATCCACCAGGAACTGGCGCTGTCGCCGTACCTCTCCCTCGCGGAGAACATCTTCCTCGGCAACGAGCACGCCAAGGGCGGGTTCATCGACTGGAGGGAGACGCTGCGGCACGCCAGCGAGCTGCTGCGGCGGGTCGGGCTCAGCGACCACCCCGACACCCGCGTCGCCGACATCGGCGTGGGCAAGCAGCAGCTCGTGGAGATCGCCAAGGCCCTGTCGAAGAAGGTGAAGCTGCTCATCCTCGATGAGCCGACCGCGGCCCTGAACGACGAGGACAGCGACAAACTCCTGGATCTCATCCTGGAGTTGAAGAAGCAGGGCATCACCTCGATCATCATCTCCCACAAGCTCAACGAGATCCGCAAGGTCGCCGACTCGGTGACGATCCTCCGCGACGGCCAGACCATCGAGACCCTCGATGTGAAGGCCCCGGAGACCACCGAGGACCGGATCATCAGCGGCATGGTCGGCCGCGACCTGGAGCACCGCTTCCCGGAGCGGTCGCCGCACGAGCCGGAGGAGGGCGTGTCGCCCGCCCTGGAGATCCGGGGCTGGACCGTGTTCCACCCGATCGACCAGCAGCGCAAGGTCGTCGACGACGTCTCCCTGACGGTGCGGCGCGGCGAGATCGTCGGCATCGCGGGCCTGATGGGCGCCGGCCGCACCGAGCTCGCGATGAGCGTGTTCGGGCGGACGTACGGCCGGTACGCGGGCGGCACGGTCCTCAGGGACGGCAAGGAGATCCGTACGAAGTCCGTCCCGGAGGCGGTCAAGCACGGGATCGCGTACGTCACCGAGGACCGCAAGCACTACGGCCTCAACCTCATCGACACCATCAACCGGAACATCTCGCTGACCGCCCTGAGCAAGGTCGCCAAGCGCGGTGTGGTCGACGAGCACGAGGAGCGGCAGGTCGCCGAGGGCTTCCGCAAGTCCATGAACATCAAGGCGCCGACCGTCTTCGAGCCGGTGGGGAAGCTGTCCGGCGGCAACCAGCAGAAGGTCGTCCTCAGCAAGTGGATCTTCTCGGGCCCGGAAGTGCTGATCCTGGACGAGCCGACGCGCGGGATCGACGTCGGTGCCAAGTACGAGATCTACACGGTCATCGACCAGCTGGCCGCCCAGGGCAAGGCGGTCGTCTTCATCTCCTCCGAGCTGCCCGAACTGCTCGGCATGTGCGACCGCATCTACACGATGGCCGCGGGGCGGCTGACCGGTGAGTTCTCGCGGGCCGAAGCCTCCCAGGAATCGCTGATGCGTCAGATGACGAAGGACAAAGAGGTAACCCGATGAGCACGGACGTAACCGCCAAGAGCCCGGCCCCCGCGCCGCCGGGCAAGAGCGGAGGGGCCGCGGCCGACGGCCTGCTGCAGCTGGTGCTGGACGGCATGCGCCGCAACATGCGGCAGTACGGCATGCTGATCGCGCTCGGCCTGATCGTGGTGCTGTTCGCCGTGTGGACCGACGGCGACCTGCTGCTGCCGCGCAACGTCTCCAACCTGGTCCTCCAGAACAGCTACATCCTGATCCTCGCGATCGGCATGATGCTGGTCATCATCGCGGGCCACATCGACCTGTCGGTCGGCTCACTGACGGCGTTCGTGGGCTCGATGGCCGCCGTGTTCATGGTCAAACAGGACATACCCTGGCCGCTCGCGGTGGTGCTGTGCCTGGCCGTGGGCGCGGTCGCGGGTGCCGTCCAAGGGTTCTTCATCGCGTACGGCGGCATACCGTCGTTCATCGTGACCCTGGCGGGCATGCTGATCTTCCGCGGTCTGACCGAGATCTTCCTGGAGGGCCAGACGCTCGGCCCGTTCCCGGAGGGCCTGCAGAAGGCGGCCAACGGCTTCCTGCCCGAGGTCGGCCCGAACACCAACTACCACAACCTCACGCTGCTGCTGGGCTTCGCGATGATCGCCTTCGTGATCTTCCAGGAGGTCCGTGACCGCAAGCGGCAGCAGGAGTTCAACCTGGACGTCCCGCCCGCCAAGCTGTTCCTGCTGAAGCTGGTCGCGATCGGCGCCGCCGTGCTGACGCTGACCATGCTGCTGGCCAGCTACAAGGGCGCCCCGATCGTGCTGCTCGTCCTGGGTGTGCTGCTCGTCGGTTTCGGCTACGTGATGCGCAACGCCATCGTCGGCCGCCACATCTACGCGATCGGCGGCAACCTCCCGGCGGCCAAGCTGTCGGGTGTGAAGGACAAGAAGGTCACCTTCCTGGTCTTCCTGAACATGGGCATGCTCGCGGCCCTGGCGGGCCTGGTCTTCGCCGCCCGCTTCAACGCGGCCTCTCCCAAGGCCGGCCTCAACTTCGAGCTGGAGGCCATCGCGGCCTCGTTCATCGGCGGCGCGTCGATGAGCGGCGGTGTCGGCACCGTCCTCGGCGCGATCATCGGTGGCCTGGTCCTGGGCGTGCTGAACAACGGCATGAACCTCGTCGGCATCGGCACCGACTGGCAGCAGGTCATCAAGGGCCTGGTGCTCCTGGCGGCGGTCGGGTTCGACGTGTGGAACAAGCGCAAGGTCGGTTCGTAAGTCGGACCGGGGCCCCGTCGGAAGGCGGGGCCCGGTTCTTTCCCACGCAGTTTCTCAATGAAGCGGAGCCGCACATGGAACTGAACAGACGCACGGTCATCGCGGGAGCGGCGGCTGCGGGCTTAGGAGCCACCACGCTCGGCGGCACGGCACACGCCACGGGAGGAAGGAAGCCGGTGAAGAAGCTCTTCGGCAAGCTCGCCGACGGCACCAAGGTCTACAGCTGGTCGCTGGAGAACGGCGGCACCCGCCTGAAGGTGCTCTCCTACGGCGGCATCGTCCAGTCGCTGGAGATCCCCGACCGCCGCGGCCGCTACGCCAACGTCTCCGCGGGCTTCGACAACATCGAGGACTACGTCGCCAAGAGCCCGTACTTCGGCGCGCTGATCGGCCGCTACGGCAACCGCATCGGCCAGGGGAAGTTCACCCTCGACGGCAAGAACTACCAGCTCTCCGTCAACGACGGCGAGCAGAGCCTGCACGGCGGCTCCAAGGGCTTCGACAAGCGCGTGTGGGACATCGAGCCGTTCACCAAGGGCTCGGACGTCGGCCTGCGCCTGTACTACACGAGCATCGACGGCGAGATGGGCTACCCGGGCACGCTCAAGACGAAGGTGACGTACACCCTCACCAAGCACGGCGAGTGGCGCGTCGACTACGAGGCCACCACGGACAAGGCCACCGTCGTCAACCTCACCAGCCACGTCTACTTCAACCTGGCCGGCGAGGGCAGCGGCACGATCGAGGACCACGAGCTGCAGATCGCGGCCTCCCGCTACACGCCCACCGACGCGGGCCTGATCCCCACGGGCGAGCTGGCCAAGGTCGCGGGCACGCCCTTCGACTTCCGCAAGGCCAAGCCGATCGGCCGGGACATCCGCGTCTCCCACCCGCAGCTGGTCACCGCCAAGGGCTTCGACCACAACTGGGTCCTCGACAAGGGCATCACCGCCCGGCCCGAGCACGTCGCCACCCTGCGCGACCCGGCCTCCGGCCGCACGATGAAGATCGCCACGAACGAGCCGGGCCTGCAGTTCTACTCCGGCAACTTCCTCGACGGAACGCTGACCGGCCCGTCGGGCCGCACCTACCGGCAGGGTGACGCGCTCTGCCTGGAGACGCAGCACTTCCCGGACTCGCCGAACAAGCCGTCGTTCCCGTCGACGGTGCTGCGGCCCGGGCAGACGTACCGGACGACGACGGTCCACACGTTCGGCTGCTGACCGTCTTCACAGGTGGCACACATTTTCCTGAGGGAAACCTCAGTGGTTGAACAGTGTCACCGCAGCCTCCGTATCTAAGGGCGGCCCGCGCTCCCCCGCGCGGGCCGCCCTTAAACGTCGGGTCCGGTCGTCCCCAGCGGATCCGCCCTATACGGAGGTTCCATGGCCGACAACGTCACGTCGCTGTTCCGCAGCACCGCGGCGCACAGCCCGTCGATGGCGGCGTTGACACGTGAGGGCGGCGAAGGCGCGGGACCGGTGGACTTCTGCATCCCCTGCAACCCGTACTTCCCCACCCCGGCCATGTTCGACGACATGTCGGCCAGACTGCGCGACATCATCACGTACTACCCGTCCAGCGCCGACACCATCACGGCCGAGCTGTGCAGCCTGCTCCAGCTGCCGCCGCAGTGCGTGGCGATGGGCAACGGCTCCACCGAGCTGATCACCTGGATCGACCACCTGCTGGTGCGCGAGTCGCTCGCCATCCCCGTCCCCACCTTCGGCCGCTGGACCGACCAGCCCATGGAGACCGGCAAGCGGGTCGACATGTTCCCGCTCCAGGAGTCCAGCGGCTTCGCCCTCGACCTCGCGCAGTACGCCGAGTTCATCCGCGCGCGGGGCACGCGCGTCGCCGTCATCTGCAACCCCAACAACCCCGACGGCGGCTTCCTGCACAAGCACGCCATCGTCCAGTTCATGGACGCCATGGCCGACCTCGACCTGGTCGTCATCGACGAGTCGTTCCTGGAGTTCGCGGACGCCGAGGCCGAGCCGAGTGTCGTGCAGGAGGCGATGCTGCGGCCCAACGTCATCGTGCTGCGCAGCCTCGGCAAGAACTTCGGCCTGCACGGCATCCGCTTCGGCTACCTGGTCGCCAACCCGGCGCTCGCCGGGCGCGTCCGTTCCATGCTGCCCAAGTGGAACCTCAACTCCTTCGCCGAGCATGTCGTCTTCATGCTGAAGGAGCACGGCGCCGAGTACGCGCAGAGCCTCCAGCAGGTCCGGCGCGACCGCCTCGACATGGCCAGCCAGCTGTCGGCCCTGCCCGGGCTGACGGTCTACCCGTCGCAGGGCAACTTCCTCTTCGTGCGCCTCCCCGTGGGCGCCGAGGGCACCGTGGTCCGGGACCGGATGCTCACCGAGCACCGGATCCTGGTCCGCGAGTGCGGCAACAAGATCGGTTCGTCCAGCCGCTTCCTGCGTCTCGTCGTGCGCCCCCAGGTGGACGTGCGTCGCCTGGTGTCCGGCCTGGAACAGGTGCTCTACGGGACGTCCAGGAGGGGAGCCGCCGTACCCGAGCTGGGCAACGGGACCAGCTACAGCTCGGGTACGGCGGCAGTGGACCGTCTGGTGAGCGAGACCAACGGATCCGGTATGCGAGGCCTTGCCGCTCAGGCCGTCGGTGCGGGGGGCCCGGGGCCGTCGGCCCCGGGCCCCGGTACCGGCATGCCGATGCCGGCGGCCGCACAGGTCGGGCAGGCCGGGCAGATGGGCCACGTCGGGCAGATG
This sequence comes from Streptomyces sp. NPDC006235, assembly GCF_040613735.1. Taxonomy (NCBI): domain Bacteria; kingdom Bacillati; phylum Actinomycetota; class Actinomycetes; order Kitasatosporales; family Streptomycetaceae; genus Streptomyces; species Streptomyces sp. NPDC006235. Next base: position 56,401 of record NZ_JBEXSR010000053.1, read on the forward strand.
GGGCAGCAGCAGATGCCGCAGGCTGTGCCCCAGCCTGTCCCTCAGCCGGTGCCGCAGGCTGTGCCGCAGCCGCAGCCTGCGCCCCAGCCCATGCCCCAGCCGGCGCCGGTCCCGGCGCCGCAGCCCATGGCCGCGCCTGCGCCGCCGCC
>NZ_JBEXSR010000054.1:0-56458 GCF_040613735.1 Streptomyces sp. NPDC006235
GACGGTCGTTGGGTCCTCCGCTACCACGTCCCGTACACGATCGAGCACGAGGGCCGCACCCACCGCATCGTTGCCACGATCTTCGCCCAGCCCCCGCCCGCCGCACCGGCGGGCGGGGCCGTGTCGTGCTCAGTCGCGGCCGCCCTTCTCCCCGGCCGGCCAGGTGCCGGTGGAACGCTCGATGGCCTTGGCGCCCGCGCGGTCCACGGCGCTGCGCACCACGGCGAAGATGGCGCCCTGGACCGCGGCGGCCAGCAGGATCTCCCCCCAGCCGCGGTCCTTGTCCAGCGCGTCGGGCGCGTCCTCCTCGTGACGGATCGCCATCCATGTCTTGCGGAAGGCCAGCCCGGCCAGCCAGCCGCTCGACCAGCCCAGCACGAACCCGAGGGGCTGGTAGGCGAAGGGCAGCTTCTTCTTCTTGGCCACGTGAATCTCCTTGATCGGTGAGGGGTGGACGGAAGTGGTCAGGGGGTGTGGGCGGCCGGGACCCGCTCCTCGGCGCGGACCGGCCCGGGCGGCGTACCGTCCCCGAACGGCCGGCCGCCCAGCTCCTCGCGGTGGTGCGGGGTCAGCCAGCCGGACAGGTCCGGGCCCAGCGGCACGATGCGGGTCGGGTTGATGCCCGTGTGCACCTGGTAGTAGTGGCGCTTGATGTGGTCGAAGTCGACGGTGTCGCCGAAGCCGGGCGTCTGGTAGAGGTCCCGGACGTACCCCCACAGCACCCGGTTCTCCGTCAGCTTCCAGCGGTTGCACTTGAAGTGGCCGTGGTAGACCGCGTCGAAGCGGACCAGCGTGGTGAACAGCCGGATGTCCGCCTCGGTGATGGTGTCGCCGACGAGGTACCGCTGCCGTTCCAGGCGGTCCGCGAGCAGCTCCAGCCGCCGGAACACGCCCGCGCAGGCGGTCTCGTACTCCTCCTGCCCGGTGGCGAAACCCGCCCGGTACACGCCGTTGTTGACGTCCTCGTAGACGTCCGCCATCACCTCGTCGATCTCGTCGCGCAGCTTGTCCGGGTACAGGTCGGGCGCGCCCTGCCGGTGCAGGGCCGACCATTCGGTCGCGAGGTCGAGCGTCAGTTGCTGGTAGTCGTTGGTGACCAGCTGTCCGCTGGGCACGTCCACGATCGCCGGCACGCTGACACCGCCGGGGTAGTCCCTCTCCCGGCGGTCGTACGCCTCACACAGATAGCGGATGCCGAGGACCGGGTCGCGACCGTCCTCGTCCAGGGTGAAGCGCCAGCTGCGGTCGTCCTGGATCGGGTCGGCGACGGCCAGGGACAGCGCGTCCTCCAGGCCGAGCAGCCGCCGGGAGACCAGCGACCGGCTCGCCCACGGGCAGGCGCGGCTGACGACCAGACGGTAGCGGCCGGCCTCCACCGGCCAGCCGTCCCGGCCATCGGCGGTGATCCGGTCCGAGAAATGCGCCTTGGACCGCTTGAACCTGCTCCTTCCGTAGGCGCTGTTGCCGCCGTCGCCGTCGTCGCGGCTCATGGGGATGACCTCCTTCGGCGTACGTGTGGCCTGCTTGTCGTGCGTGTGCCCCGGTGAACGCGTTCCCCTTTTTCCGCCGACGGCACGGTGTGAGCACCGCCGACCGGGGCAATCGGCGTGGGTGACTGCAGAAGGAACTGATCGGAGGACACGCGTCACCGTGCTGGTGGCGCTCGCTGCCAATCTGGTGATCGCGGCAGCCAAGGCGGTCGGTGGCCTGGCCGCGGGATCACCGGCCCTGCTGTCGGAGGCGGCCCACTCGGTGGCCGACAGCCTGAACGAGGTGTTCTTACTGGCGGCGCTGCGCCGCAGCCGCCGCCCCGCCGACCGGCGGCACCCCTTCGGCTACGGCAAGGAGCGGTTCTTCTGGTCGCTCCTGGCGGCCGTCGGGATCTTCGTCATGGGCGGCTGCTTCTCCTTCTTCCAGGGCTTCGAGGCCCTGGCGGGCGGAGCGGAGGAGGATACCGGCGGCTATGTGGCCGGTCTGATCGTGCTCGGTATCGCCCTCCTCGCGGAGGGCGCCTCTTTGCTGCGGGCGTTGTACCAGGTGCGCCGGCAGGGCGGCACGGGCGCCGGGCTGCGCGACCCCGCGCTGCGCACGGTCGTCGCCGAGGACGGTACGGCGGTGCTCGGCGTCACGCTCGCCATCGCCGGTATGGCGCTGCACATGGTCACGGGCCAGGTGGTGTGGGAGGCGTCGGCCTCCCTGGCGATCGGCGCGCTGCTGGTCTACGTCGCCTACCGGCTGGGCCGGGACGCCCGCGACCAGCTGATCGGCGAGGCCGCCGACCAGGAGTCGAGCGGGAGGATCCGGGAGTTGCTGCGGGCACAGCCCGAGATCGACAGCGTGGAGGCACTGTTCACCATGAAGACGGGCCTCGACACGGCACTTATCGCCGCCCGCGTCGACCTCGTGCCCGGCCTGGACAGCGAGCGCGTCGAGGACGTCGCCGTCCGCATCAAGCGCTCCATCGCCCGGACGGTCCCCGAGGCCGACCAGATCTTCCTCGATGTCACCGACCATCGCGCGCGAGAGGCAGCGGAAAGCCCCGCCGCGACGGGGGAACGCGGCGGGGCCTGACCCACGCGTGCCCCGTCGCCGACGGTTCATGCACGCCCCCGGAGAAGTTTTTAGCCGACCGCCCCGGACAGGGCGGTCGGCCTCTCGGGCCCGCTCCGCGGGGGCGTCGTTCCGGGCGGGACCGGGGGGCAACTTCGGGGGTGCGCTCGGCGCCCCGGATGCCGGCGGCGGACGCCCTCCTCCGCCCACCTCCGGACGGGCTCCGCCCTGTGCCCCCGACGGTCGGGTGGTGTTTCGTGCCCGCCGACGGGCGACGACTCGTGTCCCATCGAGCGGACGGCGGTTTTCGCGCCCGCCGGTCGGGCGACCTTTCGTGTTCCGACGGTCGGGTGGGTGTGGTGTCCTGTGTCCGCCGGTCGTGCGACGATCCGGTTTCCATCGGTCGGGTGGGTGTTTTGTGCCCGCCGGTCGGGCGGCCTTGCGTGTTCCGACGGTCGGGGGGTGTCTTGTGCCCGCTGGTCGGGCGGCCGTCCGTGGCCCATCGATCGGGTGGAGTTCCGAGCCCGCCGGACGGGCGACTATCCGTCTCCCAACGGTCGGGCGGCGTTTCGTGCCCGCCGGACGGGTCGCCTTCCGTGCCCCAGCGGCCGGGCGATGGCGGCTTCGTCCCCCGGCGGCCCGAAACAAGGCCCCTGGGCGGCCGACCGCTGCCGGTCCGCTCAGGGGCCCGTCCTCGCCCTGCTCGCATGGCCGCCCGGGGGCGCCGAAGGCCTGCCGCGTCACCCGCCGTCGGTCGGCTCCAGCACGAACACGGGGATCTCCCGGTCCGTCTTCTTCTGGTAGTCGGCATAGGGGGGATACGCCGCCACGGCGCGTTCCCACCACTCGGCCTTCTCCTGGCCCGTGACCTCACGGGCGACCATGTCCTGCTTCACCGGGCCGTCCTGCAGCTCCACGTGCGGATCGGCCTTGATGTTGAAGTACCAGACCGGGTGCTTGGGCGAGCCGCCGAGGGAGGCGACCGCGGCGTAACGCCCCTCGTGCTCCACCCGCATCACCGGTGTCTTGCGCAGCTTGCCGCTCCTGGCACCCCGTGAGGTGAGGATGACCACCGGCATCTTCGAGCCCTGGAGGGTCGTGCCCTGCGTGCCGCCGGAGCTCTCGTAGAGCTCCACCTGCTTGCGCACCCACTGCGTCGGGCTGGGTTCGTACTCGCCCTGGAGAGGCATGGCATCCGTCCCATCGTCGTGTCACGGTTGACCGGCATCCGCCTTCAACACCGATACGCCCGCGAATCATCCGCACCACGGCACGTCCGGGCCGGCGGCGCGTCTCACCCCGGCGCCACCGCCGTCCGCACGGCCAGGACCGTCATCACCCCGCTCGCCACCAGCGCCGTCACCAGCCGGCCCCGGTGACCGGTCAGCGCCCGCCCCAGCAGGGCTCCGCTCCCGGCGAGCAGCACCTGCCAGCTCGCCGAGGCGGCGAAGGCGGCGAGCACGAAGACGCCCTGCTCCGGAGCGCCGGCCGGCCCCGCGGACCGGGAGCCGAGCACGAGTGCCGCGAAGTAGATCACGGTCGTGGGGTTCAGGAGGGTGACGCCGAGCAGCGCCAGGTAGGCCCGTGCGGGGCCCGGGGGAGCGGGGGCCGTCCGCGTGGCGAGCCGGTGGCCGCGGTGTTCGCGCACGGCCGTGACCGCGCCCCACCCCGCCAGCCCGAGCAGCACCAGGACACAGATCCAGCGCAGCGGCCCGAGCACCGGCCGCAGCGCGTCGGCCAGGGCCGCGCCTCCGAGCGTGGCTGCGAGGGCGTACAGCCCGTCGGCGGTGGCGACGCCGAGCGCGGCGCAGACACCGGTGCGCAGGGACGTACGGGCGGTGAGGGAGACGAGGTACGTCCCGACGGCGCCGACGGGGACGGCGATGCCGTACCCGGCGAGCAGCCCCGCGACGAGCGCGGCCGTCATGACCGCGGCGGCGTCGGCCCTCCACGGCGGCCGGACCGCTGCTGTCGGCGCGCGGCAGGAGCGGCGGCGGACGGCGGCAGCAGGACGGCGAAGTCGGACATGGCTGGATCCTGGGCCCTGCAACGCCCCACCGACAACCGGTTTTCCCACCGGCACCGGCGCACCGCCGCTTCCGGCAGGGGACCGGCTCCCGCAACCCGGCCCCCGACGGCCGGCGTTCGAACTGGAAGACGGCGTTCCTCGGCCATGTTGGCGCCGCCACCGATCTGGCCGAACTTCGCGTCGTTCTATAGGTGCCTGGGGCATCTAATGAAGATCGGCACGACGCACACTTCGTCTGCGAGGTCTTCATGACGGAAACGACCGCACCCGTCGCCTTCCCCCAGAGCCGGACCTGCCCCTACCAGCCGCCCGCCGCGTACGACTCGCTGCGCGACGAGCGCCCCCTGACCCGCATCACCCTCTTCGACGGCCGTGAGGCGTGGCTGGTCAGCGGGCACGCGACCGCCCGCGCGCTGCTGGCCGACCCGCGGCTGTCCTCCAACCGCAGCCGTCCCGGCTTCCCCGCCCCGACCCGGCGGTTCGCCGGGATCACGAACCGCAGAACAGCCCTGCTCGGCGTCGACGACCCCGAGCACCGCGCCCAGCGGCGGATGGTCGTCGGCGACTTCACCTTCAAACGGGCCGTCGAACTCCGGCCACGGATCCAGCAGATCGTGGACGAACGGCTCGACGCGATGATCGCCCAGGGCCCGCCCGCGGACCTGGTGAGCGCCTTCGCGCTGCCCGTGCCGTCCATGGTCATCTGCGCCCTGCTCGGTGTCCCGTACGCCGACCACGACTTCTTCGAGGCCCAGTCACGACGGCTGCTGCGCGGCCCGGAGACCGCGGACGTCGAGGACGCCCGCGACCGGCTGGAGGCGTACTTCGGCGAGCTGATCGACCGCAAGCAGCGCGCCCCCGGCACCGGTCTGCTCGACGACCTGGTCCAGCGGCAGCTGCGCGAGGGCGCGGTCGACCGCGAGGGCCTGATCGCCCTGGCGCTCATCCTGCTGGTCGCGGGCCACGAGACGACCGCCAACATGATCTCCCTCGGCACCTTCACCCTGCTCCAGCACCCCGAACGGCTGGCCGAACTGCGCGCCGACCCGCGGCTGCTGCCGGCCGCCGTCGAGGAGCTGATGCGGATGCTGTCGATCGCCGACGGCCTGCTGCGCCTGGCCGTCGAGGACATCGAGGTGGCCGGGACGACCATCCGCAAGGGCGACGGCGTGGTCTTCGCGACCTCCGTCATCAACCGCGACGATACGGTCTACCCCGAGCCGGACACGCTCGACTGGAGCCGCCCGGCCCGCCATCACGTCGCCTTCGGCTTCGGCATCCACCAGTGCCTCGGCCAGAACCTCGCCCGCGCCGAACTCGAGATCGCCCTGCACACCCTCTTCGACCGGCTGCCCGCGCTGCGGCTGGCCGCCCCGGCCGAGGAGATCCCCTTCAAACCGGGCGACACGATCCAGGGGATGCTGGAACTTCCCGTGACCTGGTAAGAGGCTTCCGGACATGCACATCGACATCGACAAGGACGTCTGCATCGGCGCGGGCCAGTGCGCCCTGACCGCCCCGGACGTGTTCACCCAGGACGACGACGGCTACAGCGCCCTGCTGCCCGGCCAGGAGGACGGCGGCGGCAGCCCCCTGGTACGGGAGGCGGCCCGGGCCTGCCCGGTGAGCGCCATCACCGTCTCGGAGAAAGTGAGTTGAGGCCGTTCTCCACGGGCGACCGCCCGCCGCTGCCGCCCTTCACCCGGGACACCGCCGCGCAGAAGGTCCAGTCCGCCGAGGACGCCTGGAACACCCGCGACCCGCACAAGGTCGCCCTCGCCTACTCGGAGGACTCCGTTTGGCGCAACCGCGACACCTTCCTCACCGGACGCGCCGAGATCGTCGACTTCCTGACCGGAAAGTGGGAGCGCGAGCGGGAGTACGCGCTGCGCAAGGACCTGTGGGCCTTCGACGGCAACCGCATCGCGGTCCGCTTCCAGTACGAGTGCAGGGACGCGGAGGGCCGGTGGTGGCGCTCCTACGGCAACGAACTGTGGGAGTTCGACGAGCACGGCCTGATGACCCGCCGCGAGGCGAGCATCAATGATGTACCGATCGAGGAGCGGGAGCGTCGCATCTTCGGCCCGCGGCCGGAGCACGAGCGCGGAGCCACCTTCCCCGTCCGGTGAGCCTTGAGGAGTCACTAGGGTTTCCGGGATGACCGAACAGTCCGCCCGGAAGCCCTTCCTCTACGTCGTCGTCTGCGCCGCCGGTATCGCCGCGGACGTCAGCAAACTGATCACCGCCGCGCAGGAGCGCGACTGGGAGGTCGGTGTCATCGCGACGCCCGTCGCCATGAACGGCTTCTTCGACACCGCGGCCGTCGAGGCGCAGACGGGCCGCCCGATCCGGTCCGCCTGGCGCACCCCGGGCGAGCCGCGTCCGTTCCCGGCGCCCGACGCCGTGGTCGTCGCGCCCGCCACCTTCAACACCGTCAACAAGTGGGCGGCCGGCATCGCCGACACCCTCGCCCTGGGCACCCTGTGCGAGGCCGCGGGGCTCGGCGTGCCGGTCGCCGTCCTGCCGTGCGTGGCCGACGCGCTGGCGTCCCACCCCACCTACCGGGACAGTCTCGAACGGCTGCGGGGCATGGGCGTGCGGTTCGGGCAGCCGTACACCGGAGAACCCGGTGAGGACGGCGGACGGCCGGAGTTCGGCTGGGAACGGGCGCTGGACCTGGTCGAACGCGGCTGACGGCCGGCCGGTCAGCCGCAGCCGACCGTGGGTCCCTCCACCACGCCGCCGGTGTACAGCGCCTGCCCGCGCGGCATCCAGTAACCCCGCTTCGCGTGGAGCCTGGGGCCAGCAACGATGACGGCCCGTGAGCCGGTGCGGCCCGCGACGGCTTCGAGCGCACACGAGCACGTACGCTCCCCCTGGAACACCTCCCGAAGGCAGGAGCAGCAACGATGCAGTACGTGAAGCTCGGTTCGACGGGCCTGGACGTCTCGCGGATCTGTCTGGGGTGCATGACCTACGGCCTGCCGGACCGGGGCCGGCACGAGTGGACCCTCGACGAGGAGGCCTCGCGCCCGCTGATCCGGCAGGCGGTCGAGGCGGGCATCAACTTCTTCGACACGGCCAACGTCTACTCCGACGGCACCAGCGAGGAGATCGTCGGCCGGGCCCTGCGCGACTTCGCCCGCCGCGACGAGATCGTGCTCGCCACGAAGGTGCACGGCCGGATGCGGCCCGGGCCCAACGGCGGCGGCCTGTCCCGCAAGGCGATCATCAGCGAGCTCGACCAGAGCCTCACCCGCCTCGGCACCGACTACGTGGACCTCTACCAGATCCACCGCTTCGACCCGCACACCCCCGTCGAGGAGACGATGGAGGCCCTGCACGATGTCGTCAAGGCCGGCAAGGTCCGCTACATCGGGGCCAGTTCGATGTACGCCTGGCAGTTCTCCAAGGCCCAGTACACCGCCCGGCTGAACGGCTGGACCCGCTTCGTCTCCATGCAGAACCACTACAACCTCCTCTACCGCGAGGAGGAGCGCGAGATGCTGCCCCTGTACGCGGACCAGGGCGTCGGCGTCCTGCCCTGGAGCCCGCTCGCCCGCGGCCGTCTCACCCGCGACTGGGACACCACGACCGAGCGCAGCGCCACCGACACCTTCGGCAGCAACCTGTATCAAGAGGGCGACCGCACCATCGTCGAGGCGGTCACCCGCATCGCCGGGGAGCGGGACGTGCCCCGCGCCCAGGTCGCGCTCGCCTGGCTCCTCCACCAGGACACGGTGACGGCCCCGATCGTCGGAGCGTCCAAGCCGCAGCACCTGGAGGACGCGGTGGCGGCGGTGGAGCTGGAGCTCAGCGACAAGGAACTCGAGGAACTGGAGCGGCCCTACACACCGCATCCGATCGCCGGTCACTGAAACCGTCCTCCAGGGGCGCGGGGAACGGCGCGACCAGCCACACCAAACCCGCAGACGAGCGACTAGTGGGGCCCCTGCCACGTGAACTCCGTCCCGCAGGGCCCCGCCCCCTCGCTCTCCGGCAGCGCCACCCTCGCCCCGCTCATCGTCAACGTCCGGTAGAACCTGCCGATCCGCTCCGCCGACCGCCCCACGTAATGCCCGATGAACGACCGCCGGAACCGATCACCCGAACGGTTCGGCTGCGACCCGTGCACCAGACTGCCGTTGAAGAACAGAACATCCCCCGGCGACATGTCCACCGGCACGGGCGCCAGACCGGGCGGCGGCGGAACGTACTCCCGCGCGAAGGACACCCCCGCGTCCGCCTCCTCCGGGCAGAACAGGCCCATCCGGTGCGTGCCCGGCACGACCTCCAGCCCGCCGTTCTCACGGTCGATCACCTCGCAGGCCAGCCACGCCGCCACACAGGTGCCCGGCTCCACCCGCAGATAGAAGTTGTCCTGGTGCAGCGCCTGCCCCCGGGCCCCCGGCGGCTTGAAGTAGAACATGCTCTGCGCCGCCAGGACCTCCTCCCCGAGGAGCACCTCCAGCACCGTCCGCAGTCGGGCGTCCAGCAGGACGTCGCGAGCGAGGCCGTTGATCTCGTGCGGGTGCATCACCCGCGGCCAGACGTGCAGCGGATCGGCGCCCGGCCCCGACGCGCGCGGCTCGAAATGCCCTGGGACCGGACCGGCCGCACGCAGTGCCGCGAACTCGTCGCACAGCCGCTCGGTCTCGTCGGCCCCGAAGAGCCCGCGCACGACCGTGAAACCGTCCTCCTCGAAACCCTCCCGGTACCGCTGGAGCGCGGCAGGGTCCAGGATGGGAGCGCCGGCGGCGCCGTTGCCCGTGACTGTCATGAGCGCACTCCTCGGTCAGTGGTCCCCGGCACGACACGCTAGGCGACCGTGCTGCCGAGGGGGATGCCCGTGCGTGCTGACGGATTGCCCGGTACTGCTGAGCACGGGCACGACGGGGACCCAGCCCGCGGCGACCCCGCACCGCCGCCCGGCCTGGTCGTGCTCGGTCACTTCGACCAGCCGCCCGGTTACGTCGTCAACCGACCGTACGGATCCGCGAGTTGGCTGTTCACCTGGACCACGGGAGGCCGCGGGCTGCTCCGGCAGGGCGCGGTGGAGACCTCGGCCGGCGCGGGCCACCTGGTGGTGCTCGCCCCGGGCGCCCCGCACCGTTACACGGTCCGGCCCGGCGCCCGCCGCTGGCGGTTCTGGTGGGCGCACTGCCAGGCCCGCCCGTCGTGGGCCGCGTGGCTGCGACCGTACGAGGCCGGTGACGGGGTCTACGTGGTCACGTCCGCCCCGGTCGGAGTGCACGGCCGTGTCGAGGCGGCGTTCCGGCGCATGCACGCCGACGCCCGCCGGCCAGGGGCCTCGGCCGGGGCACCACCGTCCGAGGCGGTGGCCCCTGGGAGTGTCGCAGACGACACCGCGACCCCGGACGGGCAGATCGCCGTCGCGCACGGCGGCGCCGCCCGCGAACTGGCCCTGTGCGCCCTGGAGGAGATCGTCCTCCTCGCCACCGCCGGTGCCCGGCCGACGGAACCACGGCCCGGCCTCGACGCGCGGATCCAACGGGCCCAGGAGCTGATCGACGCCGACCCGGGCGCCCCGCACACCGTCCGCTCGCTGGCCGGACAGGTCTCCCTGTCGCCGTCCCGCTTCGCCCATCTGTTCAGCCGCCAGCTCGGCCGGTCGCCCATGCGCGCCCTGCGCGAGGCACGGCTGCGTCACGCCGCCCGCCTGCTGGAGGGCACCGACCTGTCCGTGGAACGCGTCGCCGCGGCCTCGGGTTTCGCCAGCCCGTTCCACTTCAACCGCGTCTTCCGCGAGCGCTACGGAACACCTCCCGGGGCGTACCGGAACACCGCTCACGGCGGTCCGCGCGGCTGAGCAGAGGTGTCGTCATTGGTTCCGGGAGGAGTTCCCGAAAGGGCCGTTCCGGGAAGGCCCGAGGGTGTGAGCTGCTGTGCGGGCGGCAGTCCAATGGTTTTGAGGCGACTCCCGGAGCCGGGCGAAAACGCGCCGGGAAAAAACAGAACGGACAGTGCGGAAATCCCTTTCGCACCGCACATTGACGTTTTGTCAAAAGGCTCCGGCCGCGTACGCAATGCACGAAACCGCGAGATCACTTGTTCCCTGTCGCTGACCTGTGCAAAGGTGTGCCCTGTCGGCGTCCGGACAACACGCCTTTCTTCGCATGCGCGAGGCCACCGGGCCGACATACCCCTTGGTATGGACTTTCTCCCGCATGTCCTTGAGAGGAATGCAGCCGTGAACGACGCAGGCCCGTCGAATTCTCCGGGTCCGGCCCGCAGGATCGGCGCGACGGACGAGCAACTGAGCGCCGAGCTCAGGAAGTGGACGGGGGCGACCCCCGCACTTCACCCCGTCGGCGAACTGCTGGACCGGCACTGGGAGGCGGCCTCCGCCTACGCACGGCTGTGCACCGACGGGCCGCGTTCCGCCGGAATACTCACGACGGCCGCCTTCACCCGGATCTTCGGCGAGACCCTGCGCCAGACCGGCCCCACCTCGGCGTGGCGGCCCCATCTGCTCGTCACCGTGCGGCGTATCGCCGCCGAGTGGGCCACCGACCACAGACGCGACATGCTTCACCCGGACCTGCTGTCCGGGTCCGGCGAGGGGGAGCGAGTGGCCGCCCGGCTGCTGCCGCAGCAGCACCGGCGCCTGCTGTCCGGTGCCTTCCAGCGGTTGCCCCAGTCGGCGCGCTGTCTGCTGTGGCACGTAGAGGTCGAGGCCGAGCCGCTCGCCGTCCCGGCCGGGCTGCTCGGCCTGGACGAGGAGGGTGCCGGCGTCGAACTGGACCGGGCCCGTGACCGGTTGCGCGAGGAGAGCCTCCAGCTGCACCGCGAACTCGCGCCCGACGAGGAGTGCCGGCGCTATCTCCGCCTGCTCGACGTGACGTACCGGCGTGGCGCCCTCGATCTCGACCCCGATCTACGCGCGCATATCCAGGGCTGCGGGCACTGCGCCGCCGCCGCGGACCAGCTCGGCCGGTTCAACCACGGGCTCGGTCCCGCCCTGGCGGAGGCGGTGCTCGGCTGGGGCGGCCTGGAGTACGCGGAGGGCAGACCGAGCGGCGTCGCGGAGAGCGACGTGCCGGACGCCCCGGGCCCCGGCGCGCAGACGGACGCCCCGCGGCCCGGCGCGGAGTCGGCCGCCGCGGGGACCGGACTCCCCGCAGGTGTGGCCGGTGGCGAAGCCTTCCCCGACCCCGTGGTCCTCGCGGGCATGGCCGGGGAGTCGTTCACCGACCCGGTCGGCCCGCCGGCCGCGCCGGCCGCCCCCGCGACGGGGGACGCGGCGCGTGCTCACGCCCACGACGGCTTCCCGGCCCCGCCCGACGCCCCGCCGGCCGCTGGAACCACGCCCGGCCGGCGTGCCGCGGGTTCCCGTCCCGGCCGGCGTGCGGCGGGCCCCCGCGCCGCGGCGCGCAGATCCGCCCACAAGGCGGCCCGCCGTTCCGCCCGCCGCCGCAATCTCTCCGTGAGCATCCTGACCGTCAGCGGCCTGGTCGTCATCCCGCTGGTCCTGTGGTCCCTGGGCAGCTCCGGCGAGGGCCCGCAGCAGGCGGGTGCGGGACGGCCCTCCGAGGCGCCCGGCTCGGGTGCGGGAGAGCCGACGGGCGACCCGTCATGGATCGGGTCGGGCGACGCCGAGAAGGGCACCCTGCGCGGCCGGCTGCACAACGTGGACTCGGGATTGTGCGTCGGCATCGAGGACGGCAAGGCCGTCGAGGACGCGGAGGCGGAACTCACCCCCTGCTCCTCGGCCGCCGCCCAGCAGTGGACGTACGAGACCGACGGCCTGCTGCGCAACGGCGCCGCCCCGGACCTGTGCCTGGACTCGCACCTCGGCTACTCGGTGCGGCTGGCCCCCTGCGCGGGAACGTCCCAGGCGGACGCCAGGAACATCCGCTACGACTTCACCCTCCAGGGCGCCCTGGTGCCCCGCTGGAACCAGGACCTCGCCCTGGCTCCGGCCGCGACCGACGGCTCGGGAGCCCTGGTCCTCAAGGCTCGGGCCGACGACGAGGACCAGCGGTGGGCGATCGACACCTCCAAGGCGGATCTCCAGATGGAGGCCGTCAACTGGCACGCCGCCGCCCCCGCGCCGCGCCCCACCCCGACACCCACCCCCACGGCCTCGAAGAAGCCCTCGGCGACCCCGACCCCGACCCCCTCCGCCACCCCGTCGGCACAGCGGCCGGCACCGACCAGCCCGGCCCCCACCGACCCGGCCTGCGACCCCAACGGCTACCCCTGCGACGGGGACGGCCAGGACGGTTATCCCGGCTACGGCTACCCCGGTTATGGATACCCCGGCTATGGCGGCTACGGCGGCTATGGCTACGGCTACGGCGGTCATGGCGGCGGCCACCGCTGACCGGGTGCGCGCTCAGCTCCCGACGACGCGCAGCGACAGCCACAGCGCCACCACGGCCGGCACCAGCGCGGCCGGTACCGCGAGCAGCCCGAGCCGGGTGAACTCGCCGACTTCCACCCGGTGTCCGTGCTGCTGCACGATCCGCCGCCACAGCAGGGTCGCCAGCGATCCGGCGTAGGTCAGGTTGGGGCCGATGTTCACGCCGAGCAGCACCGCCAGCACGGCACCGGGTCCGGCCCCCGCGGTCAGCGGCAGCAGCACCAGGACCGCGGGCAGGTTGTTGACGATGTTCGACAGGACGGCGGCCAGCGCGGCCACGCCCAGCAGTGTGAGCAGGCCCGAGCCGGCGGGCAGCACCCGGTGGAGCGCGTCGGCGAGCCCGTGGTCGACGACCGCCCGCACCACGACGCCCAGGGCGAGCACGAACGCCAGGAACGCCGGGGCCGCGGACCGCACCACGGCCAGCGGGGTGGCCCGGCGCCGCAGCAGCGCCCGTACGGCCAGCACGAGCGCACCGGCCAGAGCGGCCCAGGCCGGTGCGATCCCGACGGCGGAGGCCACGACGAACCCGGCCAGTGTGCAGCCGACGGTGACCAGGGCGAACAGGGGTAGCTCGGGTGGCCGCTCGGCGTCGGGCGAGGGGAGGGGGGCGGTCAGTTCCTCGTCGAAGAAGCGCCGGAACACCAGGTACTCCGCGCCGATCGCCACCAGCCAGGGCAACGCCATCAGCGCCGCGAACCGGGTGAAGCTCACCCCGCTCGCCGTGAAGGCCAGCAGGTTGGTGAGATTGGAGACCGGCAGCAGCAGCGAGGCGGTGTTCGACAGATGGGCGCACGCGTAGAGGTGCGGCCGGGCCCGGACGCCCATCCGGGTGGCGGTGGCGAGCACCACCGGGGTCAGCAGGACGACGGTGGCGTCCAGACTGAGCACGGCCGTGATGACGGAGGCCAGCGCGAACACCGCGGTCAGCAGCCGCGCGGGACGCCCCGCCGCCCAGCGGGCCATCCACGCCCCGCACGCCGTGAACAGCCCCTCGACGTCGCAGAAGTGCGCGAGCACCAGCACGGCCGCGAGGAAGCCGACCACGGGCCCCAGCCGCTGGATCTCCTCCCACGCGTGGCCCGGCGGGATCACTCCGACGGCGACCGCGAACCCGGCGGCCGGAACCGCCAGGACGGCCTCGGGCAGCCCCCGCGGCCGGAGCACGGCCCAGACGAGCACGGCGGCCAGCAGCACCACGGACAGGACTTCGGCGAGCGGGGCGTTCAGGGTGAAGTCCTCCGGAGCGTGATCACAGCGTGCCCGCCCATGAAACCAGGAGTTGGTAAGAGAGTTACGAGAACGGGAAGCGCGCTGTCACAGCTCGTCGAGCAGGGCCAGCTCCGCCCAGATCGTCTTGCCCTCGGCGGTGTGCCTGCTGCCCCAGCGCTGGGTGAGCTGGGCGACCAGGAGCAGACCGCGGCCTCCCTCGTCCCAGGTCTTGGCGCGGCGCAGGTGTGGCGCCGTGTGGTTGGTGTCGGACACTTCGCAGATCAGCGTGGACGCGTCGTGGATCAGCCGCAGCCGGATGGGCTGGGCGCCGTAGCGGATGGCGTTGGTGACCAGCTCGCTCACCACCAGTTCCCCGGTGAACGTGGCCTCGGTCAGCCCCCAGCGGTCGAGCTGGTCGACGACCTGCTTGCGGATGGGGGCCACCAGCGCCGGGTCGGCGGGGATGTCCCAGGTCGCCACCTGGGAGGACGGCAGGCCCCGGGTGCGGGCCAGCAGCAGGGCCACGTCGTCGGCGGAGCCGGTGGGCGGGAGCAGGGCGTGCAGCACGCGGTCGCAGATCTCGTCCAGGGAGTCGGAGGGAGCCGACAGCGCCTCGCGCAGCATCCGGTGGCTCGCGTCGACGTCCCGCTCGCGGCTCGCGACCAGTCCGTCCGTGTGGAACGCCAGGACGCTGCCCTCCCGCAGCTCCACCTCGGCGCTCTCGAACGGCAGCCCCCCGACACCGAGCGGGGGACCGGAGGGCAGGTCGAGCTGCCGGGCCGGGCCGTCCGGCGGCACCAGCATGGGCTGCGGGTGCCCGGCCCGGGCCAGGGTGCAGCGCCGTGATACGGGGTCGTACACGGCGTACAGGCAGGTCGCGCCCACCTCCCCGGTGCCGGCGTCGACTCCGGACTCCTGGGAGAGCCGGACGACCAGGTCGTCGAGGTGGGTGAGCAGCTCGTCGGGGGCCAGGTCGATGTCGGCGAGGGTGCGGACGGCGGTGCGCAGCCGGCCCATGGTGGCCGAGGCCTGGATGCCGTGCCCGACGACGTCGCCGACGACCATCGCGACGCGCATCCCGGACAGCGGGATCACGTCGAACCAGTCGCCGCCCACGCCGGAGCGGGTGGCGGGCAGATAGCGGGAGGCCGCCTCCACGGCGGCCGTGTGCGGCAGCTTGCGGGGCAGCAGGCTGCGCTGCAGGGTGAGCGTCGTCTCGCGCTCGCGGGAGTAGCGGCGGGCGTTGTCGATGCAGACGGCGGCGCGGGCCGTGACCTCCTCGGCCAGCAGCACGTCGTCGTCGGTGAAGGGCTCCGGGCGACGGAAGCGGGTGAAGACCGCGACCCCGAGGGTCGAGCCCCTGGCCTGGAGCGGCACGGACATCGTCGAGTGGATGCCGTACTCGCGGATCCGCCGGAACCGGACCGGGTCCCAGGCCAGCCACTGCTCGAGGTCGCCGCCGTCCGTTCCGGACGCCACGACCGTGCGCCCCGCGAGGAGCGAGGCGGCCTGCGGGGAGTTCTCCGGATAGACGTCCACCTGCCCCGGCTTGGCCACGGCCTCGGGGCTGCCCGAGTTGACCGACTGGTGGGCGGCGCGGCGCAGGCTCACCGGCGGTTTCGGAGGGGTCGGCGCGCCGGCGGACTCGCCGCCGTTGTCGCGTACGTCGAGCAGGTCGACGCTGACGAAGTCGGCCAGCGCCGGCACGCACACGTCCGCCAACTCCTGGGCCGTACGGGTGACGTCGAGGGTGGTGCCGATGCGCACGCTCGCCTCGTTGACCAGCTGGAGCCGCTCCCGGGACCGGTACTGGTCGCTGAAGTCGTGGGCCGTCACGCACACGCCCCGCACCCGGCCCGAGTCGTCGATGAGCGGTGCGAGCCGGGCCAGCCAGGCGTGCGCACCCCGGTTCTCGCCGCTGGCCTTCATGTACGTCTGCATGTCCTGCCGCCGACCGGTGCTCAGCACGCGGCGCAGATTCTCTTCGAGTTCCGTGTTCTGCGGCCGGCTGCCGACGTCGGTGGGCCGCAGGCCGCGCAGCCGGTCGGCGGGCAGTCCGAGGAGGTCCGCCATGGCGTCGTTGACGCCGCGCAGCCGCAGCCCTTCGTCGAAGATCATCGTGGCGCAGGGCGACTGTGTCAGGGCCGCCCGCACCAGCGGATCGTCCGTCGGTTCCGGGCCGGGCGCCTGAGAAGGGGAGACGGTGAGCCACTCGGTCGCCTCCGGGCCGTCCGGCGGTCTGCGGTGGGCGAGCACCCACGCGGTCACCGCGTGCCCATCGCGGTGACGCAACGTGAGCGTCCCGTTCCAGCGGGCGTCGGTCGGCACGGGCGGCGGCGCCGCTCCGTCGGCCAGCAGTTCGGCGGCCGGGCGGCCGAGGACCTCGGCGGCCGTGTGGCCCAGGAGGCGGTGGGCGCCCTCGCTCCACTCGGTGAGCGTGCCGTCGGCGGCGATGACGGCACGGGCGGCCACGGCATCGTCGAACGGCTCGTCCGGCCTCATCGTCGCCACTCCATACGGACACTCACAGTGATCAGGGAGGTCGCTTGGGTTCCAGACTAGACCGTGGGCGCCCGACGTGACCCGGCAACCCCTGGGCGGCCACGGCAGCGCACGGTCAAGGCCCATTTCCGGCCGATGTGACCTCTGGGGCAGAACAGCGCTGCCGCACCCTTGACGGCCCAGTGTGACACCTCGACAGAATCTGTTTGTTCACGATCAGTTGTGAGTACTTCTGGGTCTTCATGAGGGAGAAGCCGCCATGTCGGTCACGCGCAGATCGGTCCTGCTCGCCTCCGCCGCCGCGCCCGCGGCCGGAACACTGCTGGGTGCTCCGGAGGCGTGGGCCGCCGAGGAGGCGCGCGGGGCGTCCGGCCGCCGCACCGTCGCGCTGCGCGACGGCTGGCGCTTCGCGCTGGTCAACCCGGGCGGGATCACCGACCCGACCGGCGCCTATGCCGACGCCCACCTTCCCGGGCACGACGACTCCGGCTGGCGCGAGGTCGCCGTCCCGCACGACTGGAGCATCGAGCAGACCCCCACCACCGAGCACGGCACCACCAGCGGCACCGGCTTCCTCCCCGGCGGCCTCGGCTGGTACCGCCTCGCCTTCACGCTGCCGCCCGCCCTCGCCGGCAAGCGGATCTCGGTGGAGTTCGACGGCGTCTACATGGACTCCTCCGTCTACTGCAACGGCAAGGAGGCCGGCCGCCACCCCTACGGCTACACCGGCTTCGCCCTCGATCTCACCGACCTGGTGCACACCGACGGCACCACCGAGAACGTGCTCGCGGTCAAGGTCCAGAACCGGCTCCCCAGCAGCCGCTGGTACTCGGGCAGCGGCATCTACCGCGAGGCCCGCCTGGTGATCACCGAGCCGGTGCACGTGGCCCGCTGGGGCACCCGCGTCACCACGCCCGAGATCTCCGCCGAACGGGCCGTCGTACGGATCGACACCTCGGTCGTGAACGCGTCGGGCGCGGGCGCAGACGTCGAGGTCGTCTCCCGGATCGTCGACCCGAAGGGCCGGACGGTCGCCCGTACCTCCTCCACGGCCGCCGTCACCGGCGAGAGGACCGAGACCCACGAGCTCACGGTCCGGCGCCCCCAGCTGTGGGACATCGCGGCCCCGCACCGCTACACCCTGCACACCGAACTGCGCGTCGGCGGCAGGACCACCGACACCTACCGCACGCCCTTCGGCCTGCGCACCTTCCGCTTCGACCCGAACGAGGGCTTCTTCCTCAACGGCACCCACCACAAGCTCAAGGGCGTCGACCTCCACCACGACCTCGGCGCGCTCGGCGCCGCGGTCAGCATCGACGCGATACGCCGCCAGATGGAGATCATGCGGTCCATGGGCGTCAACGCCCTGCGGACCTCCCACAACCCGCCCGCGCCCGAGGTGATCCAGGTCTGCGAGGAGCTGGGCATCGTCATGCTGGTGGAGGCGTTCGACTGCTGGCGCACGGGCAAGAACCGTTACGACTACGGCCGGTTCTTCGACGAGTGGTGCGAGAAGGACGCCACCGAGATGGTGCTGGCGGCCCGCAACTCGCCCGCCGTGCTGATGTGGTCCATCGGCAACGAGGTCCCCGACTCCACTTCCACCGCCGGTCTCGCCATGGCCGACCGGATCATCACCGCGATCAGGGCCGCCGACGACACCCGCCCGCTGGTCATCGGCTCCGACAAGTACCGCCGCCTCCCCGCCAAGGGCTCCGCGGCCGACCTGATGCTGGCCAAGCTGGACGGCCTCGGCCTCAACTACAACACCGCCAAGTCGGTGGACCAGCTGCACGCGGCCTACCCGCACCTCTTCCTCTTCGAGTCCGAGTCCTCCTCGGAGACCTCGACCCGGGGCGAGTACCAGGAGCCCGAACACCTCAACACCGGTGAGAACTACACGCCGGGAAGGCGCGGCACCTCCTCCTACGACAACAACCTCGCCTCCTGGACCATGAGCGGCGAGTACGGTCACAAGAAGGACCGGGACCGCAAGTGGTTCGCCGGGCAGTTCCTGTGGTCGGGCATCGACTACATCGGCGAGCCCACGCCGTACGACGTCTTCCCGGTCAAGGCGTCCTTCTTCGGCGCGGTCGACACCGCGGGCTTCCCCAAGGACATGTACTACCTGTTCCGGAGCCAGTGGACCGAGGAGCCGATGGTCCATCTGCTGCCGATGACCTGGAACCACGCCGAGGGCGACACGGTCGAGGTCTGGGCGTACTCGAACGTCGACACCGTCGAGCTGTTCCTCAACGGAAAGTCCCTGGGCCTACGGCGGTTCGACACCAAGAAGACCGTCGACGGCCGCACCTACCTGGAGACGACCGAGACGACCGGAGACGACAAGACCTTCACCGACGGCCCCTACCCCGGCAGCTACACCAGCCCGAACGGCAGCGCCGGCAAGCTCCACCTGACCTGGAAGGTGCCCTACCGGCCGGGCGAGCTGAAGGCCGTCGCGCGTCGGGACGGCAAGGTGGTCGCCACCGACGTGCTGCGCACCGCCGGCGCCCCGCACGCGATACGCCTGACGCCGGACCGCACGTCCCTGGCCGCCGACGGACGTTCGCTGGTCTTCGTGACCGCCGAGGTGGTCGACCGGCGGGGGGTGGTGGTGCCCGACGCGGAGCACCTGCTCTCCTTCGAGGTCGCGGGCGGCTCCCTCGCCGGGCTCGACAACGGTCGCCAGGAGAGCGCCGAGCGCTACCAGGCGAGCACCCGCACCGCCTTCCACGGCAAGGCCCTCGCCATCGTCCGCTCCGGCACCAAGTCCGGCACGGTGAGGGTGACCGCCCGCGCCGACGGCCTGCGCACCGGCACCACGACCGTACGCGCCACCCGGGCGGCGGACCGGGCCGAGACCGCCCCGCCCGCCTTCCGGCCGGAGCACCCGGCGCCGATCAACTACCCGCACGCGGACGCCAGTTACTCCGGCCGCCCGGACACCCTGCCCGCCGCCATGCTCGACGGTGACCCGGCCACCGGCTGGTCCAACGGCTTCTACAAACAGGCCACGGCCCTGCTGCCCGCCTTCGACGGCGCCCGCTCCGAGGACTGGGTCACGGTCGACCACGGACGCACCCGCGGCTTCGACCGGGTGGACGTCTCCTTCACCGTCGACGCCACGCACAGCCTGCCCGCGGCGATCGAGGTGGCGGTGTGGGACGGCCGGGCGTGGCGGGCCGTGCAGGACACGGTGATCGACTGGGCCACCGCCTCCGACGCCCCCACCGTGATCACCTTCAAGACCGTCCGCGGCTCCCGGATCCGGCTCACGATGACGAGCCGCCACCCCGACGAGCCCCGGGGCGCCCTCCGCATCAGCAGGCTGGAGACCCCGGCCGCCTGATCTCTCGGGCACGACGGTCCGGACGGGCGGCGAACAGCCAGTCCTGTCCGGACCGTTGACTGGGCGTCACATCAGCAACAACCATGGCGGGCATCCACATCTGGGAGCGCTCCCACGCCGAGCGTCACCCGCACCTCTCCAGAGGAGCCCGGACGTGAAACGACGCAGAACCGCCCTGTTGTCCCTGACGGCCCTGCTGGCGACCGCGCTCACCGCGCTGCCCTCCGCACCGGCCGGGGCCGAGGAGGTCGAGCAGGTCAGGAACGGCACCTTCGACACGACCATGGACCCGTGGTGGGCCACCAGCAACGTCACGGCGGGGCTGTCCGACGGCCGGCTCTGCGCCGACGTCCCCGGCGGCACCACCAACCGCTGGGACGCCGCCGTGGGGCAGAACGACATCACCCTGGTGAAGGGGGAGTCGTACCGCTTCTCCTTCAGCGCGACCGGCACGCCCGCCGGGCACGTCGTGCGGGCGATCGTGGGCCTGTCCGTGTCGCCGTACGACACCTACCACGAGGTGTCACCGCAGCTCAGCGTCTCCGGCGACACCTACTCCTACACCTTCACCGCACCCGCCGACACCACTCAGGGCCAGGTCGGCCTCCAGCTCGGCGGCAGCGCGGATCCCTGGCGCTTCTGCGTGGACGACGTCTCCCTGCTCGGCGGGGTGACGCCGGAGCCGTACGAGCCCGACACCGGGCCCCGGGTCCGCGTCAACCAGGTCGCCTATCTGCCCGCCGGGCCGAAGAACGCCACCCTCGTCACCGACGCCACGGCGAAACTGCCCTGGGAGCTGAGGACCTCCGGCGGGAGGACGGTGGCCCGGGGCACGACCGTGCCGCGCGGCGTCGACGCCTCCTCCGGACAGAACGTCCACTCGATCGACTTCGGCGCGTACCGCAAGAAGGGCACGGGCCTCACGCTCGTCGCCGACGGCGAGACCAGCCGCCCCTTCGACATCGACGCGAGCGCCTACGAGAGGCTCCGGCTGGACTCGGCGAAGTACTACTACACCCAGCGCAGCGGCATCGAGATACGAGACGACCTGCGGCCCGGCTACGGCCGCCCGGCCGGTCACGTGGGCGTGGCCCCCAACAAGGGCGACACCGACGTCCCGTGCCAGCCCGGCGTCTGCGACTACAGCCTGGACGTCAGCGGCGGCTGGTACGACGCCGGCGACCACGGCAAGTACGTCGTCAACGGCGGCATCTCCACCTGGGAGGTGCTGAGCACCCACGAACGCGCGCTGCACGCCCGCACCGGCGACGCCGGCAAGCTCGGCGACGGCACGCTCGCCATCCCCGAGAGCGGCAACAAGGTCCCCGACATCCTCGACGAGGCCCGCTGGGAGCTGGAGTTCCTGCTGAAGATGCAGGTGCCCGACGGCAAGCCGCTGGCCGGCATGGCCCACCACAAGATGCACGACGAGCAGTGGACCGGACTGCCGCTGCTGCCCAGCGACGACCCGCAGAAGCGGGAACTGCACCCGCCGTCCACGGCCGCGACCCTGAACCTGGCCGCCACGGCCGCACAGGCGGCCCGCCTCTACCGGCCCTACGACAAGGCGTTCGCCGACCGGGCCCTGGCAGCCGCCCGCAAGGCCTGGGCGGCGGCGCTCGCCCACCCCGACCGCTACGCCTCCGAGAGCGACGGCGTCGGCGGCGGCGCCTACGCCGACAGCGACGTCACCGACGACTTCTACTGGGCGGCGGCCGAGCTGTACCTCAGCACGGGCGAGAAGCCGTTCCAGGACTACGTCCTGAAGTCGCCGGTCCACACGGCCGACCTCTTCACCCCCGTCGGCTTCGACTGGGCCCGC
This sequence comes from Streptomyces sp. NPDC006235, assembly GCF_040613735.1. Classification (NCBI taxonomy): domain Bacteria; kingdom Bacillati; phylum Actinomycetota; class Actinomycetes; order Kitasatosporales; family Streptomycetaceae; genus Streptomyces; species Streptomyces sp. NPDC006235. The sequence continues at coordinate 21,857 of NZ_JBEXSR010000054.1, forward strand.
ACGGGCGCGGCGGGACGGCTCGACCTCGCCACGGTGCCGAACAGGCTGCCCGGCCGGGACAAGGTCCGCCAGTCCGTCCTCAAGGGCGCCGACCGCTACCTGGCCACGCTGAAGGCACACCCCTACGGCATGCCGTACGCCCCGGACGGCAACAAGTACGACTGGGGCTCCAGCCACCAGGTCCTCAACAACGCCGTCGTCCTCGCCACCGCGTACGACATCACCGGCGCCTCGAAGTACCGCGACGGCGCGCTCCAGAGCATGGACTACATCCTGGGCCGCAACGCCCTGAACATCTCCTACGTCACCGGCTACGGCGAGGTCAGCGCCCAGAACCAGCACAGCCGCTGGTACGCTCGCCAGCTCGACCCGAGCCAGCCGAACCCGCCGAAGGGCACCCTGGCGGGCGGACCGAACTCGAGCATCCAGGACCCCTACGCACAGAGCAAACTCCAGGGCTGTGTCGGTCAGTTCTGCTACATCGACGACATCCAGTCCTGGTCGACCAACGAGCACACGATCAACTGGAACGCCGCCCTGACCCGCATGGCCGCCTTCGTGGCGGACCAGGGGTAGGGACCGGACGAGCACGCCGGGTGCCGGGGGAGTCCGCCGACAGGACGCCTTCGGCACCCGCGCGTAGCCTGGTGTCATGCACGCGGTGCGGGTAGACGGCATCGAGGTCGCCTACGACCGGGTGGGCCAGGGCCCGCCCCTGGTGCTCGCGCACGGTGCCACCACCGACGCCCGCCTGTGGCGTCCGCAGCTCGCGGACCTGGCCGACGAGTTCACCGTCGTCGCCTGGGACGAGCCCGGGGCCGGCCGCTCCTCCGACGTACCGCCCTCCTTCGTCCTCGCCGACTACGCCCGCTGTCTGGCGGCCGTCATCGTGGACGTGGACCTCGGTCCGGCGCACGTCCTCGGCCTGTCGTGGGGCGGGACCGTGGTGCTGGAGCTCTACCGGCACCACGCCGAGCTCGTCCGGACGCTGCTCCTCGTGGACACCTACGCCGGCTGGAAGGGCTCGCTGCCTCCGGCGGAGGTGCGGTCGCGAGTCGAGGGGGCGGAGCGGATGCTCGCGGTCCCGGACGAGGAGTTCGCGCCGACCATGCCCGGCCTGTTCGCCGGGCGGCCACCGGCCGAAGCCGTCCGCCTCCTGTCCGTGATGTCCGCCGACACCCGGCCCCGGAGCATGCGGACGCAGCTCACCGTCATGACCGAGGCCGACCAGCGCGACCTGCTGCCCAAGATCAGGGTGCCGACCCTGCTGCTGTGGGGGGAGCTCGACGCACGCTCGCCGGTGGATCTCATCGCCCGTCCCCTCCTGGAGGCGATCCCCGAGGCCACCCTGGTCGTGCTGCCCGGCACCGGGCACCTCAGCAACCTCGAGGCCCCGGAGCCGTTCAACCGGACTGTCCGGGAGTTCTGTCGCGCCCACTCCTGACCACGAGTTCCCCGGGCCGCTCATGTGCGGTCAGGGTGTGCAGCCGGGCCTGGTCTAGCGGCTCGTGCACCTCGACGTACTCGCCGTGCGGCAGCCGCTTGATCACGCCGGTCTCCCGGCCGTGCAGCACCAGCTCCCGGTCGCGCAGCTGCAGCCCCAGGCAGATCCGCCGGGTGACGACGAAGACGGCCGCCGGGACGACGAACATCGCGATCCGCACCGCCCAGGTCACCGTGTTGATCGACAGGTGGAAGCGGGTCGCCACGATGTCGTTGCCGCCGCCCGCCAGCAGCACCAGATAGAGGCTGATCCAGGCCGCCCCGATCGCCGTGCGGACCGGGCGGTTGCGCGGCCGGTCCAGCAGATGGTGCTCGTTCCTGTCACCGGTGAACCTGGCCTCCAGGAACGGGTACACGCCGATGAAGAGCAGCAGCAGCGGGAACACCACGATCGGGATGAACACGCCCAGCACCAGCGTGTGGCCCCACAGCGTGATCTCCCAGCCCGGCATGATCCGCACCAGCCCCTCCGCGAAGCCGAGGTACCAGTCGGGCTGGGCGCCCGTGGACACCTGGTCGGCGCGGTAGGGGCCGTACGACCACACCGGGTTGATCGTCGCCACCGCCGCCATCAGCGCGAGCACCCCGAACACGAGGAAGAAGAAGCCGCCCGCCTTCGCGAGGTACACCGGCATGAAGGGCGCGCCCACGACGTTGCGTTCGGTGCGCCCGGGGCCCGCGAACTGGGTGTGCTTGTGGTAGACGACCAGCAGCACATGGACGACGATCAGTGCCGCCATCACCCCGGGGATCAGCAGGACGTGCAGCGAGTAGAACCGGGCCACGATGTCGTCGCCGGGGAACTCGCCGCCGAACAGGAACATCGCCAGGTACGTCCCCACGATCGGCACCGACAGCAGCGCGCCGTGCACGAACCTCAGCCCCGTGCCCGACAGCAGGTCGTCCGGCAGCGAGTAGCCGAACAGGCCCTCGAACAGGCCGAGGAAGAGCAGCAGCCAGCCGAACAGCCAGTTGACCTCACGCGGCTTGCGGAACGAGCCGGTGAAGAAGTGCCGCATCATGTGCGTCAGCATCCCCGCGACGAAGACCAGCGCCGCCCAGTGGTGCAGCTGCCGGATCAGCAGCCCGCCGCGCACGTCGAAACTGATGTCCAGCGTCGAGGCGTACGCCTCGGACATCCGCACGCCGTTCAGCGGTGCGTAACTCCCGTGGTAGGTCACCTCGTTCATCGACGGATGGAAGAACAGCGTCAGATACACGCCGGTGAGGACCAGCACGACGAAGCTGTACAGGCAGATCTCGCCGAGCAGGAAGGACCAGTGGTCGGGGAACACCTTGCGCAGGTACTTCCGGCCGAGCGTGTGGGTGCCGAGCCGGCCGTCGAACCAGTCCGCGAGCCGCTCACCGCGTCCGGCGCTCACGCCGCCTCCCTGGGCAGGTGGGTGAGCTTGTCCGGGTTGGCCACGACGTAGATCCCGCGCACCCGGTCGCCCTCCGGGGTGAGGTCCAGGACCAGGACGGCGTAGGGCGCGTCGCCGTCGAACAGCACCGCCGCGTCGTCGCCGTTGACGCGCCGGTAGCGGAACACGGGGTTGCTCGGGCCGCCCCGCCCGGAGGTGAGCAGACGGGCCACCTTGTCCCGGCCGTGCACCGGGCGCAGGCTCGCCGGCCTGCGCTTGCCGCCGGCGTCCGTCCACGCCGTGACGTCCGGCGCGAGGACCTCCATCAGCTCGGCGATGTCCCCGCCGAGCGCCGCCCGCACGAACCGTTCGGTCGCCTCCCGCCGCACCCGCGGATGCGCCTCGTACCGGGGCCGCCGTGCGTTCACGTGCTCCCGGGCCCGGTGCGCCAACTGCCGTACGGCGGCGGGGGAGCGGTCGATGATGTCGGCTATCTCCGCGTGCGGGTAGCCGAACACCTCGCCCAGCACGAACACGGCCCGTTCCAGCGGGGTGAGCGACTCCAGGACCACCAGCATCGCCAGCGACACCGACTCCGAGCGCAGGGCCGGACCGTCGGCGGTGTCGGCGCCCTCGTCGGCGACCAGCGGCTCGGGCAGCCAGGAGCCCACGTACGTCTCCTGCCTCCGGCTGATCACGGCGCGGCGCCGCAGCGCGTGGTTGACCGCCACCCGGACGAGATAGGCCCGGGGATTGCCGACGCCGGCCAGGGGAGCGCCCCCGCCGCGGGCCGTCCAGGACAGCCATGTCTCCTGCAGGACGTCCTCGGTGTCGGCGACGCTGCCCAGTATGTTGTAGACGACGCCGAACAGCAGCTCGCGGTGGTCGACGAACACCCCGGTCGCCTCGTCGAGCGGGGCGGCGGTGCCGGGTACGGGGATCTCGGTCATGCGTGGTCCTCCCAGAGACGGCTCACCACTGCGAGCCGTGCGGGGACCCGGAATGTGACATCGGGCGGTGCGATGTGATGCAGATCTCAGCGGATGGCCTGCGGCCCACCGCCTTCGGTACCGTCGGCTCGACCCCCTGACCTGGGAGTATTTACGAGTCAGTACCCGAGCGGTACCGTGAAGGCATGCCAGCTCTCAACGTGGAGTTCAGCGACCGCGAACTTGAGGACCTGCGGCAGATCGCCAAGGAGCGCGGTACGTCCATGAAGGCACTCGTGCGCGAGGCGGCCGCCGCCGACATAGCCCGCCACCGGGCGCTGCAGGAGGGCGCGGAGGCCTTCCGCAGGTTCTTCGCGACCCACGCCGACGAGTTCGCCGCCGCCTTCCCGGACGACGAACCGCCCGCCAAGGGCGAGGGGCGGGCTGCCTGACCGATGGCACCCGTCCTCCATATCGACGTGCCCTGGCTGCTCCAGCGCCACGAAGAGGTCCTGCCGGACCAGCCCACCATCAACGACTTCTCCGCGTTGGTGGCCGCGGTCGCCCGGCACCGTGTCGACCCGCCCCGTCTCGGCGTCAACTCCGACCCGGCCTGGCGAGCCGCCGCGCTGTTGCACACCATCACCCTGCTGCGGCCGCTCCCGTCGGCCAACGCCCGCTTCGCGTGTGCGACGGCCGTGGCGTACATGTTCGTCAGCGGCGTCGGCATCGACCCGCCCTACGGCGCCCTCGTCGACCTCGCCCGCGACCTGATGTCCGGCACGACGGACGTCTACGGTGCGGCGGACCGGCTGCGGTCCTGGCAGATCTGAAAGGTCGAAAACCGGTACGAACGACCTGCGCGTGTTCCCATTTCTGACTTTCTGTCAATGGGCTTGATGTTGCACCGGCGCCTTGTTGGTCGTGTGGGGGTTGTGCAAGAGTGAAACACACGTGCGGGGGGAATGGCCGGGTGTCGCACGCGTTTTGTAGACCGGGTCCGATTCGCCGTCGGTGAATTCGCACCTCCCGCGCCCCGTCAAAAAGGTACGCACCAATCGGGCTCCTTTTTCGGCGGCAGGACTTCTGGTGCCACATGCGCGTGGGAAGGAACCATCTCAGTGCCCACCCCCCACCCCCCTCGCCCTCCGTATCCCCCGCCCGGCGGGGATCCCGGGGAATCCGATGAATCTCTCGCCGCCCCGCTGAGAGGCAGCCCGGAGGGCGGGGTCGCCGCCCATTCCGTCGCGCTGCTGATGGCGCGGCACTGGCAGCCGGTGTACGAGTACGCGGTCATCTGTCTCGCCTCGTCGGCGCAGGCCGCGGAGATGGTCACCGGGACCGCCTTCCACCGGACCCTGAACCGCCTCGCCTTCGGTGAGTCGGCCGTCGCGCTGCGCCCGGCGCTTCTGGTGACCGTGCGCGACACGGTCCGCGAGTGGTCCGGCGACGATCGAATATCCGCCGTACTGCCGGCGTTGCAGAAACCGGCCGGAGGGCGCGGGCTGCGGGCGGCGACGTCCATGACGCCCGAAAATCGCGTCCTCGCGGAGCGGGCATTTCAGGCACTTCCCGCAGCCGCGCGCTGTTTGCTCTGGCATGTCGAGGTCGAGGCCGATCCTTTAAGCGTCCCGGCCGGTCTGCTGGGCATGGATACGGACCTCGCGTCGGCCGCACTCGAACAAGCGCGTGATAAATTCCGCGAGGGTTGTGTACATGCCCATAGTGAACTCGCGCCGACGCAGGATTGCCGCTTCTACAACCGCCTCCTCGACGTGCCGATCCGCCGGGGCGGCGCACTGCTGCCCGACGTCCAGGAGCATCTGGCTCAGTGCCGCTACTGCCGTGACGCTGCCGAACAACTGAGCCATTTCGAGGGCGGGCTCGGCCTGCTGATCGCCGAAGCGGTCCTCGGCTGGGGCGCCCGCCGCTACCTCGACTCGCGCCCGGGCCGGACCTCGCACGGCACGCGGGGCGGACGCGCGGGCCGGCGCGGCGCGGGACGCGGTGACGGGCGGCCCGGAGGCGGACGCCACCGCCTGCTGTCCCGGATCCCCGCGCAGGTCCGCCGGGTCCAGGGCGTGCGGATCCCGGACGCGCTGCGCTCCTCCCGGGCGCTGCTCTCGGGCGTCGGCGCGGTGTCGGCCGGGGTGCTGGCGACCGTGCTCATCATCAACGCGTCCACTTACGACGGCGGCCAGGCCGACCCGGCCGGCTCCAACAGTGCCGCCGGCGGCAACGGCGCCGGTTCCGTGACCCCGCCCGACACGGCCGGGCTTCCCACGGCACCGGGCGTGACACGGCTGCGCAACGCCGGCGCCGACCTGTGCCTCGACGTCCGGGACCGGCCGAAGGAGGGCGCGGGGACCGAGCTGGCCGAGTGCTCGGCGGCATGGACCCAGCAGTGGACGTACGAGAACGACGGGCTGCTGCGCAGCGTCGCCGATCCCGGCCTGTGCCTGGACTCGCACAAGGACGCGGGCGTCGTCGTCCTCGGCACCTGCGCCGAGGAGGACACCGAGCGGACCGACGACGTGCGCTACGACCTCACCGTGCAGGGGCAGTTGCTGCCCCGCTGGGACGAGCAGCTCGCCCTCGCCGCCACCCATGACGACCCCGGTGCCGACATCGTCGTCAAGGTCCGCGACCGCTCCGACGCACAGCGCTGGCAGGCCGAGCCCGCGCCGACCACGGCGGGTTCCCTGTCGATCGAGGAGCAGGAGGGGCCGACGGCCCGGCAGGTGACCCTGCCCCAGGGCCCGACGGCGTGAGCAGGGGCCCAGGCGCCTGAGCGGGGCCGCGCGGCGCACGCGTCGCGCGGCCCCGCTTCTCAGGCCGGGTCCTCGACGAGGTCGGCCGGACCGATCGTGCCCGGCGTGGCATGGCCCGACAGGGCGAGGGTCAGGTCGAGTTCGGCCAGCAGGCAGCGGATGACGTGTTCGACGCCCGGCCGGCCGTCGAGGCCGAGACCGTAGACGTACGGGCGGCCGACGAGGACGGCGCGGGCGCCGAGGGCGAGCGCCTTGAAGATGTCGTCGCCGGTGCGGATGCCGCTGTCGAAGAGGACGGTGAGCCGGTCGCCGACGGCCTGCGCGACGCGGGGCAGCGCGTCGGCCGCAGCGACGGACCCGGCCACCTGGCGCCCGCCGTGGTTGGAGACGACGACGCCGTCCATGCCCGCCTCCGCTGCCTGCCGGGCGTCGTCCGGGTGCAGCACGCCCTTGAGGACGATCGGGCCGTCCCAGTTCTCCCGCAGGAACGCAAGGTCCGGCCAGGACTTCGCCGGGTCGGCGAACATCCCGACGAAGCGCATCACGGCCGCGTTCGGATCCTCGTGCACCGGCTTGGCCAGACCCGCCTGGAAGGCCGGGTCCGAGAAGTAGTTGGCCGTGCCGACTCCGTGCAGGAACGGCAGATACGCCTGGTCGAGATCGCGCGGCCGCCACGCCAGCAGCGGCGTGTCCAGAGTGACCACGAGGACCCTGAACCCGGCCGCCTTCGCCCGGTTCAGGAAACTGCGGGCCACCTCCGGGTCCCTGGGCCAGTACAGCTGGAACCACCGCTCGGCGTCACCCATCGCCTCGGCGACCTGCTCCATGGGCGTGCTCGACGCGGACGACAGGACGAAGGGCACGCCCTGCGCGGCGGCGGCCCGGGCCGCGGCGGACTCGGCGTCCGGGTGCATGATCGACAGCACGCCGACCGGAGCCAGCGCCAGCGGGGCCGGCAGGGCACGGCCCAGCACCTCGACCGACAGGTCCCGTTCGTGCACGTCCCGCAGCATGCGCGGCACGATCCGGCGACGCTCCAGGGCGGCCCGGTTGGCGCGGGCCGTGCTGCCGTTGCCCGCGCTGCCCGCCACATAGCCGACCGGGCCGGGCCCGAGCCGCTGCTCGGTCAGCTCCTCCAGCCGGGTCAGATCGGTGGGCAGCCGGGGAACGGCACCCGTCATCCCGTTCAGATAGATCTCGTACTGGAAGTCCGCCCAGTGTTTGCCCACCGTACGCAGCCGCCTCTCGTCGTCTCCTCGTCGAGACCGTGCTTCACGGCCGACGATACCCAGCGGTATGGGCGACGGTGGGTCAGGGGCGGTACACCCTGTGGTCACTCCTCGTCATCCGTGTGCCCGGCGTGACCGGCTTGATCCGGCTCGGCGTCCGGCCCCTGGGCCCGGACCCGCTGCACGTGTTCGAGGGAGTCGCGCAACTCCGCGAGCCAGTCGTCGGTGTGGCGCTGGACCAGGCGTACGCACCAGGCCAGCGCATCACTGCGGCTGCGGGCGACGCCGCCGGCGATCAGGGTGTCGAGGACCTGGCGCTCCGGCTGGCGCAGCCGCGTCATGACGGGCGCGGCCACGTGCGTGAAGAGCGATCGCCGCCCGCCGCACTCCACACCCCAGGACACCTTCCGGCCGAACCGGTGCTCGGCCTCCCTGGCCACGGCCATCCGGTCCTCGCGCGTGCGTTCCCGGAACTCCTGCACCCGGCTCTCCAGAGCCGCCTCCCGCTCGGCGGCCGGGGCGTCCTCGGCCAGCCGGGGTGCGGGGATGCGGCCGATCACGGTGATCTCCTCGCGGTCGACCGTGATCTCGGTCAGTTCCTCGAAGAGGTCGTCGGGAAGGCGGCCGGCGAACCAGCCGCGCAGTTTCTCTCGCTGCTCTGTCGTAATCATGTAATGACGATTACTCGGCCAGAGCATGAACACAAGGGGTGACAAAGCAGTTGGCCGAGAGCGGAATCGGAATGTTTCAGGCCTATTAACGAACGCGTGGGAATCGGCCATCTGGCCGCTTCGCGTCCCCGGAACCCGTGCGGTTACGGGCTTCACGTGGGTCGATTCCGTAACTTCACGCCACTGATTCAACACGCAAGGTTACTGAAACCGGTGGGGTCGATGTGTGCTTCGGCGACGGACTCGGCAGACTCGCGTTCGCCGTCCCGGGCACCGACCGAGCACGGGCCGGCACACCCTGTAATCGAGCGGAAGGATGCACACAATGCGGAACACCGCGCGCTGGGCCATGACTCTCGGCTTGACGGCCACCGCCGTCTGCGGACCCCTCACCGGGTCCGCGCTCGCCACTCCGGATCAGGCCCCCACCGCGCTCTACGCCCCGTCGGCCCTCGTTCTCACGGTGGGCCACGGTGAGAGCGCGACCGAAGCGACTCCGGAACGCGCGGTCACCCTGACCTGTGCCCCGACGCCCTCCGGCACGCACCCGGTCGCCGCCTCCGCCTGCGCGGAACTGCGCGGCGTCGGCGGCGACATCCGCGCCCTGACCGCCAAGGACGGCGTGATGTGCACCAAGCAGTACGACCCGGTCGTCGTCACCGTCGACGGTGTCTGGCAGGGCCAGAGGGTCTCGTACGAGCGCACGTTCTCCAACGAGTGCGTGAAGAACGCCTACGGTTCCGGCGTCTTCGCGTTCTGAGGGACCGGGATCGCGCTGTTCCCGTGAGGCACAGCGGTTCGAGGCTGGGGAGCCGGGCCGCTGTCGCGGGGACCTGCGATCTCGCACAAGGGGGCCGGCGGGCGGAGTGGGGCCGCCCGCCGGCCCCTGGGCTCACCGGCCACCGTGCGCCGGGCTCAGGCCCGGTCGCGGTGGCTCGTGTCGCACCACGGATAGCGGCGGCTGCGGCGACAGGTGCACAGGGCCACGCGGAAGCGGTCCGAGGTGACCACGGAACCGTCCTCCAGCTCCACTTCGACGGGGCCCTCCAACAGCAGCGGGCCCTTGCGCTGGACCGTGACGCGGCGCGGCGCCGCGGACCGGTCAGACGGGGAGTTCGGCACGGACGACCACCAGCTCTTCCTTGTCCTCGGCGGCGGGCAGCAGCCCCCGCTCCCGCAGCCAGCGTTCCCGGTCGCGCAGCACCGGGCCGAACGCGATCCGCCGCCGGCGCGTCACCGCGGCCTTCAGGCCCGAGGAGCGCAGATGGCCGACGGTCAGGTCCGGGCCGCTGAGCGCGGACTGCACCAGCAGCAGCACCCCGCCCGGACGCAGCAGGTCAGGTGCCTCCCGGCAGATCCGGTCCACGACCAGCCGTCCGTCGTCGCCCGCGTCCCAGGCGCGGGCCGCGCCCCGCGGGCGTCGGGTGCCGTCCGGCGCCGGCACGTACGGCGGGTTGGCCAGGATCAGGTCGAACGACTCGCCGCGCACCGGATCGAAGAGATTGCCGTGCCGGATGCGGACCGGGAGCCCCGCCCGTACGGCGTTCAGCCGTGCGGCCCACACCGCCCTGCGGGACACGTCCACAGCCGTGACGCGAAAGCCCCGGCGCGCGGCCTCCAGGGCCAGGGCACCGGTGCCGGTGCCGACGTCCAGGACCTCCGCGCCCGGCGGCAACGGCTCGTCGGACAAGGTTCCGGCCAGCAGCTCGGTGTCTTCCTGCGGGGCGTACACGCCCGGGGGCACAAGTGGGTTCACGACGCTCGGGTACCCGGGCATTCAGGAGATATGGGCAGCTTCAGTGGCAATCGGTGCACACAGTGACGAACGTGACGCACGCCAGTCGGCGAGCAGCCGGGCGCCGAAGCGGTCCTCGACGAACCCGGTGGCGTCGATCCCGAACGCGACATCCGCGGCCAGGTGCGGCTCCTCCGCCAGCAGACCGCCGATGACGTCATGGCGCACCACCTGCTCGTGGACCGCGTCGGCCTCGACGTGCTCGTCGTAGAAGTGCTCGGCCGCCGGCCCGGCGCCGGTGCGGCGCATCGCCTCGGCGAGCCGCCGGGAACCCGGCGACGACGTGATCTCGACCGTCGCGAAGTGGCCGACCAGGGCGCCCCTGAGGGCCCGGTGCAGGCCGAAGAGGGACATGAGGTTCACCGTGACCAGCGCCTCGGCGCACGCCGCGTCGAGATAGCGGCCATAGGTGGTGTCCAGGCCCAGGTCAGTCATCAGGTCGGCGAACAGCCGGGCGTGCACCCGGTCGGCCCGGCCGCCGCCCCACTCGTCGAACTCCACGGCCGCCATCCCGGCCTTCGCCCGGCCCCACAGCCGCGGCAGCACCCAGGCGTGCGGGTCCGCCTCCTTGAGGTGGTACAGAGACCGCTGGGCCGCGTACTCGCGCAGATGCCACAGCTCGCCCTCGTCGCGCAGGAAGTGGCTGACGCCCGTGCCGTCGACGGGTTCTACCAGGAGGTCCGCCAGCGCCTCGTCCACGCTGTCGTGGACCCGGGCGTCGGCGCGCAGGGCCGACAGGAAGCGGTGCTCCAGGGCCGCGCGGGTGCGCAGCAGCTCGGGGTCCCATTCGTGGTCGGGGGACACGCCGGCGAACCCGCGGTAGTGCAGCTCGTAGCACACGTACAGGGCGAGCTGGAGATCCTCGCCGTACACCGCGGCCCGGGCGACGTCCTCGAGGCGGGGCAGCCGCCCCGCACCCCGCAGATACGCCTCGACGCCCCCGCTCAGCGGGCCGCGCGGGGCGGGCAGTCCTGGTGCTCCACGGTCGTGCTCCATGCCGGGCGGGTACCCGGCCGGCGTCCGGAGTCACCTACCCGCGTAGCACCGGCGCGCAGGGGTACTCCGGCACCTCATGAAGGCACTCGTGGCACCCTCAAGAAGTCGCCGGAGACCTCGAACACCGAGGCACTGGCGAGCGTCGTCGTCGAGCAGCTGGAGAAGGAGGGTGCCGCCGTCGATGTCGTGCGGGCGGTCGACCTGGACATCGGCCCGGGGGTGACCAGCGAGCCGGTGCACGAGGGCGATGCCTGGCCGGGCGTGCACGACCGGCTGCTGGAGTCCGAGCTCCTCGTCATCGCCTCGCCGACCTGGCTCGGCGGGCCGTCCTCCGTCGCCCAGGGGGTGCTGGAGCGGATGGACGCGATGATGTCCGAGACCGACGACGAGGGCCGGCCGGTCGCCTGCAACCGGGTGGCGGGCGTGGTCGTCACCGGCCACGAGGACGGGGCGCACCATGTGATCAACGAGATCACGGGCGCCCTGGAGGACATCGGCTACACGATCCCCGGTCAGGCGTGGACCTACTGGAACCAGGGGCCGGGCCCGGGGCCCAGCTTCCTGGACGCCGAGCGCGGCCGCGACTGGTCGCGGTCGACCGGGCGGGCCATGGCGGCCAACCTGGTCGGCGTGGCGCGGGCCCTGGCGCAGCGGCCGCTCGGCCCGCCGCCCCAGTAGCCCGGCCTCGCCCGGTCCTTCCCTTCAGTCCCCGTGGGACTCCTCCTGGGCGCGCGTGTTGGGGGTGATGGCCTCTCCGGCCTCGCCCCGGTGGCGCCGCTGCTCGGCGGAGTCCTCGGTGCGGTTCTCGGCATCCTCGATCTCGCGCAGCACCTCCTCCAGCGCCGTCTCGGGCTTCTTGTCGGAGCCGTCGTGATGGTTGTCCTGGGACACGGGGGTCTCCTTCCTGCGTTCGGTGCGTCCGTTGTCGTCTGCCGGCGATCAGGTGGAGGCGGTGGCGATGCGCAGCGGCACCGGGTCGGGAGGGGCAGCCTCCTCGGTGCGGCGGGTGACCTCCGCCCACCAGGCCGGGCCGTCCTCGATGTGCCGCAGCAGCACGCCCTCGCGGATCGCCCAGGGGCACACCGTGACGGACCTGAGGCCGGTCAGTTTCATCGCGGTGTGCGCGACGACCGCCCCGGCCAGGCTCTGCGCCGCCCGCGGGGCGGAGATGCCCGGCAGCTGCGCGCGTTCCGCGGCGGGCAGGGCGGCCAGCCGAGGGATCGCCTCCCGCAGCGCCGCGCGGTGCAACTCCCGGTCCACGAACGGGCCGTGGCGTCCGGGCGCCGTACCGCACAGCCGTCCCAGCTGCTGGAACGTGCGCGAGGTGGCGACCGCGGTGCGCGGGCCCTCCCAGCGGATCCGCGCCGCGACGTCCCGCAGCTGGTGGCGGACCTTGCGGCGCAGTGCCCGCACCCGCTCCGGTGACGGTGGGTCCTCGTCCTTGAAGAACTCGTGGGTGAGCCGCCCCGCGCCCAGCGGCAGCGAGGCCACGAAATCGGGCAACCGGCCGCGTCCGAAGGCGACTTCGAGCGAGCCGCCGCCGATGTCGAGCAGGGCGAGCGGACCCGATCGCCAGCCCATCCAGCGCCGGGCCCCGAGGAACGTCAGCTCCGCCTCGACCTCGCCCGGCAGGGTGCACAGGTCCACGCCGGTACGGGTCCGGACGGCGTGCAGCACCTCGTGCCGGTTCGACGCGCCGCGCACCACGGCGGTCGCGAACGCCGGTGGGGCCGCCGCGCCCCACCGGGCGGCGGTCCGGCTCGCCTCGGCGACCGCGTGCACCAGTTGTTCGACGGCCTGCTCAGGGATGGGTCCCCCCGGTGTGACCTGCTCGGACAGCCGGAGCCGCCACTTGGCGGTGTGCACCGGAAGCGGTACGCCACCGTCCGCGTCCGCGACCACCAGTCTGACCGTGTTCGATCCCACGTCCACCACGCTGATTCGCATGGGCCGTGGGTACCCACTTCCGGGAGAACCCAACGGTCGGGGCCCCGGCGTACGGCGAAGACGCGCCACCGGACGGACCGGGCATCGTCACGCCATCTGGCGCCGCACCAGCTCGTGCAGCCGGCCGCCGGTGTCGGCGAGCAGCTGGGCGGGCGGGCCCTGCTGGACGACCTTGCCGTCCTCCATCACCACGACCCGGTCGGCGTCCAGCACGGTCGACAGCCGGTGGGCGATGACGATCCGGGTGGCGTTGAGGGCCTTGGTGCTCTCGATGACGGTGCGCTGGGTCTCGTTGTCGAGGGCGCTGGTCGCCTCGTCGAAGAAGAGGATCCGCGGCCGGCGGATCAGCGCCTGGGCGATCATCAGCCGCTGGCGCTGGCCGCCCGAGACGGCGCCGCTGCCCGAGACGATCGTGTGCAGGCCCATCGGCATCCGCTTGATGTCCTCGGCGAGCCCGGCCATCTCGGCCGCCGCCATCGCCTCCTCGGGCGTGTACGGCTCGGTGCCGCAGATGACGTCCAGGATCGAGCCGGTGAACGGCTGCGCGTGCTGGAGCACCACCCCGCACTGGCGGCGCACCGCCGACTGGTCGAGCGCGGCCAGGTCCTGACCGTCGTAGAGGACGCTGCCCGACACCGGGCGGTCGAAGCCGATCAGCAGGCGCAGCAGCGTCGACTTGCCGCAGCCGCTCGGTCCGACGACCGCGACGAACTCGCCCGGCCGCACCTCGAACGACACGTCGTCCAGCACCAGCGGACCGTCGTCCGAGTAGCGGAAGGACAGCCGCCGCGCCTCCAGCGCCCCGGACAGCGGACCCGGGCGCGTGCTCGCCGTGCGCACCTCCGGCGTCGCGTCCAGCACCGGCTTGATCTCTTCGAACAGCGGCAGGGCGGCCACGGCCGAGACGAAGGCGTTCGTCAGCTGGGTCACCGAGGTCAGCACCATCGTCACCGAGGTGTTGAAGGTGAGGAACGCGGCCGCCGACATCGAGCCCCGGGCCGGACCCGCCAGCAGCATGAACATCAGCAGCGTGCACAGCGGCAGGTACACCGCGCCCAGCACCGACGTGAGGTTCTTGATGCGGCCGACCTTCTGCTGGAGCTCACGGCTGCGCGCGAACTGGGACGCCCACGCGGCGTACGCGTAGTTCTCGGCGGCGGCCACCCGCAGCTTGGGCAGCCCGCGCAGGGTCTGGAAGGCCTGGTTGTTCAGCTTGTTGCTGAGCACGACCAGCCGCCGCTGCCAGCGCACCTGCCACAGCCCGAGCCCCAGGAACACGGCCGCGATGACCACGAGCATGCCGATCGCGGCCATGGCCATCGGCACGCTGAACCACAGCAGCAGCCCGAGATTCATCGCCCCGACCGTCACCGACTGGGCGACCGTCGGCCCGACTCCCGCCAGCAGTCTGCGGATCGAGCTGATGCCCATGGCCGCGCTGGCCAACTCGCCGGTGGAGCGCTCGGTGAAGAACCTCGTCGGCAGCCTCAGCAGCCGGTCCCACACGGCCGGCTGGAGCGTGGCCTCGACGCGGCCCTCCAGCCGCAGGATGGTCAGGTTCTGCAACAGCATGAAGGCCGCCGACACCACGCTGGTGAGCATCACCGCCAGACACACCTGCACGATGAGGTCCGTCTGCGCCTTCGGCACGAACTCGCCGAGCACCTTGCCGGTCGCGATGGGCACCAGGGCGCCGATCGCCACCGTGACCAGTCCGCTGAGCAGCAGCCCCGTCAGGTCGCCGCGCGTGCCCTGCATGCAGAACCGCAGCAGCCTCAGCGGGCTGAGACCCCGCTCGGGCAGCGGGCGGTAGAACATCACCGCGCGCGGCTCGAACTCGTCGGCGTTGGCCTTCTCGACCGGTGTCTCACGGCCGGTGGACGGATGGACGGCGACGTATCCGCCGCGCCGCCACAGCAGTGCCACCGGCGCGCCGGACAGGGCCCGGTGACCGACCAGCGGCCCGACGTTGTCCCGCCACCAGCGGCCGTCCAGGCGCACGGCCCGGGTGCGGACGCGGGAGGCCAGGGCGACCTGCTCGACCGGGTCGAGGCGGTCCCCGCCGGTGCCCTTCTGCGTGGGCTCGGTGAGGCTGATCCCGGCGGCCTGCGCGACGAGCTTGCACGCCGCGTACGTGGCGTCGGCGTCGGCCGCGGTGGTCCGCTTCGACGACCGCTTCCCGATGGAGGCGAGCAGGGTCTGGTCGGCCTGGGCGCGTACCGCCTCACCGGCCTTGATGCCTTCGGCCGTGCGCGACTCGTGGGTGCGCTCCAGCTGCTCGATCCAGCGGTCCAGCGTGGTCAGCAGCCGGTACTGCTGGTCGACCATGGACTGCCACAGCGCCGGGTCCATCAGCAGGTCGGCGGCGGCCTCCGCGCCGTACAGCGAGCCGTACTGCACGCTGCCGGGCGGAACCTGCATCCAGAACACGTCGTCGTCGGTGGGCGCGGCGGCCCGCTCGGTCGCCATCGGCGCCTGGAAGAGGATCGACAGGCTGCGGCCGACGCCCAGGGCGAGGGCGTACTCCAGCGGGCTCGTCGTCGGCGGCACGTACTGCGGGTTGCCGTACTCGTCGTACGACCAGGTCGCGGTGTTGGCGGGCTGGTACAGCTCGCGCAGGCCGATGCGGTGCACCACGCAGTCCCGCAGCGGGCGGGCCACCAGCGTGTGCTGGGGTCCCGCCACCGGGCCGAGCACCAGAGAGCCCGCCTCCAGCCGGCCCAGGTGGTGCCAGTGGCCCTGCCCGCCGGCGTCCACCGCGAACAGGTCGACGGCACCCGACGCGACCAGCCACAGCACCTGCGGGCCCTCCAGGTCCAGGCGGTTGAACCCGGCGCAGTCGATGCGCTGGCCCATCTGCCCGAACGCGTTGAGGACGAGGTCACCCTCGTGTCCCTGAACGGCCGTCATCTCACCGCTCCCTGACCAGTGCCGCGTACGCTCCGCCGCGCGCCACCAGGTCCTCGTGCCGTCCCCGCTCCACGATCGTGCCGTGCTGGAGGACGACGATCTCGTCGCTGTCGCGGACGGTGCTGAGCCGGTGCGCGATCACCACGCAGGCACAGCCGCGCCTGCGCAGGTTGTCCATCACGACCAGCTCGGTCTCCGCGTCCAGCGCGCTCGTCACCTCGTCGAGCACCAGGATGCTCGGCCGGCGCACCAGCGCCCGCGCGATCTCCAGGCGCTGGCGCTGCCCGCCGGAGAAGTTGCGTCCGTCCTGCTCGACTTTGCTGTGGATGCCGCCCGGACGCCGCGTGATCACGTCGAGCAGGGCGGCGTCGCGCAGCGCGTCCTCCACCGCCTCGTCCGGGATCGACGGGTCCCACAGCGCCACGTTGTCGCGGACCGTGCCCTCGAAGAGGAACACGTCCTGGTCGACGAAGGAGACGGAGGCGGCCAGCGCCCCGCGCGGAATGTCCTCGATGCGCTGCCCGTCGATGCGGATCACGCCCTCCCACGGCGCGTACAGGCCGGAGATCAGCCTCGACACCGTGGACTTGCCGCTGCCGGACCCGCCGACCAGCGCCACCTGCTGCCCGGGACCGACCGTCAGGTCGAAGCCGGTGAGCAGGGGCTTGTCGAGCGGGCTGTAGCCGAAGGTGATGTTCTCCAGCTCGACGTGGCCCTGGAGGCGGCGAGTCGACTCGCCGGACTCGGGGCGGCCGTAGAGCGGGTCGGCCTTGAAGTTCTCCACGTCCTTCAGCCGCGCCACGTCGGCCGCGAAGTCCTGGATGCGGCCCGCGACGCCGTTGAGCCGGGTCAGCGGGGCCGTGAACCGGGTGACCAGGGCCTGGAAGGCGACCAGCAGACCGACCGAGATGTGACCCTCGACCGCCCGCATACCGCCGATCCAGAGGATCAGCGCGCTGTTGAGGGTGGCCAGCGTCGGCGCGACCACGCCCAGCCAGGCACTCGGCACACCGAGCCGCTGCTGCTCCTCCAGCGTGGTGGCGTGCTGCCCGGCCCACTTGCGGAAGTAGCCGTCCTCGCCGCCGGTCGCCTTCATCGTCTCGATCAGCTGAAGGCCGGTGTAGGCGGTGTTGGTCAGCCGGGCCGTGTCGGCGCGCAGCTTCGCCGTGCGCGTGGCCCGCAGCCGGATGACGACCCGCATGGCCACGACGTTCAGCAGCGCCACGCCGATGCCGACGAACGTCAGCTGCGGGTCGTACGTGTAGAGCAGCACCGCGTACAGGACGACGACGACCGCGTCCACGCCCGCCGCCGCGAGGTCGCGCGACAGCGTCTCGGCGACCGCGTCGTTGGACTGCAGCCGCTGCACCAGGTCGGCCGGGCTGCGCTGGGAGAAGAACGTCACCGGCAGCCGCAGCAGATGGCGCAGGAAGCGGGCGCTGGACAGCGTCGAGGAGATGATGCGGCCGTGCAGCAGATTGGCCTGCTGGAGCCAGGTGAGCACGACCGTGAGCAGGACACACGCCGCCATCGCCGCGAACAGCGTCGGCAGCAGCGAGGTCTGGTTCCCGATCAGGAACTCGTCGATGTAGGTCCTGCTGAGCGCGGGCACCGCCGCGCCGACCGCCACCAGCAGCAGGCTCGCCAGGACGGCGGCCGGCATGGTGCCCGCGGTGCCGCGCAGCCGCGCGGGCATGGCGCCGAGGATGCCGGGCTTGCGGCCGCCCCGGGTGAAGTCCTCGCCGGGTTCCATGACCAGCACGACACCGGTGAAGCTGCCGTCGAAGTCCTCCATGGGGACAAAACGGCGGCCCTTGCCGGGGTCGTTGATGTAGACGCCGCGGCGGCCGAAGCGGCGGCCCATGCCGTCGTAGACGACGTAGTGGTTGAACTCCCAGAACAGGATGGCCGGCGACTTCACCTCGGCGAGGGCGGCCAGGTCCATCTGCATGCCCTTGGCCGTCAGGCCGTAACTGCGGGCGGCCTTGAGGAGGTTGCTGGCGCGCGAGCCGTCGCGGGAGACGCCGCAGGCGATGCGCAGCTCCTCCAGCGGGACGTGCTTGCCGTAGTGGCCGAGCACCATCGCGAGGGAGGCGGCACCGCACTCCACGGCCTCCATCTGGAGCACGGTGGGCGTGCGGACGGTCTTCGCCGCGGCCTTGGGCACCTTGCGCTTGGGCGGGGCGGCGCGGCGCCGGCCCCGGGTCTCCGGTGCGGTCGCGGTCACGGCAGCAGCCAGTCGACGGGACGCTGGTCGGCCAGCTTGATCGACCCCGAGGCCAGCGTCATGGAGTTCAGCTTGAACGGCGGTCCGTCCGCCGACGACCACTTGTACCCGCTCTTTGTGGCGGACGACTTGTCCAGCCGGACCGTCACGGCCACCGGCCTGCCCTTCTTCGTGAACTGCTCGCCCAGCTGGCTGTCCCCGAGGAACGCGGCGATCTGCTGCGGGGACTGGGCCGAGCGGTCCACCGACTTCACATGGCCGCGCAGCACGCCGTACTCCTGGGTCGGCACCGGCTGCACGGTCAGGTCGACGGCGGCGTCGTCGGGGATCGAGGCGGCGTTCTCGGCGGGGACGTAGACCGTCGCGTACAGGGCGTCCTTGGTGTGGGCGACCTTCTCGACGGAGGCGACGTTCGCGCCGGTCTGGATGATCTGCCCGACGGTCGCGGCGAGCGCGGAGACACGGCCCGCGTCGAGCGTGCGGACGACGGTCTCGCCCTTGGGCGTACGGACCTTGAGCACAGGGGAGTTCGCGGGCAACGTCTCGCCCTGCTTCGCGAGCACCGCGGTGACCTGGCCGGCGACGGGGCTCTGCAGGAGGTAACTGCCCTGCCCGTGCGTGAGGATGGCGGGTGCGCTGACCGTGGAGGTCACCGAGCCGGTCACCGCCCACACCGAGGCGGCCGCCATCGCGACGACCGTCACCGAGAGCACCAGCCAGCCCTGCGGGCGGGCGAAACGCACCGGCAGGTCGAGTTCCTCGGGCGACTGGAGCTTGGCGAGGGCCTGTTGGCGGAACTGCAAGGAACTTCCCTCACCCGTAGAAGAGGTTCTTACGGCCGTGGCAGAGGCTGCTACGGCACCCGAAGATCCCGGAACCGCCGGCTGCGGCTCCGGGACTCAACGGCACTGGGGCTCGATCAGAGACCGGCGACCAGGTTGGTGACCGGGGCCGTGTTCAGGCCGGTGGCGCCCTCAACGGTGCCGACGGCCGTGTTGACCAGGCCGGAAACCGGGGCGATGCCGTCGACCGTGTCGGTGACGGTGTTCACGGCGTTCACGGACAGGCCGCCGGAGACGGCGTCGAGCTCGGCGTCGGCGATCTCGACGGTCTCAACCTGGGGGGTGGAGTTCATGATGGAACTTCCTTCCGTATGGATATCTCACAAGGGGGGAGCGGCCCCCTCTGGGGACAGATGACGGCCGCGACCGCGGGTGCCGGACTCTCGTTTCCGAGTGCCCTGTGCGGCCCCCGCGGTGCGATGGATCAAAGCACGCTGCGGGCGCGGGCTTCCAATCAACCAGCCGTCTCACCAGGCAACTTGCGCCCCAGAGGCACCGAAGAGTGCAGGTGTGGGCACGCCTTCCTGGCGACTTCTTCACATGGGGTACGGCATCGGCGCATCTGGCCCCTTGTCCTGCGGAACGGCGAATCCGGCACTCCCGCCCCAAAGGCATGACCGACGCGGCCGGCGCGCGGATAACCCTCGACTCGGTGACCGGGTTGAGCATTCGATGTGCAGATTCGCTGAAGGTGGGATTCGATTCGGCGATCACAACAGACCGCTTCCGGTCGGATACGGACCGTGTTGGTTCGACGGGTCGTCACCGGGGCTGTGACTGAAACGCCGTCATCCGGCCATGGGTGGTCGTGGGCCGTCACTCTTCAGCTCCTCCGGCGCGCCGCTGCGACCAGGACGGACGCAGGCCGTGCGGTTCGGTGCGCGAGCGGCGGGAGTTGGCTGATTCCGTGATGCGAACGGATCACTTGCAAACGGAATTGAACGCCCCAGGAAGCCCGTGCGTACCAACAGCCATCCAGGCGCCCCCCGAAGCTGCCGGACGGCGGCACCTACTCCGTTCCCCAGGAGGAGAGAAGTTTGAGTCACAAGCGAATTCCGAAGCGCAAGGCCGCGATAGCGGCGGGCAGCGTGGTGGCGCTCGGCGCGGCCGCGATCCTGCTCCCCAACGCCAACGCCTCGCAGGACGGTTCGTCCGACGGCGCGGCGGCCGCGCCGAAGACCCTGAAGGCGGGCGACGCCTCGGATCTCGCCTCGCAGCTCTCCGGGCTCCTCGGTGAGGCGTTCGGCGGCTCCTACTACGACAGCGACAGCCAGCAGCTCGTCGTCAACGTCGTACCGGGCGACAACAACAACGTGGTCGTGCAGGCGAAGGCGGCGGGTGCGAAGGTCCGCGAGGTCGACAACAGCTGGTCGGAGCTGAAGAGCGGGGCGCAGACCCTGAAGTCGGACGCGACCATCGCGGGCACCTCGTGGTCGATCGACCCGCGCACGAACAAGCTCCTGGTGACGGCCGACAGCACCGTCACCGGTGCCAAGTGGGACAGACTGGAGTCCACCGTGCAGAGCCTCGGCTCCGGTATGGCGACCCTCAAGAAGTCCTCGGGCACCTTCAAGCCGTTCGTCTCCGGCGGTGACGCCATCTTCGCGGGTGGCTCGCGCTGCTCCCTCGGCTTCAACGTCACCGCGGGCGACGGCTCGCCGGCCTTCCTGACGGCCGGTCACTGCACCCTTGGCGGCAACGAGTGGTCGGACACGCAGGGCGGCCAGCCGATCGCCACCGTCGACCAGTCGACCTTCCCCGGCGACGGCGACTTCGCGCTCGTGAAGTACGACGACCCGGCGACCGAGGCGCCCAGCGAGGTCAACACCGGCGACCAGACCGTCCAGATCACCGAGGCCGCGGAGGCGACCGTCGGCCAGGAGGTCTTCCGGATGGGCAGCACCACTGGGCTCGCCGACGGCCAGGTCCTCGGACTCGACGCCACGGTGAACTACCCGGAGGGCACGGTCACCGGCCTCATCCAGACCAACGTCTGCGCCGAGCCCGGCGACAGCGGCGGCTCCCTGTTCACCCAGGACGGTCTCGCGATCGGCCTGACCTCGGGCGGCAGCGGTGACTGCACGGCCGGCGGCGAGACGTTCTTCCAGCCGGTGACCACCGCCCTGGAGGCGGTCGGCGCGACCCTCGGCGCGGGCGGCGCGGCAGGCGGCGCGGGCGAAGAGGCCGGTGCCGGCGAGGAAGCCGGTGCTGGTGAGGACGCCGGCGCTGGTGCCGGTGCCGGTGAGGAAGCGGGTGCCGGTGAGGAAGCCGGAGCCGGCGGCGAGGCTGGTGCCGGTGAAGCCGGTGCCGGCGGCGAGGCTGGTGCCGGTGAAGAGGCCGGCGCTGGTGCCGGTGAGCAGGCCGGAGGCGAGGAAGCGGGCGCCGGAGCCGGTGCGGGCGCCGGCCAGGACGCGGGCCAGGGTGCCGAGGACCACTCGGGTCTGACCGAGTCCCGCTGACCCGGAGACGTCGGCAGCCGGTCCGACGATGCCGGCCCTGTCCCGCCCCCTTCCTGGCGGGACCGGGCCGGTCCACCGGAGTTTCGAGCCACCGACCGGCCTGAGCCGTTGTTCCGGCCGGTGGTGGAGTGGGCCGGTCCTTCGGCGGGAGGGCCGGTCCGTTCGCGTGTCAGCGGAGTTCCGCGGGAGAGCGGAACGCCGGGGCCCTAACCGACGGCCCTGAGCAGCAACAGGGCGATGTCGTCGAGTCGTTCCTCCCCGTCCGTGCGGTGGCGCTCCGGGCGGACGAGGCTGTCGGCCAGTTCGTCCAGCGGCTGGTCCCCGGCGTCGGTCAGGCGACGGCCCAGGGCCGCGAGGGCCTCCTCGAAGTCGGTGCCGGGGGACTCGACCAGCCCGTCGGTGTAGAGGACGAGCAGGGAGCCGGGGGCGAAGGCGACCTCCGTCGTCGGGTACACCGCGGAGGCGTCGATGCCCAGCAGTGGGCCGCCGGCCAGGTCGAGCACGCGCACCCGCCCGTCCGGGCGTCTCAGCAGCGGCGGCGGATGACCCGCCCGCGACATCACGGCCCGGCCGCGCGCCGGGTCGAGCCGCAGGTACAGGCAGCTTGCGAACAGGTCGGCCCCCAGGTCCAGCAGCAGCCGGTTGGTGCTGCGCATGACCTCCTCGGGCGCCTGGCCCACGGCCGTGTACGCGCGCACCGCGGTGCGGACCTGCCCCATCAGCCCGGCCGCCGTGACGTTGTGGCCCTGCACGTCCCCGATCACCGCAGCCGCCATGCCCTGGGTGCGCACCAGGTCGTAGAAGTCGCCGCCGATGTCCATGCCCTGCGTGGCCGGCACATAGCGGGCGGCCGCCTCGATGCCGGGCAGCGACGGCAGGGAGTGCGGCAGCAGCGCCTCCTGGAGGCCGTGTGCGAGCCGGTGCTTGGCGTCGTAGAGCAGTGCCCGCTCCAGCGCCTGGGCGATGAGCCCGGCCAGGCTGGTCATCACCGCCCGTTCCTCCGTCGGGAAGGGGTGCGGCTCGGTGTAGGAGAGCACGCACGTCCCCACCGGCCGTCCCTGGGCGATCAGCGGCAGATAGGCCCAGGCCGCGAACCCGTCGGGCGTCGCGACCCGCGCAGGGTAGAGGCGCTCCAGCTGTTCCTGCGACTCGAAGAAGGCGGGCACGCCCGTCCGCAGCACCTGTGTGCCGGGGGTCGGCTCGGTCAGCGGCATCCCGTCGAACCGTTCCACCACGTTCGCGCCCCGGTACCCGCGATGCCCGAGCACCCGCAGCCGGTTGGCCCGCGAGCCCAGCAGAACCAGGGCCTGGCTGCCCACGGCCGGGGCGATCTCGTCCGCGACCAGCTGCACCACGTCCTGCACCCCCACCGCCTCGGTGAGCGCACTGGCCAGGTTCAGCACCTGCGTGATGGTGACCAGCCGGGTCGGCGTCCCGTCGGGCGGCGGTGCGGTCCGGTTCATCTCCGCCACGGCCCGGGCCCTGGTGATCCGGACGCTGAGGCCCGTCGTGCTCGGGTACAACCGGAACGACAGCCACTCGCCGGGCGGGCGCAGCGCCACGAACGAGGCGGTGTGCTGGCTCATCAGCGCGGCCCGGTAACGGTCCTCGTACACCGGGTCGTTGAGCCACGGCACCGACGCCCACAGCTGTGTGCCGAGCAGTCGGCTGACCGGGACGTTCAGCAGCTCGGCCGCCGCCGCGTTGACGAAACCGATCCGCCCGTGCAGATCCAGGGAGACCAGCCCGTACGGCAGCCGGCTCACCATCCGGGCCGCCTCGACCGTGCCGAGCGTGCCGGCCATCCCGCCCACCAGCGGCGAGGCGACCAGATCCGTCTCGGGGTGCGGCGGAATGCTGTGCTCGGCGGCCCGCTCCAGCCGGACCGCCAGCCGCCCGCAGGCCGCCGTCAGATGCTCGCGCTCCCGGTCGGACAGCTCCGGCGGGTGCCCGCCCGGCCAGGTCACGAACACCGCGCCGTACACGGTGGACTCGGTGGCCACCGGCACGGCGGCCAGGGCGAACGGATACGGCAGCACCATGGCGATCCGCGGGTAGCGGCGGGCCATCTCCTCCTCACCGCCGACCCACACCAGCCGCCGCTCGCGCGCCGCGTCGGCGACCGGGATCGGCGCGCTCAGCCCCACCCGCTCCCAGGGCGCCGCGAACGCCCGGGGCAGCCCCGCCATCACCGCCATCTCCAGCACCGGCTGGTCCCGTCCCAGCAGGTACACCGCGCCGGAGTGGGCGTGCACCTCGTCCATCATCGAGGCCAGGGCCAGGGACAGCAGGGGACGGCCGACCGGCGTCCTGGCGGCTGCCGGCGCCTGCGCGGACGACTGCCCGTCGGACACGCCGACCACCTCCTCGCACGGCCGCGCGACCGGACTCAGGAACAAATGTCCTCCCTGGCGGCCCGTCGCGCACGACGAGCGCCCGGGGGGACAGACCTGGTTACCGTCGGTCACACTCACAGGGCCCCGTTCCAGGCGCCCGCGTACCCCGACCGCCGCGCCCCATGCCGCCGAAGTCGAAGCGCGGCAGGGTGTACGGGCGCCGCGCGTGCGCCCCCGCGCACCCCGATGGCCGGATCATCGCGCCCACGCAGGGTCACGGTCCCGAACAATGGGGCACGCGCTCAACACGACGACGAGGCAGGCGTACGGCGAGCCGAGGGGGTGGCAGTGATCCGGGTGCTTCTGGTGCACGACGAGTGTCTGGTGCGATCGGTGCTGGCGGAGTGGCTGCGGGGGGAGTCCGATCTCGTGGTGCACGACACGTCGTGGCGAGGCGCGCCGAAACTGCTGCCGTCCGTGCGGCCGGACGTGTGCGCGGCGGACCTGGAGTGCGCGGATTCCTACGGCATCCCTCCGCTGGGCGAGCTGTGCCGCCCGGGCCCGGACCGGATGCGCCCGCGCCTGCTCGTGCTCGCCACCGCGAACCGGCCCGGACTGCTGAAACGGGCGGCCGAGGCGGGGGCGCTCGGCTACGTCGACAAGGAGGGTTCGCCGCAGAACCTGCTGCGCGGGATCCGCCGGGTCGCCCAGGGGGAACGTTTCGTCAACGACTCGCTGGGGTTCGGTTTCCTCAAGGCGGCCGAGATGCCGCTGACCCGAAGAGAGCTGAGCGTGTTATCCCTCGCGGCCGAGGGAGCCTCCATCGCGGAGATCGCCGGGAGCCTGCACCTGTCCCACGGGACCGTGCGGAACTACATGGCGGCCATCACCCGCAAGACCGGGGCCCGCAACCGCATCGACGCGATCCGCATCTCGCAGGGCCAGGGATGGCTCTGACCGCCGGGCCGGGGCAGGCGTCCAGCTCCCGACGAGGTCCCGGTACAGCGCCGAGGACCGCATCAGCTCCTCATGGCCGCCGCAGGCCGTGCTCCGGCCGTCCATGACCAGCACGCGTCCGGCGCGGCGGGCCGAGCTGATCCGGTGGGCGACGACCACCAGGGTCCCGCCCGGCCGCGCGGCGAAGGCCCGCTCGGCGCGCTCCTCCGTCGCGGCGTCCAGATGGCAGGTCGCCTCGTCGAGCAGGGCGAGCGGGGCGTACGACAGGTAGGCCCGGGCCAGCGCGACCAGTTGCCGTTCGCCGGCCGACAGGGCGGCCGGATCGACCCGGGCGCCGAGGCCGCCGAGCCGGCCTGCCAGCGGGGCGAGTCCGACCGCCACGGCCGCGGCCCGCAGCTCCTCCTCGGGCACCGGGTCCGGACGCAGGTACGCGAGGTTCTCGGCCAGGGTGGCGCCGAAGACGTACGCCTCCTGCGGGATGAGCACCCGCCCGGCGGCCGCCTCCGGCCCGGGCACGGGGTGCCCGCCCACCGCGACGGTCCCCCGGTCCGGCGTGAGCAGCCCGGCGACCAGGGCCGTGAGCGTGGACTTCCCGGCACCGCTGGGCCCGACGACGGCCAGGTGCGAGCCGACCGGAAGGGTGAGGTCCAGCCCGTCGACGACGGGGGCGCTGGCGGGGCCGTAGGCGAAGGTGACGGAGGAGAGGGACAGGGCCGGGGGAGAGGGGGAGGGTGAGGGTGACGGCGAGGTCGAGGTCGAGGGGGCGGCGGGGTCGGTCCGGCCGGTGGCGGTGGGTGTGTGGCGGGTGCTCGCGGTGCCGTCGGCGACGGTGGGCGTGCCGCGTGTGTCGTCGGTGACTGCGACGGTGGGCGTGCCGTGTGTGCGCTCTGTGCCCTCGGTTCCGTCGGCGACGGCGGGTGCGTGGCGTGTGCTGCCGGGGACGGCGGCGACGCTGGGCGTGCCGCGTGTGCCCCCAGTGCCGTCGGCGGCCCCTACCGCATCCGGGATCGCGCCGCGGGGCCCGTCGGCGCGGGTGCCGGGAGCCGGGCGCAGCGCCTCGTGTCGCTGTGTCGCGTCCGCGGGGTGGGGCCCCACGCGCGGGGTCGTTCCCGCACGTGTTCCGACGTCACCCTTGCCCTTGGTCTCCGCGGAACCCGCCGCGGTCAGCCTGCGCAGTACCACCGTCAGGCGGGAGCCGCTCGTGCCCAGGCCGTGGACCAGGTTGCGCAGGGCGGGCAGCAGGGACTGGGTGACGTAGGCGAGGGCGCCGACCAGGGCGCCCGTGGTGACGCCGTGGGCCAGGAGCCACGGGGCGGTGGCGAGCAGCAGCACGATCGGCAGCTGGCCGCCGAGCGCCAGGGACGCCACGCGCAGGACGCCCCAGCGGGCCAGGGCACGCGCCGCCCGCAGTTCCGCCTCCACCAGGTCGGCGGTGCCCGCGGCGATGTGCGCCTCGGCGCCGGTCGCCGTGATGTCCCGCAGGCCCGGGCAGACGGTGCCCAGGTGCCCCGCGAGGGCCTCGTCGGCGACGAGGAACGCCTCCTGCCGCCGGGCGAGCGGCCGCAGTGTCGCCGCGAACAGGGCCACCCCCGCCGCCAGGGGCGGCCCGACGACCAGCAGGAGCGGCGGGGCGAGCGTGAACAGCCCGGCCAGGGCACCGGCGGCGGTGAACACGAAGGAGCGGGAGACCATGACCAGCCCGGCGAAGGTGTCCCGCGCGATCTCCACCTGCTGGGTGAGCCCCGAGAGGGAGCTCGCGTCACCGGTCCGCACCCCTCGGGACACCACCCGCTCCACGAGCCGGTCCCGGAACGGTTCGACCAGCGAGGCGACGGCGGCGTACACCCGCCCCGTCCCGTACGCCCCGGCCAGGACACCGAGCCCGGCCAGCGCCAGCCAGGCCAGCCCGGCATCCGGCCGCCCCCGCAGGAACCCGTCGTCCAGGGCGCGGGCGGGCCCGTACCCGATGAGGAAGGTCTGCCCGGTCTCCAGCACCGACCAGGCGGTGAGCCGCAGCAGGACCCGCCACCGGGCCAGCAGGAACCGCAGGCCCCGTGAGGGCAGTCCGTCCCGCACGGGGCTGTCCGTCAAGCTCGTCATGCCCCCGCCGCGCTCCCGGCCTCGGCGTACGCCGATTCCGTCCCCTCTCCGGACCCGAACACCGCCCGGTACTGCGCGAGCCGCCACAGCTCCTCGTGCCGCCCGACCGCCCGCACCCGCCCCCCGTCCAGCCAGGCCACCGCGTCGGCGCACGCGGCCGTGGCGGCGCGGTGGGCGACCAGGAGCCGGGTTCCGGCGGGGCCGTCGCCGAGGAGGGCGTCGGTGATGTGGCGTTCCGTCACCGTGTCCAGGCTGGAGAGGGCGTCGTCGAGGATCAGCAGCCGGCCCCCGTGGGCGAACGCCCGGGCGAGACCCAGTCGTTGGGACTCGCCGCCGGAGCGCGGGGCGTCGGCGACCGGCGTGCCGTATCCGTCGGGGAGGCGGCGGACGAAGTCGTCGGCGAGGGCCGTGCGGGCCGCCTCGCGGACGCGGTCGGGGGAGGGGGCCGCCAGGCCGAGGCCGATCGCCTGCTCGACCGTGCCGCCGAGGAGGGCCGGACGGGCGAAGGCGTAGGCGACGGCGCGCCGCAGGTCGTCGTGCGGCAGCTCACGCAGCGGCACCCCGTCGAGGAGCACCTGTCCGGCGTCCGGGTCGGCCAGCCGCCCCGCGAGCGCGGCCAGCAGCGACTTGCCCGCGCCCGACCGGCCGACCACGGCCAACGTCGTGCCACCCGGTACGACGAGGTCGACTCCGTCGAGGACGGGGTGTCCGCCGCGCCGGGCCGTCACGCCGCGCAGCTCCAGCCGCCCGGGCCCGTCGGGCAGCTGCCGTGCGCCGAAGGCGATGGCGGGCTCGGCCTCGATCTCGCCGAGGCGCCGGGCCGCCGCCCGGGCCCGGGCCAGGCCCGCGAGCCGCCCGACCAGGACGCCGACGCCCGTGGCGAGCACGGCGTACCGCGAGGCCGCGAGCACCTCGCCCACCGACAGCAGGTCCCGGGTCAGCAGCACACCGGCGACGGCGACGACCCCGAGCTGGAGCAGCGGTGCCACGGCGACCGCCTGAGCGGCGGCGCGCCCCTGCACCCGCCACATGCGGTGCCCGGCCTCGGACAGGCCGGGCAGCGGCCGCAGCACCCGGGCCGTCTCCCTGTCCTCCGTACCCGCCGCCCGTACGGTGCGGAACCCCTCGACGGCCTCGGCCAGCGCGGCGGCGATCCGCCCCTGGGCCCGCTGGTACCGCGTCGCGCTCTGCGTGGTGTCCCGGGCGACGGCACGCAGCAGGAACGTCAGGACGGGCGCCCCGGCGAGGAAGACGGCCGCGAGCCGCCAGTCGATCAGGCCGAGCGCGACCACACCCCCGAGCGGACCGGCGAGGGCTGCGAGCAGTGCAGCACGGGCCGCCGGAGTGGTCCCCGCCTCGGCGGCGTTGCCGATCAGGCGCGCGACGAGGTCACCTGAGCCGAAGCGGTCGGCGGCCCGCGGGCCGACGCCGAGCACGTGCCCGGTCAGCCGGCGGCGCAGCCACGCGGTGCTGCGGGCGTCGACGGTCCCGATCAGCACGGTCTGGGCCGCGTCCAGCAGGGCGAGCAGCAGCACGAGGCCGGCGCAGTACAGCACCCAGCGGGTCGCCGGGGCCTGCGCCAGCAGAAGATCGAGGGCCCGGCCCAGCGCGGCCGGCAGCAGCAGCCCGGCACCGGTCGCGGCGGTGCTGACCAGACACAGCGCCGCGCAGCGGACCCCGCTGTACCGGGTGGCCGTACGCAGCAGCGCGCGGGCGTGTCCGGTCGCCGGGTCGTCGTCACCACGCGTGGTCATACGGGCCTTTCGGGAAACGGGAGGACCCCGGGCGGCCCCTCCCCGAAGGGAGAGAGCCGCCCGGAGCCATGCCGCGGACCGTCGGTCAGAGACAGAGCAGGACGCTCGCCGCGCTGATGCAGGAGAGCAGGCTCACCGTGCTGGCGCCGCCACCGTCCGTCCGCTCCTCGGACTCGATGGTCTGCAGGTCGAGAAGTGCCATGGTGTGTCCTTCCGTTGGGTGTCCGTCCGTGGTCATCCGTGGGGACGGGGTGGTGTCACGACTCCGCGGATCGCGGAGCCGCGTTCAGGTGGGCCGCCGGTTCGGCGGCGGGAGGAACGGCAGGTGGGCGCCGGTCGCCGGGTCGAGGGCCGCGCCGAGCGCCAGCAGGCACCCTGCCGTTCCGGTGGCGAGGTCCATGGACAGCCGCATCATCTGGTGGCCGGGGAAGGCCAGTTGGCCCTCGTAGGCCATCGTGAACCAGCCGAGTCCGGCGATCTGGGCGGCCAGCCGTTCCGCGGTCGCGCCCGGCGCGGTCGTGCGGCCGAGGTGCAGGATCATTCCGGCGCGGCCCTGGAACAGCCCGGGCTGCGCGTAGAAGCGTGAGGTGGCGGCGGTCAGCACGCCGGAGCGGGCCGGGCCGAACTCCCCGGCCAGGTCCGGGGCGTGGGCCACGAGGTCGTCGAGGACCATCCCGATTCCCGCGCTGCCGTCGCCGAGGTAGGGCAGGGTCCGCCAGCCCTCGTCGACCTCCAGCGCACCGCCCTCGCGGGTCACGCAGGACTCCAGGTCCCGGCGCAGTGCCACGGCCGCCGCCTGAAGCCATTCGGCCCGGCCGGTCCACTCGTACTGCCGCAGCAGCAGGAGCGCCGGACCGGTCGCGCCCCGCAGCAGTCCGGCGCGCCGCCGGGGCGTGGCCGGGAGCGGCTCGGCGAGCCGTCGCACGAGGATCCGGGCGGCCTCGTCGGCCCGCTCGCGCAGCACCGCTTCCCCGGTGGTGTGCGCCAAGTGGCCCAGCACGAGGCCCAGTCCAGCCAGTCCGCCGTGCAGATCGGAGGAGAGGTTCTGCCACCGCTCGGCGAGGATGCCCTCGACCAGGTCCAGCGCCCGCTGCCGGTGCCCGAGCCGGTCCAGGACCAGGGCCACGCCCGCGAGCCCGTCGTACAGGCCGAGCGGCGTGCCCACCGGGGCCGGTGCCGTCCGGGCCAGCAGCCAGCGTTCGCCCTCCTCGTACCGCTCGGCGCCGATCGCGTCCAGCGCGTACAGCACCCCGGCCGCGCCGTGGGCGATCCCGAGCCCGCCGCCGTCGGAGAACTGGGCGACGTCGCCCGGGAAGAGCCGGTCGTCGCGCTCCGGGGTGGCCGAGGCGAGGATCGCCTTGACCATCGAGTCGCGGCTGTAGGGCCAGTCGCCGGGGTCCACCGGAGAGGACGGAGCGGCCACCGTACGGCCGGACACCTCCCGAGTGATCTCGGCGACCGCCTCGTCGAGGAACTCCCGCGGCACGTCCGGGAACTGCTCCCCGATCACCTCGGCAAGGTGCGCCGCCTTGCCGCGGTCGACCACGAACAGCGTGGTCACGGGCAGGAACAGGGCCAGCCGCAGACAGGCCAGGGCGTAACGGTCGACGTCGGCGCCCCGCCGGTCCGGCGGCGCGAAGAAGCCCGGGTGGGCCACGATCTGGCGGCCGTTGTCCCCGACCGGGGCGGCGGCCTCGAAGTCGAGGAGGAAGACCGTCTCCTCGTCCGGCGCGACCATGATGTTGAAGACGTGCAGGTCGTTGAAGACGATGCCGCGCGCGTGCACCGCCGCCACGGCCTCCTCCACCTTGCGGTGGATGCGCAGCGCCCACGCCGTGTACGCGGCGACCGCCTCCGGCTCGGGATCCTGGGCGAGCAGCGGATGCCGCTCGGCGAAGAACGAGTTGAGCGGACGCCCCTCGAGGAAGTCCATCACCAGGAAACGGTGGCCGCCGAGCTCGAACCAGTCGCGCACCTCCGGGACCACGCCCGTGCCCGCGACCTGCTCCAACGCCCGCTTCTCCCGCTCCAGCCGGGCGATCGCGTCGGCGCCGTCCGAGGCCAGCCCCGCGTGCGGCCGGCCCTCCTTCAGCACGACCTTGCGCCCGTCGCGCGTGTCGGTGCCGGCGTACACACCGCCGCCGTTGGAGAAGTGCAGCGCCTTCTCGATGCGGTAGGGCAGGTCACCCGTCGTCGTGTTGTTGCGCGCCTCCAGATGAGGCCTGAGGAACTCCGGCAGCGTCACCCACTGAGGCACCTGGAAGGACGGCGCCCGCCGGTCCGGCACCAGCCGCCCCTCGCCGTCCCGCACCGCCGGCACCAGCGAGCCTCGGTCGTCCACGACGAACGAGCGCGCGAAGGCGCCGTACCGGACGTACAGCGGACCCTCGCCCCACCGCAGGTCGGTCAGGATGTACGGCCCCTCGAACCCCTCCAGCAGCGCCCCCAGCTCGCGCAGCACCTCGTGCAGCTGCTCCTCGTCGCCCGGATAGACGGTGACGAACTTTCCGCTGCCGTCGCGCGGCGCGTACTTGGTGTTGCGCAGGTGCAGCAGGTGCGGTCCCGGCACGAACTTGAAGGCGATCCGCCGCTCGACGCAGTAGTCCCAGACGATCCCGGCGATCCGCTCCGCGTTCGCCCGGGTCGCCGAGGCGTGGATCTTCCAGCCCTGCGCCGGGCCCTGCACGGGCTCGCCGCCCGCGCCGAGCGGCGTCATCGTCAGCCAGTCGCCGATCCGCGCCGCCTCCCAGCCCTCGGGCACCGGCCGGCGGGCCGTCTCGTAGAGGTGCGCGGCCGCCCCCTGCGCGGCCTCCTGCCCGCCCCGCGCCAGCCGGTCCGGCGTCTCGTAGAAGTGCCGGTCGGCGAGCGCGTACACCTCGTACCGCTTGTCCATGCGTCCCCCTGTCGTGACGGGCACCGAGCCTTCCAGCCACGCGACGGGCCCGGACAGTCACGCCTGTCACGAGAACACCGTGCGGAACGCATGGGTAAAGACATGTTCGGTGGCTTTCGAGCGCCCGCACCGGCCCGGCTCCACGGAACGCTCACAGGGGCTGCGCAGGTGTCTCATAAGCGCTGTAATGGCCAACGTGGTCAGTGAGGGCGCCGAAGAGCGCGGAACGCGAACGGTGCGTGCCGAAGGTGCCCTCAAAGCGATCGCGGCCGATCAGGAGTCGCCCGCACGGGTGCACCGCACCCTCGAACAGGCACTCGTCTTCGCCGGTGCCGCGTTCGTCGCCGTGTACGCGCCCGGCCAGGACGGCGAACTGCTCTGCCTCGTCGAGTCGGCCGGGGTGCCCAGGACGCTGTACGGCCTGCGCGACAGCTACCCGCGTGCCGGGCGGTCCCCGGTCGCCGAGGCGCACCGCGGGGGACGGCCGGTCTCGATGGGCCCGGCCGAACTCGCCGAGCACGCCCAGGCGCGGCGCGTGCCGTCCCGGGACTTCCATCTGCTGGCCCTGCCCGTGCACGGCAACGGCGGCGGCTGTCTGCTCGCCGTGAGCGAGCGCCCCGCCGGGTTCGACACCGACGACCGCAAGTGCCTGGAACTCATCTCCGAGGCGGTCGCCCTCACCGCGCCGGCCGCGCTCGCCGAGGGCGGTGAGCTGCCGCCGGGCGCCTTCAGCCTCGCGATGGACACCGGACGCGTCCGGGTCGGTGACGATCTGCTGGACCTGTTCGGACTGGACCCCGTGGAGTTCGACGGCCGGGTCGAGACCCTGCTCGGCCTGACCGTGCCGGAGGACCTGCCCTCGCTGATGTCCGTCGTGGAGGCGGACCACATGTCCATCGGCGACCGCGAGCTGGAGTTCCGCGTGCTCCAGCCCACCGGGCCGCCGAAGTGGCTCCGGCTCAGCGGGCGCCTCCTGCCCGGCGGTGAGGGCCACCCGGCGCGGCTCGTGGGCACCGTCGCCGACGCCTCCACCCTGCGCTCCGACGTCACCGACGTCGCCCGTGTCCAGCGCCTGGCCACCGCGCTGGCCACCGCCGTCACCGTCCGCGACGTCGGCAACGCCGTGGTCGCCGCCCTGCGCCGGCCGCTCAGGGCCGACCGGATCGCCCTCGCCGAGCTGGAGAGCGACCGGCTCGTCGTCACCCTCCTCGACCCGCCCGAGCCCGAGGCCTGGCCCGAGCTGTGGCGCACGGAGTGGCGCGGCGAGTGGCCCGACGCGCCCGTGCGCGCCATGCCCACCCTCGCCGCCGCGCTGCGCGAAGGCCGCGCCCGGATCTGGCCCGCCGGCAGCCCCCTGGAACGCGCCCTGGCCGAGGTCGGCCCCGGCGGCCTCGCCGTCCTGCCGCTGCCCGCCGGGAACCGCATGGCCGGAGCCTGCCTGATCGGCTGGGACACCCCGCACGACTTCGGCACGGACGAGCGCGCCCTGCTCACCGCCTGCGCCGGCCTCGCCGGACAGGCCCTGGTACGGGCCCGGGCCTTCGACGCCGAGCACGAACTCGTCGGCATGCTCCAGCGCCAGCTGCTGCCGCGCCGCCTGCCACGGCTGCCCGGCGCGGTGGCCGTCGCCCGCTACCTGCCCAGCACGGCCGGACTCGAACTCGGCGGCGACTGGTACGACGTCATCCCGCTGCCCGACAACCACGTCGCCCTGATCATCGGCGATGTCCAGGGCCACAGCGCGGGCGCCGCCACGCTCATGGGCCAGATGCGCACCGCCCTGCGCGCCTACGCCGTCGAGGGGCACCCGCCCGACGTGGTCGTCGCGCACGCCAACCGGCTGCTCATGGACATGGAGAGCGACCTCTTCGCCACCTGCGCCTACGTCGACATCGACCTGGAGGAAGGCTCCGCCTGGTGCGTGCGCGCCGGCCACCTGCCGCCGGTGCTGCGCTACCCGGACGGCCGGACCGAGATCGCCGAGGCCGAGGGCGGCCCGCCCCTCGGGGTGATCACCCGGGCCGACTTCCCCATGAGCCCGCTGCGCCTCCCGCCCGGCACCGTGGTCGCCCTGGCCACGGACGGCCTCGTCGAGACGCCCGGCACCGACATCGACGAGAACATGGACCGCCTCGCCGGCCGGCTGGCCGAAGCCGCCCCCGCCGACCTGGGGCTCGTCGCCGACGCCCTCCTCGGCAACGCCCCGCGCAGCGACGACGTCGCCCTGCTCCTCCTGCGCTACGACGGCATGGACCTGCGCCCGCTGCGGGAGAGCTGGACGGTGTGGCGCGTCCCGCAGGCGGTCGGACACGCCCGCCGCTTCGCCCGGCGCACCCTGCGCTCCTGGGGCGTCACCGAGGACATCGACGCCGTCCTGCTCATCGTCTCCGAACTCGTCACCAACGCCCTCGTCCACACCGACGGCCAGGTCCGCATGGACCTCACCCTCATCAACAACCGCCTGCGCGTCGCCATCGCCGACGCCTCCCCGCGCAGCCCGGTCCGGCCGACCAGCATCGGCTGGGAGGCCACGGGCGGCCGGGGCATCCTCCTCGTCGAAGCCCTGTCGGCGACGTGGGGGACCCTGCCGGTCAGCGGCGGCAAGCAGGTGTGGGCGGAGGTCGTGCTCGGGCGGTGAACACCTCCACGATCACCTGTGACCGGGCCGGATCGCCGGGTACCCGGGCGGCGCAAGACGGAGAACCCGAGCCGAAGGAAGAGGAACGTCATGGCTCAGCATGTCCGCGACATCATGACCAGCGATCCGGCCACGGTCGAGCCGCAGACCTCCGTCGCCGAGGTGGCCCGCATCATGCGCGACGAGGATCTAGTAGTGCTTCGTTACATTGAGTGATCTCGGCTGATCGTGGGCAGCTTCCCGGAGTGAGGTTGGGGGAAGTGGAACGGCTCCGGGGCGAGTTG
>NZ_JBEXSR010000055.1:0-45769 GCF_040613735.1 Streptomyces sp. NPDC006235
GACCGCGACGACGTCCCCGTAGGTCTTGCGCAGGGCCACCACCGACAGCGCTTTGCCCGTCGCGGTGGGCAGCTTGCCACCGGCCACCTCCACGGACCGTGCGGCGATACCGAATTCAGCCACGAGCCCACTCCAACCAACGCTTCGTGACGGCCGCTTCGTTCTTCAGCCACCAGCCGATGTCCGCGTCGAAGCCCTTGTCGTAGTACTGCGGCGCACCCGCGAGAGCGTTGCGCTGGTCCTCGGTGAGCTGGGCGTAGGCCACCGGAGAAGACGGGTTCGAGGGGAAGGCCTTGGCCAGGTTGGCCTGGCTCTCGGCACGCAGCGAGAAGTCCATGAGCTGGTAGGCGTTGTCCGCGTTGGCCGCGCCCTTGGCGATGGCATAGCCCTGGAACTGGCGGCGCATGCCGTTGAGCTGCCTCTCGACCGGGACGCCCTGCTTCTGCAGATCGGCGATCCGGCCGTCCCAGACGGTGGACATCGTCACCTCCTGGCGGCTGAGCAGCACACCCGGCAGCGGGCCGCTGTCCCAGAACTTCTTGATGTCGGACCGGAGCCGGCTCAGCACCTTGAAAGCGCGGTCCACATCCAGCGGGTACAGCTTGTCCATCGGCACACCGTCGGCCAGCAGCGCGAACTCCAGTTCGGGCAGGTCACCGTCCGGGCTGACCATCGCGCGGCCACCCTTGAACGCCTTGGTGTCCCAGAAGTCCGCCCACGACTCCGGCTTGCGGCCGTCGAAGGCGTCGGTGCGGTAGGCGATGCACTGGCCGTAGAAGCTGAAGCCGATGGCGTGCTCGGTGATCTGGTTCTCCGGGACCTTCGCGCTCTTCAGGCTCTTGAGCCGGTCCGGGTCCAGCGCCTCCAGGGCATCCTGCTTCACATACTTCTGGTGAGACATCATCGAGTTGTTGATGAGGTCGCACTGGGGGCGGCCCTGCTTGATCTGGGCCAGCAGCGGGGCGTCGTCCAGGTTGAGCACCTTGACGACGATCCCGGTCTCCTGGGTGAACGGCGTGTAGATCGCCTTCTGCAGGGCCGCGCCGTAGGACCCACCGCTGTCGCGGACGATCACCGTCTTGCCGCCCTTCCCGCCGGTGCCGGTGGAAGCGCTGCGGCTGGTGCCGGTGCCACAGGCGCTGAGGGCGGTCGCGGCGGCGAGACCCGCCGTGGCTCCGCCGACGCCGCGCAGGAAGAGCCTGCGATCTATACGGGCGTCTCTCATGGAATGCCTCCTGGGGGCGGTGCGAAAGGGAAAGTGCGAAAGGGAAAGAGGGACGGCTGGGATGGGGTCCAAGGGTGGGGATCGACCTCGTCGGATCGGCGGGACGAGGTGCGTCGAGTGTCAGCCACCGAGCATGCGATTGACGCAGCGGTGCCGTGGGGGACGAGCGTGGACTTCGTGTCAGATGCCGAGCATGGTGTTGAGTTCGTCGAGGGACTTCACGGTCACGTAGTCGTAGCCGTGAGTGACGGGGTCGTAGCCGCGGTCCAGCAGGACCAGGTTGCGGAAGCCCATGTCGTGCATCGACTGGTGGTCGTAACGGGTGTGCGAGGCGACGTGCACGAAGTCCTCGGGGGAGGCGTCGAGCTTCTCGAGCATGTACTCGAACGCGGCGTAGCGGGGCTTGTAGTAGCCGGCCTGCTCAGCGGTGAGGACCGCGTGGAAGTCCGCACCGAGCTTCGGCACGCTCTCCGCGAGGAAGGAGTCGTCGGCGTTGGAGAGAATGACCAGCTTGTAGTGCTCGGCCATCTTCTTCAGCGGCTCCACCACGTCGGCGTGCGGGCCCCAGCTGCGCACGCCGTCGGCGAACCGCTTGCCCGCGTCGGGGGCGGCCTTCACGCCCCACTTGCGGCAGACGCGCTCGAAGGAGTCCTGCAGCACCTGCTCGTAGGGGTAGTACTCGCCGCGCACCTGGTCGTAGCGGTAGCCGCGGAACTCCCGGACGAACTGGTCCCAGTGCTCGGCGGGGATCTGGTCGCCGACGAGTTCCCGGGTGATGGGGGTGATCGGGTACTCGATCAACGTGCCGTAACAGTCGAACGAGACGTACTTCGGCCGGAACTGCAAAGAGGGGATTTTGTTGCTCATGACGGGGCTCCGATCTTTCTTTTGCGGAAATGGGCTAGAGCGGTTGTCTTTTCAGGCGTGCCCATGCTGGGAATTCCTGAGTTGACCGATGACGTCGTTCAGGCTTACGGCCAGGGCACGCTCGATGTTGGTCCAGTCGTCCTTGGCGTGAGCGAGGAGGTACTCACGCCTTTCGGGTGCGCGCTCCGCCCGCCAGTTCATGAGAAGCGCGCGCAAGGTGAGGCGTGCCAGTGCGGCAACCGGGAGCAGGGGGAGTTCCGAGTCGTTGACCGGCCGCTCCCGCTGGTACCCGGCGACGAAGGCGCAGGCATCCCGCCATGGATGATCCGGCGTCCGGCCGAGCAAATTCGCCATGGGCACGGCGGGGTCGAAGATCACGGCGCTGCGCACGGTGTCGCCGAAGTCGATGACACCGGTGACGAAACGATCGTCGCTCTGCGGATCCACCACGATGTTGTAAGGGCTGAAATCACCGTGGATCACTTGTGTCTCGAGCTCGCTCAGCCTGGGCACGACGGCTTCGTCGAATTGCGAGAAGACCTCTTGTGCCAATCGACGGTGCCCGGGGTTCGGTGTGTACTGCACCAGGCTGGTCAGACGGTGGAAGTGGCGGAGGTCCCACACCAGACCGCGTCCGTCCGCGGGGTGCGTGAACTCCTTCAACGCCACGTCGACCCGTCCCAGCATCGCGCCCGCCTTCGCGAGCTGCTCCGCGTCCGGGCTGGTCTGCGCCAGGACCGAACCCGCTACGAAGTCGAACACCCTCAGGATCCGTGTCCTGCCGTCGCTCAATCGGATGGCCACGCTGTCGTGCCCGTCGGAGGTCGGCTTCACTCGCTGGACCGGCAGTTGCGGGGCGGCGTTTTCGAGGAAGCGCATCGCGGCGGTCTGTAGGGCGACGACCGCCTCGGGCTCCCCAGGTGGTGAGACCTTGACGAGGTAGTCGCTCGCCTCGGTCCGGAGCCTGAAGGTGTCGTCCTTCTCGGTCGCCAGTCGGCCGAGGCGTCCGTTGAGGCGATAGCGCTTCTCGAGCAAGACGCTCACCAGCACCACGTCGACGGGCTCGTGGGACGATGACAGGCCGCTCTCTTCGAGGAGCCGTTGGGCAAAGTCGGTGGCCGGTGAGGTGTTCACGGTGAGTCCCTTCGGGCCGGCAGCCTGCTACAGACGGGTTTTCGCGACCTCGGCGAACGTCTCCAGGAATCGGGTCACATCGGCGGAGTCGAAGGCCAGCGGGGGGCGGATCTTCAGGGTGCTCGCCGACTTGCCCGTGCCGCTGATCAGGATGTGGCGGTCGCGCATGTCGTTGATGACGTCTTCGGTCAGTGCGCGGTCGGGCTCGAGGCTTTCCCGGTCCCTGACGATCTCCACGCCGACGAAGAGACCGGCGCCCCGGACTTCGGCGACGTAGGGGGACTCCTTCGTGATCTCCTGCAGGCCCGTGCGCAGAGCGGTGCCGTTCTCCAGGACGCGCTGCTGCACGTTCTCCTTCTCGAAGACGTCCAGCACCGCGGCGCCGGCGGCCACGGGGACGGAGCTGCCGCCGAAGGTGTTGAAGTAGCGGACGGTGCGTCCGAACTCCTCGCTGACCTCGGGGCGGAAGACCACACCCGAGATCGGCAGGCCGTTGCCCATCGGCTTGCCCATGGTGACGATGTCCGGCAGCACGCCGTGGCGGCTGAAGCCCCACATCGAGTCCCCGAGCCGGGCGAATCCCGACTGGACCTCGTCGGCGATGTAGACACCGCCGGCCGCATGCACCTCCTCCACCACGGCCTGCATGTATCCGGGGGGATCGGTGAAGATGCCGTCGCTGCTGTGGGCGCAGTCGGTGATCAGCGCCGCCAGTCGGTAGCCGTGGCGTTCGAGGTCGTCGATCGCGCCGCGCACCTGCTGCCTCATGTGCTCGTCGAGCGTGGACCCCGGCGCCACGAGGCGCGGGTCGGGAGCGTCGATGAGCCGGACGTTCGGACCCAGCGGCGAGCCCGCACCCAGGGTCGGCGAGAAGCTCGCCACCTCCCGGGTGATGCCGTGGTAGGCCCAGCGGGTGACGATGATGCCCTCGGCGCCCGTGTGGAACCTCGCCACGCGCATCGCCAGGTCGTTCGCCTCCGACCCGCTGCACGCGATGCTCAGCCTCGACAGTTCCTCGGGGAAGGTCGCGAGGAGCCGCTCCGCGTAGTCGACCAGGGCTTCCTGCACGTATCGCGTGTTCGTGTTGACCGTGGCCACTTGGCGGGCAACGGCTTCGGCCACGTGAGGGTGGGCGTGCCCCACACACGGAACGTTGTTGTAGGCGTCGAGGTAGTCGTTGCCGTCGCGGTCGATCAGGTGCGCCCCGTGACCGGAGACGAACTCGACCGGCTCCTTGTAGATGAGTGTGTAACCAGGACCCAACACCTTGTTGCGGCGCCGGATGGTCTTCTGGAGGTGGTCGGGAAGCTCGCTCAACACCGCCGGATCGAACCGGTTGGGGTAATGGGCGATCGCCTGACTAAGCGTGGAAGTCATCTGCAGGCACACCTTCGGTCTGGGTATTCGGCTGCTCGCTGCTGTGGCTGAGAACATACCATCACTCGTTCCAGTTCCAACCTGAAACTAGAAACTTTTTTGGTGGATCTGAGCGCGGTCTCGCGGCTGGACGACGGCCACGAGAGCCGGACAGGCCGACGCCCCGCGCCCGGTCTGGGGAGGGACCAGGGCGCGGGGCGGCCCGCGCGGTGCGCGATGAGGCGTGTGTCAGGGGCGCGACGCCGTCATAGCACGGGCACCGCGAGGTATGACGACCTCGTCCTGCCGAAGATCAGAATCGCGGCGACCGGGCCGAACTTGGCACCGCTCGCGGGCCACGGGGTCAGTACCTCGGTCATGTCGTCTCTCCTGGTCGGTCGGCGGCGGGATCGAGGAGTTCCGCGAGGTGCAGGGCGCGGATGTCGGGTCTCCGGCGAGGTGGTCGATCCGGGTGACGCGGCTGAAGCCGTCAGCGATGGTGGTGCGTCCGTGGAGGCGGTCGATGTGAAGTTTGAGATGAGGTCGGCGACGGCCATCGAGGTGTGGTGGTGCTCTGGCTCGCAGCCGAAGTTCCCGACGAGTCCGCAGCAGCCCTCGGCCTCGTCGACCCCGACTACGCCGAGCCGGCGCAGCGGGTCGGCGGGGTGCCATCGCCCCGGGCCGTCACCGGGATGCCGGCCTCCCGGCAGGACCGCAGCACCGCGACCACGTGGTCTGCGGTGCGCGGAAGGGGCACCGCCCGGGGCGGCACACGGTGGTGGACCTCACGGCGCTCCACACGTGTGCTGTCCCTGTCCTGTGCCTACTTGATGACGTCGAGGAACTTGTAGAAACCGCCCGCGAAGGGCAAGAACCAGGGCGGCCCGAAGTGGCCGGGGATCCGCTTGAAGGGCAGGTCACTCCAGGGGTTGGCGCCGAAGTCACCGTTCATGTACTCGGCCATCTGCTTGCCCATGTGCGTCGCCATCTGGACGCCGTGGCCCGAGTAGCCGAGCGAGTAGAAGAGCCCGTCCTGCTCACCGGCGTGCACCATCCGGTCCATGCTCATGTCGACCAGACCGCCCCAGCAGTAGTCGACGCGCGCGTTCGTGAGCTGTGGGAAGACCTCGGTCATCGCCTTGCGAAGGATGCGCCCGCTCTTCGCGTCCGACTGCGGACTGGACATCGCGAACCGGGCGCGGCCGCCGAAGAGCAACCGGTGATCCGGGGTGATCCGGAAGTAGTTCAGCAGGTTCAGGGAGTTCGACGCCATCCGCCGGTTCGGCAGCAGCATGTCGCAGACGTCCTTGCCCAGCGGCTCCGTCACGATGATGAAGCTGCCGACGGGAGCGATCCTGACCTGATGCCAGCGGAACGGCCGGCGGGTGTGGCCGCTGGTCGCCACCAGCACCTGGTCGGCCCGGACGGTGCCGCGCGGAGTGACCAGCTCGTGCTTCGTGCCGCCGCCCAGCCGGCTGACCTTCTCGACCGGTGCCTTCTCGTGGATGGTGACGCCGATCCGCGCAGCGGCCTCGGCGAGTCCCTTGGTGAACTTGCCGACGTGCAGTCCCGCGCTCCTCGCGTCGACCATCCCGCCGTGGTAGAGGCCGGAGCCGATCTCGGTGTGGAGCTCGCTCTTGGAGATCAGGCGGGTCTCGATCCCGAGCCGGCCGGACATGATCTCGTGGGTCTTGCGCAGGCCGTCGAAGTGGGCCGGCTTGGACGCCAGGTTCAGCTTGCCCGTGCGAGCGAAGTCGCAGTCGATGTTCTCTTCCTTGACGAGGTTCTCGATGGTGTCGACCGCGTCGTGGTAGGCCAGGAGATACCGCTTCGCGGTGTCGAAGCCGTACCGGGAGACCGCGGAGCGGAATCCGATCGACATGCCGAGGGTGGCCATACCGCCGTTGCGCCCGGAGGCGCCGAATCCGACCGTCTCCTTCTCGAAGACGTGCACGTCGGCGCCCTTGCGCGCCAGGTGCAGCGCCGCCGAGAGGCCGGTCAGGCCGGCTCCGATGATCGCCACGTCGACGCGCCCGCCGATCCGGGTCCGGGACCGGTCCGGTCCCTGTGGAGCGGTGTCGAGCCAGTAGGGGGTGAACTTCATATCGCT
The DNA here is from genome assembly GCF_040613735.1 of Streptomyces sp. NPDC006235. Taxonomy (NCBI): domain Bacteria; kingdom Bacillati; phylum Actinomycetota; class Actinomycetes; order Kitasatosporales; family Streptomycetaceae; genus Streptomyces; species Streptomyces sp. NPDC006235. The sequence goes on from NZ_JBEXSR010000055.1 coordinate 6,693, forward strand.
GCTCTCTCCTGCCAGTTCCGTCGGCCGCTCTGAACGCACGTGGGTCAGGCCTTTCGAGGTGCGTGGAAACCAGGGATCCCGGTCGCCAGGACCATAGCATCTTCGTTTCAGTTCCAGTCTGAAACGAAGATATTTGGTACGCTCGCCCGCATGCGATCAACTCGCCCTGGCGCAGGGCGATCAGCCCGGTGACGTCAAGGGCGTTCCGGCGGCAGACCGCACAGGGGTCCACCGTCTGATCGATGCTCGCTGCCGACAGTCAGTTGGTCATCGACCCCCGGGCCTCCCGGTCTGCCGCAACGCGGCGTGCTGCCTTGGAGTGCTTCGGGGACCCTCCGGAGTGCATGACAGATGGGCCGAGAACCGTCCGGCGAGGCGAAAGACGTGGGCAAGGACCCCCTCCCGCCCACCCAGGCGAGAGCGATGGGCGCGCGGGAACAGCCACCGGTCACCGCGTCGCAGCCCGTGATCATCAGACCCAAGCAGGTCACGGCCCGACCGGCGTACCGGGCTCGCTATGGTCATCCCGTGACCACTCATCCCACCTCGCGTGACTACAACAAGGCGTCGGTCCTCGACGTGGTTCTCTCGCACGCGCCCCTGACACGGAACAAGCTCATCGAGCTGACGGGCCTGAGCAAGGCCACGGTGTCCAGAGCGGTGGAGGAGCTCCGGGCCGACGGCTTCGTCGTGGACGGCGGGGTCGACGATGTCACCGGACGCGGCCGCAGGTCCACCTATCTGGACCTGCCCGGCACGACCGGGCACGTGGTCGGGGTCAGCTTCGGCGCGCAGACCACCGGTGTGCTGGTGACCGACCTGAGGGGCCGAGAGATCCAGCACATCGCGGTCCCCACCGCCGAGCACCAGGAGGTCACGGGCGCCGCGCGGTGGCTGGTCGACCTGATCGCGCGGGCCGCCGAGACCGCGCGGGGCCCCCTGCGCCAGATCGTCGTCGCCGTGCCCGGCCGGGTCCGCAACGGCATGGAGATCTTCGGTCCCGCCGAGTCGATGAAGATCTTCGCGGGTTCCGACCTCCACCGGGCCGTCGAGGACCTGGTCGAGGCGCCCGTGCTTCTCGACAGCGATGCCAACGCGTCGCTGCTCGCGATCCTCACGGACGACGCCACCGTCACCAACGCCGCGCTGTTCAGCGTCAGTACCATACTGAACTTCGCCGGCTGCACGGATCACGAGCTCGCCCGGGGGAGGACGCCCACGTTCGGCGACATCGGTGTGCTCTCCTCCGGGGTCGGTGACGAGAGCCTCGACGACTTGCTGAGCACACGTGGCCTCCTGCGGTTCGCCCGCAAGCGGGGGCTCGACCTGGAGCGCGTGGAGAACCTCTGGGAGGAGCCGCACGGCGAGGCGCCGCGTGCCGAGGTGCTGGAGGCGTTCACCACGGCGATCGTGACGGCCGTCAGCGTCGTGGCCGTGACGCTGGACCCGGAGTCGGTCTACTTCGTGGGCCGACTGCGTCCGCTCGTCGACGAGGTGCTTCCCGAGGTGCGCGGACGACTCGCGCGGAGTCTTCCGACGGTCCCGGAGATCAGGACCGTGCCGCACCTGATCGGTATTTCGACCGCGCAAGGGGCGGTCTACGCGTGTCTGGCGATTGCTCAGGAAAGGCTGCACGAGGCGGTGCTGGGGGCGCGCCGCCAGGGACAGGCCGCCGAGCAGTCCCCACCGGCCTTCTGAGCCGGCCGTAGTCGTCTGCTCCATTGGCCTCCCATCGGTCGGCATCCAGCCTGATCAGCTGAGCCATTGGCACAGTCGATCGCGTGACAGTTGAGCCATTGGGCCTCAAGGTGGTTACCTGGTCCCATCCATGCACTTGCGGCGCCGCGTAGCGCCGGACGGCGACGAGGCCGGTCCGGACCGCGGTGCCTTCGTCGTGCCTGCTTGTTGTCCGCCACCCGGGACGACCGTGGGCAGGACGCGTACCACCACGAGGGGGGCGGCGTACCGCCGTGAAGAGGATGTTCGTGGCTCCGGACCCGGGGCGCCTGAGGCTGCGGAACGCGACGCGCGCTGTCATCGGTGTCGCCGCCGCCGTTGCCGTTTCCGACCTCTGCGGGCTGTCGCTCACCGCATCGATCACCGGAGGGCTCGCGGCACTGCTCGCCCTCTTCACGGTCACCGACGCCACCGTCCGTGACCAGCGGATCACCACCGCCCTGTTTCCCGTCGCCGGATTCCCCGTGCTGGCGCTCGCCACCGCACTGCACGGCATCGCCCCGGTCCGTGACGCCGCTTTTCTGGCCGTCGTCTTCTGCGGGGTCTACGCCCGCCGCTGGGGCCCGCGGGGTCACGCGCTCGGGATCTTCGCGTTCATGAACTTCTTCATCACGCAGTTCCTGCACGCGGTCCCCGCTCAGCTGCCCGAGCTGTACACCGCCGTCGGTCTTGCTCTCCTCGTGGCCGGCGCCACGCGCTTCGTGCTCTGGCCCATCGAGCGTCACACCCCGCCCGCGGCAGCCCCGCCGGCCCTGCCCGGCACCGGACTGGCGCGGCCCACCACCCGGCAGGCCTTCCAGGCCACTGCCGCCTCGGCTCTCGCGCTCCTGGCCGGGCAACTGCTCTCCGAAGAGCGCTGGTACTGGGCCGTCGGTACTGCCTGGTGGATCTTCGTCAACACGGCTTCCCGCGGCGAGACCCTGGTCCGCGGTTTCCGCCGGGTCTTCGGCACCGTGATCGGTATCGTCGTCGGCCTGCTGGTCGCCGTCCCGCTGAACGGCGCGCCCGTGCCGACGGCCGCCCTGGTCGCCGTCTGCGTCTTCGGCATCTTCTACACCGCCGCCGTCTCCTACTCCTGGATGATGCTGGCAGTGACGGTCATGGTCAGCTTGCTGTACGGCCTCCTGGGCGTGCTGGACCCCGGCCTGCTCGGGCTCCGTCTGGCGGAGACCGGTGTGGGCGCGCTGTGCGCCGCGCTGGCCGTGACCCTCGTCCTGCCGGTCACCACGCACGCCACGAACGATGCCTGGATCCAGCGGGCACTGCACTGCGTCCACGCCGCCACCGCCGAGGCGACCGCTCGCCTCGCCGGAGACCCGGAGGGCGACCCCGCCCCGCACGCCGCCGAACTGGAACTGCTGCTCGGCCGGGTACGGATGGCACTCGCCCCGCTGATGCACCCGTTGACTCCGTTCCGTGCCCGGAAAGCCCGTGCCCGCCAGGTCCTCGAGCTGCTCGACGACTGTGCCCGCGAAGTGCGGGGCCTGGTGACCGTTGCCGCCGATCCTGTCGCGTCGCACGACGCCCGGCTGGCCGCGGCCTGCCAGCGCGTGCAGGCCGCGGTGGAGGCGCTCACCGACGGCGGGGACATCTCGGTGCGGGCGGACGTCCCCGCCGCGGCGGAACCCGCCCTGGTCCACCTCCACGGCTTGGAGCGGGCCCTGACGGAACTCGCCCGACCGCTCCGCACACCGTCGGGTTCGCCGTGGGTCGGGGCGTGAGCGCCACACGCCCTCGGAGTGGCCCTGGTCGGTCTCGTTCGGCCGCTGCGTATCCCGCCGGGCTCGCCGCTCGGCCGGGCTCGCCGCTCGGCCCGGCGGGAGCGGGCTCGGCTCAGTCCTTGACCGTTTGGTCTAGACCGCGCATGATCGGCAGCGCCGTCAGTCCGGACGGTTGAGGGACGCATGCGCGACGAGAGGGGACAGCCGTGGCTGACGACGGCGGGCGGCGGGCGTACATCGGGTCGTTCACGGCGGCCGGCGGTCCCGGGATCGTGACGGCGGCCGTCGATGCCGGCACCGGCGCGCTGACCGCCCTGAGCAGCGTCGACGCCGTCCACGACCCCGCCTACCTGGCCCTGTCCCCCGACGCGGAGCTGCTGTACGCGGTCAGTGAGACAGCCGAGGGCGCGGTGGCCGCGTACCGCGTGGACGGGGAGAAGCCCGAGCCGGCCGGGCCGCCCGTGCCGGTCGACGGGAGCGGGCCGACCCACCTCAGCCTGTTCGCCGGACACCTCCTGACCGCCAACTACGGCTCCGGCAGCGTCACCGCGATCGCCGTCCGCCCCGACGGCACGCTCGCCCGGTCCGCCGCCCACGTGCTCCGGCACACCGGCTCGGGCCCGCGCACACCGCGCCAGCAGGGGCCGCACGCCCACCACGTGCAGCCCGACCCGAGCGGCCGCTGGGTCGTCAGCGTCGACCTCGGCACCGACTCCGTGCGGGTCTGCACGCTGACGGACGGCGCCCTCGACCTGCACAAGGAGACCGCCCTGCGGCCCGGCTCGGGCCCGCGCCACCTCGCTTTCCACCCGGACGGGTCGTACGCGTACGTCGTCAACGAACTCACCCCCTCCGTCACCGTCTGCCGCTGGGACGCGGCCGAGGGCGAGCTGACGCCGCTGACCGAAACCCCGGTCCTGCCCGGCGCACCGGCGGGCGACGCCTACCCCTCGGGCATCGTCACCTCACCCGACGGCCGCTTCGTGTGGACCGCCACCCGCGGCGAGGACGTCCTGTCCGTGCTCGCCGTCGAGGGCGAGGAACTGCGGCTGATCGCCACGGTGCCCTGCGGCGGCCACTGGCCACGCGCCCTCACCACCTCCGGCGGCTTCCTCTACGTCGCCAACGAGCGCTCCGGCGACGTGACCTGGTTCGCCACCGACCCGCGCACGGGCATCCCGCGACGCGCCGGCTCGATCAGGGTGCCGGCGGCGTCGTGCGTGATCCTCGGCTGACAGGGTGCGCCAGGGGCTCTCGCCGACGACGAAGGCCCACCCCGACGACGAAGGCCCACGTGTACGACGAAGGCCCGCCCCGTCCGGGGCGGGCCTTCTCAGTCGTACCAGGGGACGTCAGCGGACCGGCGTGCCCTGGGCCTGCTGCGGCGTGATCCCCAGCGCCGTCGTGTACTTGGCCAGCGCCAGCTTCCCGATCGCCGGGTACGGGCCGAGCGACTCGGCGGCGGAGCACTCCGCCTCCTTCGCGGCCTCCTCGACCAGCCCCGGCTCGATCTCCGGCCCGATCAGATACGGCGCGAGGGCCAGCTGCTGCGAACCCGAGGAGCGCAGCTGCTCGGCGACGGAGGCGATCGAACCCTCCTGGTCCAGGGCCGCCGCCATCACCGGCACCGCGAGGCGCGCGGCGAGCAGCATGCCGGTGATCCCGGCGGCCTGCACGGCCTCGTCACCACCCACGGACGCCAGGATGATGCCGTCGGCGGCGGTTGCCACGGTGAACAGCCGGGCACGGTCCGCCCGGGCCAGACCGGCCTCGGAGAGCCGTACGTGCAGCGCCTCGGCGAGCAGTGGGTGCGGGCCGAGGACATCGGTCAGCTCGGCGGCGATCCGGCTCTCCATGACGGCCTGGCGGACCCGGCGCAGCAGCGCGCTGTCCGGACCGGCGAGCAGCGGCACGACGACGGCGACGGGACCGTCGGGCTCCCTGACGTCCATGCCGGCGGCACGCGCCTGCTCGAAGCGGGCGGTGCGCTCCTCGGCGGTGTAGGTGAGCACGGCCTGAAGCGTGGGGAACTCCGCGTTGTCCCCGTCCAGGTACCCGATGCGGGCGTCGAGGCCGGGCAGCTCGGAGCGGGCGATGCTGACGACCTCTTCGGCGAGGCTGCGGGTGGCGCTACTGGGCGTGCCCGGCACGGCGAGGACGAGCGCGGGCGCGCCCTCGGGAGCCACCAGCGGCTCCGGACGGCGGTGCCGTCCGGGCTGGCGGGGTCGCGGCATTCGTACTGGGAGGCCGGACTCGGGTCCAGTGGGGGAACTCATGGCGCCGCATGTTACTGGCTTCTTGGGCTCCCCTGTTCGGGGAGGGGGCAGGTGAGCGGTATCCGTCCGGTTTTGTCTGATGAGTTACGTACCGATGGAATGACGTGCGGATGGTGTGCGCCCGGATCAGTCACCCGACGGGGTGGTCACGCTCAGCATGGCCTCGTCACCCGGCAGGGTGAGCGGACCGGCGCTCAGCTCGGTCGCCAGGAGCACCGAGCCGTGCAGCGGATCACCCTCGGCCGGCACCCGGCGCGCGTGCGGGAGCCGCCGCGCCAGTTCCTCGTCGAGGGGTACGAGGAGCGGGTCGCCCATCTTGAACAGGCCACCGGTGACGGCGACGCGCGGCTCGCCGCCGGACGGGCACACGGCCGCCGCTGAGTCGGCCATGTGCCGGGCGGCCGCGCACAGGATGCCCGTCGCCACGGGGTCCCCGTCCGCGCAGGCGGCCACCCGGGGCGCGAACGAGGCGAGGACGGCGGGCCGGTCCGGACGCGGATACAGGGCGCCGGGCAGCCCCGCCGCGGGCCCGAACACCTCCTCGGCGCAGGCGAGCAGCCGTGCCGAGCCGCCCTCCCGCCCGTCATGCGCCCGCAGCGCCGCCTCCAGCCCGGCCCGCCCGATCCAGGCGCCGCCGCCGCAGTCGCCGAGCAGATGACCCCAGCCGTCCGCCCGACGCCAGCCCGCCAGGTCGGTGCCGATCGCGATCAGTCCCGTACCGCCGGCGATCACGGCACCCGGCCGGGGCCCGAGGGCACCCGCGTACGCGGTCACCGCGTCGGCGGCCAGCGCGACCTTGCGCACGCCGAACTCCCGGGCCAGGGCACCCGGCAGTTCCGCGCGCAGCCCGGCACCGAGCGAGGCGAGCCCGGCCGCGCCGACGACGGCGGCGGTCAGCCGCACGGGACCGGCCTCGGCGGTCAGGGCACGCACCAGGGGCATGAGCCGCGCCATGAAGTCCTCGGGATCGATGCCCCGGTCACCCGTGCGCACCGGCTCGTCGGACGCCCGCCGGGCGAGCGGTCCGCGCTCGGCGGTTCCCACGACCACCCGGAGTCCGGACCCGCCGGAGTCCACGGCGAGGAAGCCGGAGCCTTCCGACGCCCCGGTCACGGCAGGCGCCAGTCCACGGGTTGGCCGCCCTGGCGGATCAGCAGGTCGTTGGCCCGGCTGAACGGGCGGGAGCCGAAGAAGCCCCGGTCCGCCGACATGGGGGAGGGGTGGGCGGATTCGACGGAGGGCAGGTCGCCGAGCAGCGGGCGCAGGTTGCGGGCGTCACGGCCCCACAGGATGGACACCAGGGGCTTGCCGCGCGCCGCGAGGGCCCGGATCGCCTGCTCGGTGACCTCCTCCCAGCCCTTGCCCCGGTGGGCACCGGGCTTGCGCGGGGCAGTGGTGAGCGCCCTGTTGAGCAGCAGCACGCCCTGCCGCGTCCACGGCGTGAGGTCACCGCTGGACGGCTGGGGCAGGCCCAGATCGGCGTTCAGCTCCCGGAAGATGTTGATGAGGCTGCCGGGCAGCGGCCGCACTTCGGGGGCGACCGAGAACGACAGCCCCACCGCGTGCCCCGGGGTCGGATACGGGTCCTGACCGACGATCAGGACCCGTACGTCGTCGAAGGGCTGCTGGAAGGCCCGCAACACGTTCGGTCCGGCCGGGAGGTAGGTGCGTCCCGCGGCGATCTCCGCACGGAGGAAGTCCCCCATGGCGGCGACGCGTTCGGCCACCGGTTCCAGGGCCTTCGCCCAGCCCGCTTCGACGATTTCATGCAAGGGTCGTGGTGCCACGGGCGTCACCCTACTGCCGTACGGGCAGCCGGGATCAACCAGTGGCCAAGGCCCGCTCTCAGCTCATCCCTCGCCTCGTCCCCCGCCCGGTCGCCGGTCCGCCCTCCCCTCAGCCGACGACAGCGGCCCGCACGCACAGCACGTCCGGCAGATGCGAGGCGAGCTGCTGCCAGCTGTCGCCGTCGTCCGCCGAGGCGTACACCTCGCCGTTGCGGTTGCCGAAGTAGACGCCCGCCGGATCCGCGTCGTCCGTGCACATCGCGTCGCGCAGCACCGTGCCGTAGTGGTCCTCCTGGGGCAGCCCCGCCGAGAGCGGCTCCCAGGACTTCCCCGCGTCCGCCGTCCGGTAGACCCGGCACCGGTGGTCCGCCGGGACCCGGTCGGCGTCGGCGGTGATCGGGAACACGTACGCGGTGTCGCCTCTGTGCGGATGCGCGGCCGCCGCGAAGCCGAACGTGGATGGCAGGCCCTCGCCGATGTCCGTCCAGTGCGCGCCCGCGTCGTCGCTGCGGTAGACACCCCAGTGGTTCTGGAGGTAGAGCCGGTCCGGGTTCGCCGCGTCCCGGGTCACCTTGTGCACACACTGGCCGAACTCCGGGTTCGGGTCGGGCAGGAACACCGCGGAGACGCCCGAGTTGGAGGGCGCCCAGGTCGCACCGCCGTCCAGCGTGCGGAACACACCGGCGGTCGAGACGGCGACCGTCACCGCCCGGGGATCGCGCGCGTCGGTGAGCACGGTGTGCAGGCCCTCACCGCCGCCGCCCGGCATCCACTTCGACCGCGTGGGGTGTTCCCACAGAGGCCGGACGAGCTCGAAGGTCTCCCCGCGGTCCTCCGAGCGGTACAGCGCCGCCGGTTCCGTGCCCGCGTACACCACGCCCGGCTCGGCAGCGGCCGGATGCAGCTGCCACACCCGCTCCAGGGACGCCCCCGTGTCCTTGGGGAACTTGACGGCCGGCCGGGCCGGTTCCGTCCAGCTCCGGCCCAGGTCGTCGGAGTGGAACACGGACGGGCCCCAGTGCGCGCTGTCGCCGCCGGCCAGCAGCCGCGGCGTCGCGGTGCGGGTGTCGATGGCGACCGAGTACACGGCCTGCGCGTTGAAGTAGGGGCTCTCGTCGAACTGCCAGGCGCCACCGCCCCGCCGGCGCCCGATGAACAGGCCCTTGCGCGTGCCCACGGCGAGCAGTACCTCGGTCATGCCGATCACCTCCGCGGCGTCGTCGTCGACGCCCTCGTCTCAGACACGGGCCAGTCTGCACCCCACCACTGACAGTCCCCCCCCGGAGCGGACTCCGGCGCAGGTCAGGGCCGTGTCGGTGCCGTGTGCGGGCGTCCGTCCGCCCCGTCCCCGAAGGTGCAGCGATCCCACCGCGGCGCCCTCCCGCAGTACGTGCAGTGAGCATCCAGCGGCCCTCTTCCGTATGGGGAGGGCGGCGGGATGGTCATGCGCTCGTGAGGAGGATGCCTTCGATGGCGTTACGTGGTCCGAAGGTGTGGCTGTGGCGCTGGCGGCGCAATCCGCTCAAGCGGCGCGCCGACAGGGTGGAGGCCTGGGTCGTGCTGGGCGTGTGGATGCTCACCGTGTTCGTCGCGGTGCTCGCCGGCCTGACGGTGGGCCGGTCCGTCGAGGACGGGCTGGCCCGTGAGCGCGTCGAGTGGCGCCCCCTCGCGGCCCGGCTGGCCGAGCGGGCTCCCGGGACGGCACCTGAGAACGGCGATGTCTCCCGTGCCGAGCACGTGTGGGCGGAGGCACGGTGGACCGCCGCGGACGGCTCCTCGCACTCCGGCCAGGTGCGGGTCCTGCAGGGCAGCCGGGCCGGTTCGCCCGTCACCGTCTGGACGGACCGCGAGGGCCGCCAGGTGAACCGGCCCGTCACGGAGTCCCAGGCCCGGATACGCGCTTCCCTGATCGGTGGCGTGGCGGCCTTCTGCGCGGCGACGGCGCCGCTCGCCGGTGGCCGCGTCGTGCGCCGCCGCCTGGAGCGCCGCCGCATGGACCAGTGGGACGCCGAGTGGTCCCGCTTCGGACCGCTGTGGGGGCGCACGACGGGATGACCGGGTGGAGTGGCCCGGGCCCGTCCCCGCCGCCCTACCCGCCCCCTTCCCGGCCCAACGCCACCCGGCACACCCGCAGCAGCCCCTCGTCCTCATGGATGGCGTGACGGTCGTAGCCGCTGCAGTCGGCCCGATGCCGTCGAGGGGACGCGACCTCCGCTCGCAGCAGGTCGTGCAGGGGCGCTCCCCTGGGGCCCAGCGCCGCCACGCACCCGGCGATCGTCGTGCGGGTGCGCGGGTGCTCGACCCATGCGGCGCGGAGGACGGGAAGAATGTGCTCCTCCTCCCGTTCCCGCTCCGGCTCCCCGGCGATGCGCCACACCGCGCATGCCGCCGCGGCCCGTTCCGACGCTTCGCCGGAGCCGGTCACCCGGCGCAGCCCGGGCAGCGCCGCGGCGGCCGCCGGCCCCAGCCGTCCGAGCACGTCCGCGGCAGCCGTGGCAGCGGTGGCAGACGCGCGGCGACACCGGCCGCTCCCGGGCTCCGTAAGCCTCCGGAGCAGCACCGGCACGACGGCTTCCGCCTCACCCGTGACCGACCACAGCGCGTCCGCGGCCGCGACGGCGCAGTCGGTTTCCAGCAGCCCGCGCAGATCCGGTACCGCCTCGCGCGCGGCGCCGCCGAACGCACCGAGCGCACGGACCGCCGCTCCAGTGACAGCAGACCGCAGCCGCAGCCCGTCCGGCATGCCGCGCAGCAGGCGCAGCACCGACGGCACGGACTCGGCGTCGCCCAGCGCCGCGAGCGCCGCCAGGAGGGGAACGGCCCGCTCGTGCGTGTCGCGGCCGTCGAGGGAAAGGCGGGCGAGGCGTCGCCGCAGGGCCGGCGCGAGCGACGCGGCCGCGCGGCCCAGGTGGGGTATCACCAGCCCCAGGTCGTGCGGTACGACCGGGCCCGCCAGCACGTCCGCCAGCACCGGCGTGGCCCGCGCGTCCCCCGTCCTGGCCAGCGCCTTGAGCGGGCCGCCCAGGGTCGGGGCTCCCCGCTCCCGGTGATGTATCCGGAACTCGGGACGGCAGTTCACCAGGGCGTGGAGATGGTCCGCCGCGGGCAGGGCCAGTTCGAAGAGTTCCCCCAGGACCGCGACCGCCGCGTCGTGCAACCGCCCCTCCTCGGCGCCCAGTTGGGCGCCTATGAGGGCGATCGGCTCCGCCGCATCGGCACGCCACTCGCGGAACAGCCCGGCCGACATCCACACGGCGTTGCACCGGTCCAGGGGATCAGGGCTGGTCAACTGCCCGCACAGCAGGGCGACCCGGTCGGCCACCCTTCCGCCGAGCGCGGCGTGAAGGGTCCGCAGCAGCCGGGAGCCCTCCTCGTCCGAGGGCCGCAGCCGCCGCAGCCGCCCGGCGAGCGTGTCCACACCGGGGCCGTCCTGTGCGAGTCTCCCGCGGACGCGCTGCCCGGACCTGTCCCGGAGCAGCCGGACCACGGTCGGTACGAGATCCGTGGGAAGCGACTCCGGTGCGCACTGCGCCAGCTGCCCGAGCGCGGCCAGCCGCAGCCCGGGCCCGTAGGGCGGCCCGCTGAGCGCCGCCAGCAGGTCCACGGCCTCGGCGGCGTGGGTGTCACCGGCCGGCAGCTGCCGCCGTGCGAACAGGCCGAGGCCCTCGGCCAGAGCGAGCAGGACCCGGTCGTCCCGCTCCACGGTGATCCGCTCCCGTATCAGGGCGAGCACACGCGCCGGCCGGTCGAGGAACCGCACGAGCGCCCCCGGAGCCGCCCGGCGCACTCCGGCGTCCGCGTCCCCCGCCAGCCGGGCGAACACTTCGCCACCCGCGCACAGGGCGGCACGGGCCCTCGCAGCGAGATCACCGGCCCCGCCCCCGTCGGTCCCCTCCCCACCGGCCCCACCGATGCTGACGAGCAGCTCCACCACCCCCGCCCGGTCGCACACCTCCTCACGGGCGGCGAGCGCGAGGAGGAACGGAACGCAGGCGAGCGTCGAGTCGTACACGTCTCCCTGGTGGTGCACGGCGCCGTACATCCGGTCGAGCGCCGTCTCCCGCTCGGCCGGGTCGGCGGAGGCCAGTCCCCGGAGCAGCCCGGGCACGTCCTCCGCGCTGCCGTCGGCATGCCGCAGCGAGGCCCAGTCGACCTCGTCGATCCCCCTGAACACGTTGTCCTCCCCAGGCGAAGTGCCACCTGACGGGGAGTCTGCACCACGGCACTGACAACGAAGCGGAATCGGGCGATGACTGTGCGCGAACCGAGTGCTGGTTGGCTGGCTGTGGTTCAGTTCCCGCCGGGCAGCGCTCGCTCCACGATCGCGCCGAGGTCCGCACCTTCCGGCAGCGTCCCGAAGGCGTACCCCCAGTCGCCCCCGAGCCGGGTCGCGCAGAACGCGTCGGCGACCGCCGGCGGGGCGTACCGGACGAGGAGGGAGGCCTGGAGCGTCAGGGCCATGTCCTCCACGAGACGGCGGGCCGTCGTCTGCGACGCCCCGGGCAGCCGGTTCCTCAGCCGCGTCACGGCCGCGTCCAGCCGGGCGTCCGCCCCCCGGGCGAGCGCGAACTCGCTGAACAGGGCCTCGGCCGTGCCCGGTTCGCGGCTCAGCGCCCGCAGCACGTCGAGGGCGTTGACGTTCCCCGAGCCCTCCCAGATCGACAGCAGGGGAGCCTCGCGGTAGTGCCGGGGCATGCCCGAGTCCTCGACGTAGCCGTTGCCGCCGAGGCACTCCAGGGCCTCCGCCGTGAAGGCCGGACCCCGCTTGGTCACCCAGTACTTGCCGACGGCGGTGGCGATCCGGCGGAACGCGGCCTCCCGGGCGTCCCCGCGGATCGCCCGGTCGGCCGCCCCGGCCAGCCGCAGGGTGAGCGTCGTGGCGGCCTCGGACTCCAGCGCGAGATCGGCCAGAACGTTGCGCATCAGCGGCTGGTCCACCAGCCGCGCGCCGAACGCGCTGCGGTGCCGCGCGTGGTGCCCGGCCTCGACGAGGGAGGTGCGCATCAGCGCGGCCGACATCATCACGCAGTCCAGCCGCGTGCAGTTGACCATCTCGATGATGGTCTTGACGCCCTGCCCCTCGGGCCCCACCAGCCAGGCGACGGTCCCGTCGAACTCGGGCTCGGAGGAGGCGTTGGACCGGTTGCCCAGCTTGTCCTTCAGCCGCTGGATGCGGAAGGTGTTGCGGGTGCCGTCGGGCAGCACGCGCGGCACCAGGAAGCAGGACAGTCCGCCCGGGGCCTGCGCCAGCACAAGGAACACGTCGCACATCGGCGCCGACGTGAACCACTTGTGCCCCCGCAGGGTGTACACCCCGGGTTCCAGCGTGGGCGTGGCCGTCGTGGTGTTCGTCCGGACGTCGGAGCCGCCCTGCTTCTCGGTCATCCCCATGCCCGCCAGCAGCCCGCGCTTGTCCGTCGGCACCCGCAGCCCGGGCTCGTACTCCCGGCTCGTCAGCAGCGGTTCGTAGACCTTCGCCAGCTCCGGCTGCCTGCGCAGCGCGGGGACGGCGGCGTAGGTCATCGACGTCGGGCAGCCGTGCCCCGCCTCCGTGTGCCCCCACACCAGTCCGCCGGCGGTCCGGGCGACATGGGCGCCGGGCCGGTCGTCCGCCCAGGGCGACGCGGCCAGTCCCGCGGCGATCGCGGCGCCCATCAGGTGGTGCCAGCTCGGATGGAACTCGACCTCGTCGACGCGGTTGCCGTACCGGTCGTGCGTCCGCAGCTCCGGCTCGTGGCGGTTGGCCAGGTCGGCCCACTCCCGCGCCTGGACACTGCCGGCCTGCCTGCCGAGCCTCCGCAGGTCCTCCTCGGCCCACCCGGCGCCCTCCCGCCGCAGACCCTCCAGCAGGGCCGTGTCCTCGGAGGCGTCGTACGGGGCGAGCGGAGGGGCCTGGTTGGTGACGTCGTGCGTGGCGACTCCGCCGTACGCCTGCTGTGCGTCGAGTGTCGAGACCATACGTCGAGTGTTGCACTCGTCCTACGGCCGCAGCAATCCTGCAACACGGAATTCCGCCGCGTACAGTACGTGACCATGCCGATGAACGTCCCGGCGCGGCCCGGCGCGCTCGATCTGCGGCCGCTGTCCGCGCGGTCGGTCGTGCTGAGCCTGCTCCTCGGCACGCATCCCCCCGAACTGCCCGTCCGGGAGCTCGTGCGGCTCGTGGAGGGCTTCGGCGTCGGCGGCTCCACCCTGCGGGCGGCGCTCAGCCGGATGGTGGCCGCCGGCGATCTGCGGCGCACCGACACCGGCTACCGCCTCAGCGACCGGCTGCTGGAGCGCCAGCGCCGCCAGGACGACGCCGTGCACCCGCGCACGCGCGCGTGGGACGGCGACTGGGAGATGGTCGTGATCACCGCGACGGGACGCGGCCCCGCCGAACGCGCCGACCTGCGCGCCCGGCTGATCGCCCTGCGGCTCGCCGAACTGCGCGAGGGCGTCTGGCTCCGGCCCGCCAACCTGGCCCGCGCCCTGCCCGGCGACCTGGACCGGGTGGCCCAGCACTACACGGCCCGCCCTGACTGGCCGGCCCGCGCCCTGGCCGGGAGCCTGTGGCCGCTGGACGCCTGGTCCGCCACGGCCCGTGCGCTGCTCGCCCACATCGCCGAGGCCCCTCACCCGGCCGACCGCCTGACCGCCTTCGCCGCCGTCGTGCGGCATCTGCTGGCCGACCCCGTCCTGCCGCCCGGTCTCCTGCCGGCCGACTGGCCGGGAGCCGGGCTGCGCGCCGCCTATACCGATTACCAGCGGGAGCTGGTCGGGGAGGTGCGCGCGCGGGTGGGCGGCGCATGACGCGAGCGGCCGTGCGCGGCGCCCGCCGGGGACGCTGCGCACGGCCGCCTTCACCGTGGGGGGTTGCGGTGGCCCGAGGGGCTACTTGTAGGTGATGTCCGAGGTGGAGTAGAGGCAGTTCTTGCTGTCGGGTCCGGAGCCGACAGGGTCGTTGTTGTTGTACTTCTGGCAGGGGACGACCTTGCGGCCGGAGTCGTTGCGGATCGTGATGCCCCGCAGCGTCGCCACGTCGTTGCGGTTGACGTTGATGCTGGCGAGCCGGGCGGTGCTGCCCGTGCCGGTCACGTCGATGGTGTTGAGGTTGACCTTGCGGGTGTACTGCGTGGAGCAGTCGCCGCAGGAGCGGTAGAGCGTCTTGAACTCCTGCACCGCGAAGTTGGAGATGGTCAGCGTGCCGCCGCCGTTGTGCTGGAAGACCTTGTCCGCCGCCTTCTTCGCTCCGCCGCCGATCACCTGGTAGGTGGCGCCGTTGCCGCCGCGGAAGGTGGCGGCGTCCTCGCCGACGTCCTCCCACCAGACGTTCTGGAGCGTGCAGCTGCCCTCGCAGTGGATGCCGTCGGCCGCGGGGGCGCCGAGGATGACGTTCTTCAGCACCGCGCCGTTCGCGAGCTTGAAGATCGGGTCCTGGCCCTCCTCCTGGCCGTCACCGGCCAGGCTTCCGGTGCCGTAGAACCGCTTCATCCCGTAGTCCTTGGTGCCGGACACGGAGATGGTGGAGGAGGTCCCCTGGCTGCCGTTGGGGGTCGGCCAGGTGGCGGCGTTCGCCGTCGGCGCCTGGATGGTCATGATCATGCCAACCGACAGCCCGAGGGCGGCCAGCGCGCCGGTCAGCGCGCGCCTGCGGGCGCGCGGACGTGTCGCAGAAGTCATGTCCCGATTCCTTCTGTCGTCTGGAGCGTTCGGGGGTGTCCGAGCGGACGGGGTGTCAGAGCTTTCCGGCGCCCGCACCCGACGTCACCGAGGCGACGACGGACGAGGCCGGCTCCGCCGTGTAGGCGTACGGCGGGCTGGTGAAGCTGCCGACCCGCGAGATCTCGGTGGCGGCTCCACCGAGGTCGTTGCCGCGCAGGTTGGCGTATCCGTCGACGTCGCTGCTGCGGTTCGTGGTGACCGCGACCTTCGTCGAGCGGAAGACGTTGTTCTCGACCAGCATCTGGGCGCCCATGCGCGAGTGGCAGGCGGTGTCGGCGCCCTCGACGTAGTTGTTGTAGAAGTGCCCGGTGCCGAAGCGCAGGCTGGGGATGCGCGAGTACACGTTGGCGAAGTGGTTGTGGTGGTACGTCACCTTCAGCCGGCCGGTGTCCTCGCTCGCGTTGTTGTCGCTGTGGCCGACGAGCGAGCCCTTGAAGTGGTTCTTGAAGGTGTTCCAGGACACCGTGACGTTGTCCGCGCCGTGGTTGACGTCCAGCAGGCCGTCGTAGTGGTCCTTGTCGTGATCGCGGTCGGCCGAGAAGGAGTTGTGGTCGATCCAGACCTTGCTCGACGCCTCGACCGTGATGCCGTCGGCGGGCGCCAGCGGCTTGCTGATGTTGAGGTTGCGGATGACGACGTTCGAGACCTTCTTCAGCCGGAGTCCGCCGCCGGTGAACCCGGAGGCCGAACCCACGCCCAGGACGGTCGTGTTGGACCCGACGTCGACCTGACCACTGAGCGAGATCAGGCCGTTGACCCGCACGACCTTGGCCGAGTTGCCGGTCACGGCCGACTTGAAGGCGCTCAGTGTGGAGACGGTGACCGCCGAGGCGCTGCCGCCGCCGGTCGTCCCCGCGCCGAACCCGACCGGCGAGCTCTCGGCGGCCCCGGCCGGCTGGGGAACGGCCAGGACCGCCACGGTCGCCAGTGCGGATGCGGCGGCGAGCGCCAGGGGGGATCTGCGGACACGTGGACGTGGGGGATGAGTACGCATGTGGGGTGCGTCCCTTCGTGGTGCCTTCATGGTGCCAGGTCGGTCATGTACATGAATGACGTTCGCCATGTTGCTCACCGCGCGCGCTGCGTGCAGCCGGTCCGGGGGTCCAGCCATGCCTCAGGGGTGCACTTCCCTGGGCCGGGCAGGCCCCGGCGGGCGCCTTGGCGGAGGCGCTTCCGGGTCACACTGCTGAACGGAACGTAGGGGGCAAGCGCTTTCTAGTCAACGCCTCGCGCAGAACACGTTCGGCCGGACCTGGTCGGAGCGGAGGTGGTGGGGGGAGCGGTGTGGGAGCGCTTCCATGAGAGCCATGTCCATGCCACCATGCCGATCGGGCACTGCTCTGAACCGCCGCACGACGTCCTGCGAGCCGCGCTTCACAACCGAAGGGACCCGGACGTGCCTGCCACCCCCCACCCCGCGACGAGGAGACCGCTGCGGTCGACGCTCCTCGCGTTCCTCGCCGCGCTGCTGCCGTTGCTCGCGGCCACCGCGCTCACCGCACCCGCGGCCGCCGCCCGCGAGCCCGCCCGAGAGGCCGCCGGTGCGAAGGCCGTACCCACCGCGACCCTCACCGAGGTCACGGACTTCGGCGCGAATCCCAGCAATCTGCGGATGTACCTGTACGTGCCGGAGAGCGTCACGCCGAACCCGGCGGTCGTGGTCGCCGTGCACTGGTGCACCGGCTCGGGACCGGACATGTACAACGGCACCGAGTACGACACCCTGGCCGACCAGTACGGCTTCATCGTGCTCTACCCGTCCGTCACGCGCAGCAGCAAGTGCTTCGACGTCTCCTCACCCCAGGCACTGCGCCGCGGCGGCGGCAGCGACCCGGTCGGCATCAAGTCGATGATCGACTGGGTCACCCGCACCTATGACGCCGACAGCGGCCGGGTGTTCGCCACCGGCATCTCTTCCGGCGCGATGATGACGAACGTCCTGCTCGGCGACTACCCCGACGTGTTCGCGGCGGGCGCCGCCTTCTCCGGCGTGCCGTTCGCCTGCTTCGCCATCACCGACGGCTCCGAGTGGAACAGCAACTGCTCGGGCGGCACGCTCACCCACACGCCCAAGGAGTGGGGCGACCTCGTCCGGAACGCGTACCCCGGGTACAGCGGCCCCCGTCCGCGCATGCAGATCTGGCACGGCACCGAGGACGACGTCCTGCGCTACCCCAACTTCGGGGAGCAGATCAAACAGTGGACGAACGTCCAGGGCGTGAGCCAGACGCCGGCCGCCACCGACACGCCCCAGTCCGGCTGGACCCGCACGCGCTACGGCGGCACGGGTGACCGGGCGCCCGTGGAGGCCATCAGCCTGCAGGGCGTCGGCCACAACCTGTACGCCCACGGCATGGCCTCCCGCGTGCTCACCTTCTTCGGCCTCGACAAGGCGGGGCCGGCTCCCCAGCCCCAGCCCGGCGCCTGCAAGGTGACGGCCGCGGTGAACGCCTGGAACACCGGCCTGACCGCCTCCGTGACCATCACCAACACCGGCACGACGACGGTCGACGGCTGGAAGCTCGGCTTCACGCTCCCGGCCGGTCAGACGGTCACGGGCGGCTGGGGCGCCGCCTACGCGCCCTCGTCCGGGTCGGTGACCGCGACCAACGTGTCCTACAACGGCACCATCGCGCCGGGCGCGAGCGTGAGCATCGGCTACCAGGCAGGTCACAGCGGCAACAGTGCCGCCCCGGCCGCGTTCACCCTCAACGGGACGGCGTGCGCGACCGGTTGACGCGAGCGGAGTGCCCCGGGGTGCGGGTGCCGGCTCAGACCGACCGGTGGTACTGGTCCGGCACCCGCACCTCGGCGCCGAGTTCCCGCGCCGCGAGCCGCGCCCACGAAGGGTTGCGCAACAGCTCGCGACCCAGCAGGACCGCGTCGGCCTCGCCGTTGGCGAGGATCTTCTCGGCCTGCTCGACCTCGGTGATCAGCCCCACCGCGGCCACCGGCAGCGTCGTCTCCTGCTTCACGCGGGCGGCGAACGGCACCTGGTAGGCCGGGCCGGTGGGGATGCGCACGCCGGAGGCGTTGCCACCGGAGGAGACGTCCAGCAGGTCGACGCCGTGGGCGCGCAGGTCGGCGGCGAAGCGGACGGTGTCGTCCGCGCTCCAGCCGCCCTCGTCGAGCCATTCGGTCGCCGAGATCCGGAAGAACAGCGGCTTGTCCTGCGGCCACACCTCCCGTACGGCGTCCACGACTTCCAGCGCGAAGCGGGTGCGGTTCTCGTACGAGCCGCCGTAGGCGTCGGTGCGGTGGTTGGAGTGCGGGGAGAGGAACTCGTTGATCAGGTAGCCGTGGGCGCCGTGGATCTCGGCGATCTCGAAACCGGCGGCGAGCGCGCGGCGGGCCGCGGCCGCGAACTGTCCGACCACGTCCTTGATCTGGTCGACGGTCAGCTCGGCCGGGACCGGGTGCCGGTCGTCGAAGGCGAGCGGGCTCGGTGCGACGGAGCCCCAGCCGTGGGCGTCCGGGCCGACCGGGGCACCGCCCTTCCAGGTGCGGTCGGTCGACGCCTTGCGGCCCGCGTGGGCCAGCTGGATCGCCGGCACCGTGCCCTGCTCGGTGAGGAAGCGGGTGATGCGTCGGAACGCCTCGACCTGCGTGTCGTTCCAGATGCCGAGGTCGTACGGCGAGATGCGGCCCTCGGGGGACACCGCGGTGGCCTCGACGATGATCAGGCCCGTGCCGCCGGTGGCGCGGGCGGCGTAGTGCGCGAAGTGCCAGTCGTGGGGGACGCCGGTCTCCGGGCCCTCCGGTGCGGCCGAGTACTGGCACATCGGGGGCATCCACACGCGGTTCGGGATCGTCACATCGCGCAGGGTGTAGGGCTCGAAGAGCGAGGTCACGGCGGACTCCATTCGTCACGGGGCCGATGTCGGCTCGTACGATAGGCATCGTAGTACGGTGGATGTCAAACTACGAGGGTTCTCGTACTATGGGATCCCCGAAGGAAAGTGGAGCCGCCGTGACCTCTCCCGCCGTCAGCAGTCGCGACCTGCCGCATCCCGTGCGTGACGAGATCCGGCTGGAGGGGGTGCTGCATGCGCTCTCCGACCCGATGCGGTTGCGGATCGTGCGGGAGCTTGCCGGGGCCAGCGGGGAGTTGTCCTGTTCGCACTTCGACCTGCCGGTCACGAAGTCCACGACCACGCATCACTTCCGGGTGTTGCGGGAGAGCGGGGTGATTCGGCAGGTGTATCGGGGGACCGCCAAGATGAACGGGCTGCGGCGGGGGGATCTGGATGAGCTGTTTCCGGGGTTGTTGGATGCGGTGCTCGATGCGGCGGCGCGGCAAGTCGTCCGTCTTGGTGGGTAACTAGTACTCGTTCGTCGTTTTCCGCGGGTGGTTCGTGGTTTGTCGCGCAGTCCCCCGCGCCCCTAGAGCACGTCGCCGTGCACGGCGGTCATGAGGGACTGCCAGTCGGGGAGCTTCACCACACCCCTGCCCAGTGATGCGCCGAGATCCGCTTCCGCCTGCTCGATCGCTTGCCAGCCCGTCCATTCGACCGCGTCGGTGCCTTCGGCACGCAGGACCGGAAGGGGGTCGTCAGGTACGGCCCTGATGCCGAGCGCGGGGGCGTCTTCCAGGAGAGACGTCGCCGTCTCCTTCGCGCAGGGGCGGTTCGTGCCGATGACGCCTGTCGGGCCCCGCTTGATCCAGCCGGCCACGTACTCGCCCGGCGCGACGACGCCTTCGCGCAGGACGCGTCCGGCCAGATTCGGCACCGTGCCGCTGTCCGCGTCG
Source organism: Streptomyces sp. NPDC006235 (assembly GCF_040613735.1). Taxonomy (NCBI): domain Bacteria; kingdom Bacillati; phylum Actinomycetota; class Actinomycetes; order Kitasatosporales; family Streptomycetaceae; genus Streptomyces; species Streptomyces sp. NPDC006235. The sequence continues at coordinate 26,668 of NZ_JBEXSR010000055.1, forward strand.
AACGGCAGCCCCTCCAGGGGCACCCCCCGGTAGCCCACCGAGCGCAGTACCAGCTGGGCCTCGATGTCCTCGAACCGGCCCGTGCCCGTCACACCGCCGCGTCCGTCCGGGACGGTCCGCTCGAACCGCACCGCGCCCACGTGGCCCCGCTCGGCGAGCAGTTCGACCGGGCGGAGGAAGAAGCGCGGCCGGATGCGGCGCGGGGCGCCGCTCGGCGGCGTCTCGGACCAGCCGCGCAGCACCTCCACGTTGCGGCGCTGGGCGGCGGGCAGGGCGGACGGGTCGGCGTATCCGGGATCCAGGGCCAGGTCCGCCGGGTCCACGATGACGTCGGTCTCCGGCAGGGTGCCCAGCTCGCGCAGCTCCTTGGTGGTGAAGCGGGCCTGGGACGGGCCTCGCCGGCCCACCATGTGGATCTCGGTCACCCGGCTCGCCGCCAGTGTCGTCAGGGCCGCCTGCGGCATGTCGGTCGGGCTGAGCTCGGCCAGGCCGCGCGCCAGCATCCGGGTGACGTCCACGGCGACGTTCCCCACGCCGATCACCACGGCCGACCGGGCGTCCCGCAGGAACCCGGCGTCCACGGCGTCCGGATGGGCGCTGTACCAGGCGACGAACTGCGTCGCCGACCAGCTGCCCGGCAGGTCCTCCCCGGGGATGCCCAGACGCCGGTCGGTGGCGGCGCCCACGCAGTACACCACCGCGTGGTAGAGCTCCCGCAGCCGGGCGACCGGCACCCCGCCGGGACCGGCCTGGACGCCACCGAGGAACCGGACCCGGTCGTGCTCCAGGATCGTGCGCAGGTTGTTCTGGAGCGACTTGATCTTCTCGTGGTCCGGAGCCACGCCGTAACGGACCAGGCCGTACGGGCACGGCAGGCGGTCCAGGACGTCGACGCGCACCTCGGGGTCCAGCTGGACGAGGCTCTGGGCGGTGTAGCACCCGCTCGGCCCGGAGCCAACGACGGCGACTCGCAGCACGGCGGAACTCCTTACCCGGGATCCCGAGGGATCTCACGAGAGCGCTGTTGCCTCCAGCATCGCACCGGCCGGGCTCCGCTGACAGGGTGCAGTGCTCCGCTCGGGGCGCGTGTCCGATCTATAGGGAATGTGATCATTCGGTTACGTTCAGTGTGTGCTGGAAGCATCCTTTCTCAATCTTTCTGATCGCTCTCCGGCGGGCGGCGCGGTGTCCGTGCGGCCCGCGTGGGAGGTGCGGGAGAACGAGGACGCCACGCGGTGGTTCGACGTCCGGCTGGTCTTCACCGACGGCGCCCACGTCCACGCGCTGGCGGTCGTGGCCGGGGGATGCGTCGGCGTGGAGGACGTACGCGCGCAGCCCGCGCTGTCCCTCGACGACCTGGCGGTGCTCGCCGACTGGATCGAGGACTCGCTGGCCGAGGCGTGCGGCGCCGGTGCCGGGAAGGCTCCCGAAGGCGGCGGAGGGCAGGGCCGGAGGGCCCGGCCGGCCTGGCCGCCCGGCGCACAGGGACGGTGGCTGGTGGCGCGGGAGTACCGAGCGGCCCAGCAGGAGGGTGCCGATCCGGTGCTCGCCGTGATGAGCGCGACCGGGCACAGCCGCCGCACGTCCCTCAGGCTGATCGGCCAGGCCCGGGACGCCGGCCTCCTGACACCGCGCCGCGCCCGGTGCTGAACGGCGCAAAACGGCGCTGAACGGGGCCGAACCGGGGCGGCGACCCGGACCGGAACCCCGCTAGAGCATGTCCCGCATCCGCGTGATCTCGCTCGTCTGCTGGGCGATCACCTCGTCGGCCATCTCCTCGATCCGGATGTTGTTGCCCTGCCCCTTCACGTCCGTGGCCATCGTGATCGCACCCTGGTGATGGGTCGTCATCAGAGTCAGGAAGAGCTGGTCGAAGGCCTTTCCGTCGGCCGCGCGGAGCTTCTCCAGCTGGGCTTCGGTCGCCATCCCGGGCATCACGGCGTGCTCGTGCCGCTCCGCCTTCAGCGGCTTGCCGTGCGACTTCAGCCAGCCCTTCATGGCCTCGATCTCCGGCTTCTGGGCAGCGGCGATCCGCGCGGCGATGCGTTTCACCTTCACCGACTCGGCGCGCTGCGGGGCGAGTTCGGTCATCACGAGGGCCTGGGCGTGGTGTTCGATCATCATGCGGACGTAGGAGACGTCCGCCGAGTTGGGGGAGTCGTTCTCCGAGCGCCGGTCGGCCGCCTCCTCGGCGGACAGCGTGCGGTTCGGCTCGCCGGGCTCGCCCGGCGCGATCACGGCGGGCCCGTCCGCGGCGGCCGGCTTCCGGTCCGGACCGGAGTCGCAGCCGCCGGCCGTGAGCACGGCCAGGGCGACCAGCCCTGTCGTGACGACGGACGCGCGGGACGACGCACGGCGGAAGAGCACAACGACCTCCTGTGGCAGGCGTGTTGGAAGACACCTTGTGAGTGTTACGACCGTCCTAGCACGCTTTCGCGGCTCACTGATCGAGAATCTTCATTGCGATTCCGTTGCCCCCTGTTGGTATGAGCATGGCGAAGACGATACTGCGTGGTGCGTGAACCGTTCCGCAGTGAACGGAACCAGGGAGGAAAACAGTGATCCTGTTGAACTACCGCAGAACGCGGCGCAGACGACTGGGAGTTGCCGCAGCAGCCGGCGGACTGCTGGCCGCGCTTCTCACGGCCGCGCCGGCCGGTGCGGTCCCCGATCCCGGGGACACTCCGGTCGCGCCGAAGGGGGTCTCCAAGAGCGCGCAGGCCGAGGCGCGCGAGGCCATCGAAAGCGGCGAGATACCCGGCCAGGACGAGATCGTCCACTCCGCCAACATCGAGCACGTCGCCAACATCCCCAAGGACGTGCTGCCCGGCACCAACTCGGACCTGGCCTTCCAGGGCAGGTACGCCTTCGCCGGCAACTACGACGGCTTCCGCATCTTCGACATCAGCAACCCCAGGGCACCGAAGACGGTCGCCCAGGTGCTGTGCCCGGGCTCGCAGAACGACATCTCCGTCTCCGGCAACCTGCTGTTCCTGTCCACCGACTCCTCGCGCAGCGACAGCAGTTGCAACAGCACGACGCAGCCGGCGACCGAGAAGTCCTCGTGGGAGGGCATGAAGGTCTTCGACATCAGCGACAAGCGGAACCCGAGGTACGTCGCCGCCGTCGAGACCGCCTGCGGCTCGCACACCCACACGCTGGTGCCGGAGCGGCGGAACGTCTACGTGTACGTCTCCTCGTACTCGCCGAACGCCACGTACCCGGACTGCCAGCCGCCGCACGACGGCATCTCCGTCATCAAGGTGCCGCGCAACGCTCCCGAGAAGGCGGCGGTCGTGGGCTTCCCGGTGCTGTTCCCCGGTGAGGGCCCGGACGGCGGCGGCAACCCGGGCGGACCCACCAACCCGGGCGTGTCCAAGACGACCGGCTGTCACGACATCACGGTGCTGCCGTCGAAGGACCTGGCCGCGGGCGCCTGCATGGGGGACGGCATCCTGTTCTCCGTCAAGGACCCGGAGCACCCCAAGGTCATCGACCGGGTGCAGGACAACGTCAACTTCGCGTTCTGGCACTCGGCGACCTTCAACCAGAAGGCGAACAAGGTCGTGTTCACCGACGAGCTGGGCGGCGGCAGCGGGGCCACCTGCAACGAGGCGACCGGCCCGAACCGCGGCGCCGACGGCATCTACGACATCGTCGGCAAGGGCGACCAGCGCAAGCTCGTCTTCCGCAGCTACTTCAAGATCCCCCGCCACCAGGCGGACACCGAGAACTGTGTCGCCCACAACGGCTCGCTGATCCCGGTGAAGGGCAAGGACCTGATGGTCCAGGCCTGGTACCAGGGCGGTGTCTCCGTCTGGGAGTTCACCGACTCGTCGAAGCCCAGGGAGATCGCTTACTTCGAGCGCGGGCCGCTGGGCACCGACCAGCTCACCTTCGGCGGCTCGTGGTCGGCGTACTACTACAACGGCTACATCTACTCGAACGAGATCACCAAGGGCTTCGACGTCCTGAAGATCAAGGACCGGCGTACGGACCCGGCACGGTGGGTCCACCTGCGTGAGCTCAACGTGCAGACCCAGCCGGACTACTTCGACTGACCCCCCGGGCCGCACTCCGGTGCGTCCCCGGTCGCGAAGAACCGCGACAGATCCCTGTCGCTCCTCCCGCCGGAGGCCTTGGCCTCCGGCGGGAGGCCCAGCTCCCAGTCGAGCCGGTAGCGCTTGAACAACTCCGCCCGCAGTACCGGGACCGGCATCGGCACCCCCGGCACCAGGGCGGCGTACACGGCGCCCATCAGCAGGGCCCGCAGCATCGGGTAGTCGCTGTCGACGTCCCGCGACCCGTGCCGGGCGACGGTGTCCCGCAGCAGCTCGGCCAGGCGCCGCTGCTCCGGACAGGGCACGAAGCCCTCGGCCTGCAACAGCCCGGCCATGTGCTGGCGCATCAGCACGGGCCGGTCCCTGGCCAGCCCCAGGATCGCGTCGATGGCCCGCGCCATCCGCTCCCGGCCGTCCTCGGTGCGCGGCTCGCGCTCCAGCGCCTCCTCCAGCGTGCGGTGCATCAGACGGTGCACGGCGGACTGCACGAGCTGGCGCTTGCCGGGGAAGTAGTACGAGACCAGACCACGGGCCGAGCCCGCCCGGTCGGCGATGTCGCCGAGCGTCGTGGCCTCGAAGCCACGCTCGCCGACCAGCTCGACCGCCGCCTGCAGAAGCCGCTCCTTCGAACGCCTCCGCAACTCTTCATTGACCGAGGCGCTGCGCGGGGACATGCTGTAACTCCTGCGTTGACTGGCTGCCAGCCAACTATACTCAGAGGCGTCCGGCCAGGACCCGAGCGGTCCGGGCCGGCGATGCCGTCTGCCTCGGGCGACACGGGGGATCGTCCGAGGCGGGCGAGCAGACGGCCAGGTGACCTGGTCGGTGGCCTCAGCCGACCAGGTCCAGGACCGGCCGCAGCCCGTCCGGCCGGTCGGTCACCGGCAGGTGGTCCACGAAGTGCACCCCGCATCCCAGGGCGGTGGCCCCGCCGTCCGCCCTGCGGTCGTCGCCGACCATGAGCGTCCGGCGCGGATCGGCGCCGAGCGCCTCGCAGGCGGTGACGAACAGCTGCGGATCGGGCTTCTGGATGCCGTGCTCGTACGACAGGACGTACGCGTCGACGTAGCGGTCCAGGCCGTGCTCGCGGAACACCGGGCGCAGATCCCAGCCGATGTTGCTGACCACCCCGACGGGGATGCCCCGCTCCCGCAGCGTGCCCAGCACCTCGACGGCGTCCGGGTACGGGGTCCATGCCGCCGGAGACATGTGGCGGTCGTACAGCGCGTCGTGCAACGCGGGGTCGGGCAGCGTGACCTGGCGGGACAGGCCGGTGTAGGCGGCCCGGTGCAGTGCGGCGCTGCGGTCCCGGATCAGCCACGTGTCGGCGAGTTCAGCCGGCACGCGTGCGGGATCGCCGCCGCCGGGCAGCGCCCCCACCGCCTCCAGCGCACGCGCGGCGGCGGCCAACTCCGGCTCGGTGAAGGGGACTCCGGCGTCGGCCACGACGCCGCGCAGCCAGGAGTCGGTGGACTCGACACGGAACAGCGTTCCGGAGAAGTCGAACAGCACAGCCGTCATGGGGCGATCCTACGAGGCGGCGATGTCCGGGCGGTCGCGCGGCTGCCGGTGCTCGTGCGTCCACACCGCGAGGGCCACCACCAGCGCGCCCAGCAGCCAGCCGCCCACCACGTCCGTCGGCCAGTGGACGCCCAGCCAGATCCGGGTCAGCCCCACGCCGACCACGGACACGACGGCCACGGTCACGGCCGTACGCCACACGGCACGGCCGACACCGTGCCGGCGCAGGAGCCACAGGAGGAGGCCGCACACCACCGTGGCGGTCATGGCGTGGCCCGACGGGAAGGCCGAGTAGTGGGCCGAGTCGACGGGGTCGGGCCAGACCGGGCGGGGGCGGTCCACCAGGGCCTTCAGGGCCTGCTGGAACAGCGTGCCCAGCGTGACGGCCAGCGCCAGCCACACCGCCGTCCAGCGCGCCGCGAAACGCACCACCAGCCACACGACCACGACCGCGCACAGCACCCGCATGGTCCACGGGTCCCACACCCAGTCCGTGAGGATGCGGCACACCTGCGTGATGCCGGATTCCTCGACCGCCCAGCGGTGGGTGGTGGCGGAGATGTCTCCGTCCGTGCTGATCAGCGGGCTCCATCTGGCCGCGACGAGGGTCAGCAGCACAGCGGAGCACAGGGCCAGGACGCCGGCCGACCGGGCGGCGGTGCGGCGCTGCGGGCGGGGCGGGGAGTCGACGGACCGGGTGTGCATGATGCGATCCTCGCCGAACCGGGGGCTCCGGATCCAGTACGGCGGCGATCTTCGACACGCGGACCGCACACTTCGGCCACCGGGAGGCCACCCTCACGTCTCCGAACACGGGCACGCCTCATGTCTCCGATCTCCGAAGACGGGCACGAAGCCACAGGCGCCCCGGAACACGCACCGGGCTATCCCAGCGCCCGTAGCCCCGGCACGAAGGCCACCAGCACCGGCACCACTGGCACCAGGGCGGCCGCCGCGGTCAGCCGCAGCCGGCGTGCCGGGGGCAGCCGGTCCGGTGGAGTGAGCAACCGGTGCACCCGCGCCGAGACATGGGCCTGCGGCGTCGGGCAGGGCCCGAACACGCCGCGGTGCTCGTTGAGTTCGACCAGGGCCAGGGCCGTGGTCAGGCGGCCGAAGCGGCGGGACGCCGTGTCGTCGGCGGCGAGTTCGACCAGGCGGTGCATCTCGTCGCGGAACGCGGCGAACACCGGTACCTGCGGAAAGCCGCCCGCCAGTGCCGAGGAGCAGTTCAGCAGCCAGTCGTGCCGGGCCCGCGCGTGCCCCTGCTCATGGGCGAGCACGGCGTCCAGCTGCCTGCCCTTCAGCCGCCGCAACGCGGCCGTGGTGACGACCAGTTGCGGCGGAGCGCCGGGCTGCCACCAGGCGTCGGGCTGCTCGCTCTCCAGGACGACGAGCCGGCCCGACACGGCCACCTCTCCCGGCAGCAGCGGCGCCCTGACCAGCAGATCGGCCCGTCGGCGGCGGCCCCGCGCGCGTGCCCCGCCGATCTCGCGGACCAGCATCGCCGCGCTCCACAGCCCGCCGCCGGCCAGCGCCACGGCGGTGGCCGCCGCCCAGGGGCCCGCCGTACCGAGGGCGTAGGCCTCGACGACCGGGCCCGGCGCCGTCGCGAAGACGGGCCCGCCGACCGCCTGCCAGGCGGCTGCCGCGCTGAGTGTCATCGACAGCGCACAGCACACGAGCACGGCCGCCACCACGCACTGCCACACCCACAGCGCCACGACCGGCTCACGATCGGGCCAGTCCGCCCGGGCGAGCAGCCGGGGGGCGACCACTGCGATCAGGGCGCCGAGCAGCAACAGTGCCGCGGGGAGCATCATGAGGCGCAGCCTATGAGCGATGCGCCGCCCAGGGATACGACTTGTGGCGCCGAAGTGACGCAGACAACGGATCCGTACGGCGGGCCGGGACGGTCCTGCTCACAGCGTCAGCAGCATCGCCACCATCGCGATCCCCATGGACAGCCTGCAGGCCCGCGCCAGCTCCGGCCGGTCCCCCCACCCGGCGGACCCGCCGCCCCCGGCCCCACCGCCCGCCATGGCGGGCACCGGCACCAGCCGGACGCCGGTCACCAGCACGTATCCGGCGAAGTAGAGCAGCAGCGCACCCGTCAGGAACGGGACCCCCGATCCTGCCTGCCCGTGCGCGGGAGCGCCCGCCATGACGACGGACATGTAGACCATGGCCCCGGCCCCCACCAGGTGGTGGAGGTGGTGCGCACCCGTCCGCGCCGCCCACAGCGCGGGGACCGCGGCCGCCCCGAACAGCACCGCGTAGGCGGGCCAGGCCCACGGCGGCGGAGTGAACACCGCCGCCGGCACGGCCATCGCGGCCATCCCGAAACCCATCAGCGCCTCACCGCCCGCGGCGCCGCGCTCCTCCCCGGCGCCACTGCGCATCCGCACCAGGCAGTAGGCGCCGGTCACCGCGCAGAGCGCCACCAGCAGCCAGCCGGACGTAGCCGTTCCGTGCACGCGTCCTCCCCGCTCGACGGTCGGTCAGCTCGGCAGTCGGTCCATCGATGCCCGGGCCGTGCGGCGCGCACGCGAGCGCAAGGAGGTATACGGGGAGCATTCGACGGAGCACGGCAGGTGAGGACATATCTTTTACAGGTAAAACACCTGCTAACCTTGTGTCTCATGAGTCCCCTGCGCAGTGCGACCTCCGCTTCCCCGCCCGCCCGGCGTCTCCCGCTGGCGGGCGTACTGCGCGTCGGCCGTCCCTCGGACATCTGGTTCAAGCCCGCGCTGAGCGTGGTCGCGGCGATCGCCCCGCCCAACCTCACCCTGCTGGCGCTCGGCCGGCTCGACCTGGCGCTGTACACGATGGCCGGATCCCTCTGCGCGCTGTACGCCCACAACCGGCCCTACGCCGCCCGCGCCGGGGCCCTGGTGTGGGTGGTGCTCGGCATGCTCGGCGGGCTCGCCGTCTCCCTGGTCGCGGCCTCACTCACCGGCAGCGCCGTCGTGCTGGTCACCGTCGGCGCACTGCTCGCCGCCGCGCAGAAGGCGCTGTGCGACGCGACCCGGGTCGGACCGCCCGGCCATGTCGTCCTCACGTTCGTCAGCTCCGCCTCGCTCTTCGGGCCCCAGACCCTCGCCCAGGTCCCCGGCCACCTGGCACTGGCCGCCGCGACGGGCGGCTGGGCCTGGCTGGTCTGCATGGCGCCCGCGCTGGTCCGCCCGCACGGCCCGGAGCGCCGCGCCACCGCCGCCGCGCTGAAGGCCGCCGCCACGTACGCCGACATGAGCGGCACCGGGGAGGGCCGGGCCCGGGCCCGTGCCGCGGGCTACACCGCCGTGCAGGCCGCCTGGCAGTCCCTGCTGTCCACCAGCGCCCGGTCCCGTACCCGGCGCGCGCTCGAACGGCTGGTCGTGCGCGCCGAGGTGGCCCTCGCCGCACCGACGGAGGCGGACGCCGGCCGGCTGCGGGCTTGGGCGGACGCACTGCGCGGCACCGGGCCCGTCCCGCAGGCCGGGCTGCCCCGGGCGGCCGCCGACGAACTGCTCGGTGTGGACGCGGCCCAGGGCTTCCGGGCGCGGCTCAGCCCGCTGACCCCGCTCGCGGTTCGCACCGCGCTCGGCTGCGCGCTCGCCGGCTACGCCTCCCTGGCCCTCGGCGTCGGCCGCCCCTACTGGGCTCTGGTCACCGCCGCCTCGCTCTACCAGGCGAACATCGCCCTAACCTGGAGCCGGGCCGTCCAGCGCGTGGTGGGCAACGTCGTCGGAGTGCTCGTCTTCGCGGCCGTCGTACCGCTCGCGCACCTGGGCGAGGCGGCTCTCGTGGTGTGCTGCCTCGCGTTCAGCTTCGGCGCGGAGCTGCTGATCAGCCGCAACTACTGGCTCGGCAGCGTCTGCGTGACCCCCATGGCCCTGCTCATCACCGAGTTCGCCGGGTACCAGAAGCCGGGCGAGCTGATGACCGAGCGGCTCGTGGACACGGTCGTCGGAGCCCTGGTCGGCTTCGCCGCCGCCGTGGCCGTCACCAACCGGAGGGCGGGCGACCGGGTCGAACGCGCCCTGACCGCCGCCGACCGGGCCCGCGAGTGCGCCGCTCGCCTCCTGGCCGAGCCGCATCCCGACCCCGCCGCCCTGGCGGCCGCGCGCCGCGCACTCGCCGTCGCCCTGGCCGATCTGCGCGCCACCGCCGACGCGGCGGCCGGCGAATGGTGGCAGCGCGCCCTGCCCCAGGAGCGGGTCGTGCTCGCCGAACAGTCCGGACACCGTACGCTCGCCGCGACGGCACGACGCCAGGGGCTGCTCCCGGACCGGGGCACGGACACGAAGACGGAGGACGCACGGCCATGACGGCGACGGAGGGACCATCGCCCAACGGAGGCGGCACGGGGGACGGCCCCCAGTCGGCGACGGGGGCCGCGGACCCGGGGCCGGGGCCGGAGGTTTCTGCCCTGGGCAGGGGAGCTTCTGCCGCTGAAGGCGGCCAGGGCGGCGATGCCTCTGCGGCTGGTGGGAATCCGGGCCGTGAGACAGCTGCGGCTCCGGCCGGTGAGACCCCGGCGGCCGGAGCGAGCATGGACGGTGAGCCCCCCGCGGCTGGAGCAGGCCTGGACGGTGAGCCCCCCGCGGCCGCGCGGGAATCGGTCGGTGAGCCCCCGGCAGCCGGACGGGAACGGGTCGGTGAGCCCCCGGCGGCCGGGTGGGAACCGGTCGCCGGGGGCCTGGGCGCGCCGCGGCGGGGCGATACCGTCGCCGCCGTCGTCCGGCAGTGGCAGGCCGTCCATCCCGGGCTCGACACCGGTCCGATGGAGATCATCGGGCGGATCAACCGTTGCGCCGCCCTCCTCCAGCAGGCCGAGGACGCGCCGCTGCGCAGGGCGGGTCTCACCCGTCCCGAGTTCGATCTGCTCGGCGCGCTGCGCCGCACCGGGCACGAGCTGACGCCCGGGGAACTGGCCCGGGAGACCTTCTCCTCCGGCGCCGCCGTCACCAAACGCCTCAAGCAGCTGACCGAACGCGGCCTGGTCGAGCGACGGGGCGACACCCGCGACCGCCGTGTCGCCCATCTCCGCCTCACCGACGCCGGACGCGAACTCGTCGACGGCATCCTGCCCGCCCAGCTCGCCTACGAGACCGCCGCCCTGTCCGGCCTGGACGCCCCCGAGCAGGGCGAACTGGCCGCCCTGCTCGGAGAGTTGCTCGCCCAGCTGGAAGGCCGCCTGGGCGCGCTGCGGAGCTGAGGCGACCGCGGCCCGCGCATTCCGTCAGAGCACCTCGTGCGCCGTGCGGCGGTGTGTGGAGCGACGGTCGTCGATGGCCGGCCAGCGATCGCCGTAGATGTTCCGGGTGATGGCCGGATCGCGGACGAAGTCGTGCGGGAAGCCGAGCGGCACCGCGCTCACCTCGTCGAGACGGGCGAGGGCGTCCGCGTCGAGGCGGACGTCGACGCTGCCCAGATTGTCGGCGAGCTGGCTCTCCTTGGTCGCCGCGATGATCGGCACCACGTTGCCCGGCCGGCCCAGCAGCCACGCGAGCGCCACCTGGGCCGGACTCCAGCCGCCCTGCTCGGCGACCTCCAGGACGGCGCTGATCACCGCCTCCTCACGCGAGTCGACGTCCCCGCCCGTGGTGTCCAGCCGCCCCGTCTCGCCCCTGCGGTACTTGCCGGTGAGCTTCCCGGCCGCGAGCGGCGCCCAGGCCAGCACCGCCAGGTCGAACGCCCGGGCCTGGGGCAGCAGTTCGCGCTCCGGCGTCCGCTCCAGCAGGCTGTAGCGCAGTTGCGAACCGGCGAACGCGGTCCAGCCCCGCAGCTCCGCCATCGTGTTGGCCTGCGCGATCTCCCAAGCCGGCCAGTCCGAGACACCGACGTACAGCACCTTGCCCGTGCGGACCAGGTCGTCCAGCGCCCGCATGACCTCCTCGACGGGCGTGAAGTTGTCCCGGGCGTGCACCCACAGCACGTCCAGCCGGTCGGTGCGCAGCCGCTGAAGGCTCGCCTCCACCGACTGGACCAGGTTCTTGCGGTGGTTGCCCGCGGCGTTGACGTCGCCGTCGCGGATCCCGCAGGTGTACTTGCTGGCCAGCACGAACGTGTCGCGCCGGCCCTGGAGCAGCTCACCCAGGATCCGCTCCGAGCTGCCGTCGGTGTAATTGTTGGCGGTGTCGATGAAGTTGCCGCCCGCCTCCGCGTAGGCGTCGACGATCCGGGCACTGGCCTCCTTGCCGGCGCCCCAGCCCCAGTCGTCGCCGATGGTCATGGCGCCGAGGCTCAGCTCGCTCACGCGCAGACCGGTCTTGCCGAACAGTGTGTAACGCACGGTCTTCCCTCCGGGCAGGTCGTCCGCACGACGCTATGAGCTGGAGCGCACTCCAACGCAAACCACGGCCCCGGCGTCACACGCCGTTCTCAGCCCTCGTCGCCCGCCCGGTACACACCGAACATCGCCCTCTGCGGGTCCCGCAGCACCGCGATGCGCCGGCCGCCCGGCAGGGAGGTGGGGACCATCAGGACATCGCCGAGCTTCTGGACGACGGCCGTCGTGGCGTCGACGTCCGCCACGGCGAAGTACGGCAGCCAGTGCGCCGGAACCTCCGGCGGGAACTTGTCGTCCATCGTCACCATGCCGCCGAAATCCGCCCCGTCGACGCCCCACTGGGTGTACCGCTCCGCGGCCTTGACGGTCCAGCCGAAGACCCGGCTGTAGAAGGCCACGGCCTGTTCGGGATCCCGGGTGTACAGCTCCGCCCAGCCCAGCGAACCGGGCGCGTTGAACAGCCCGGCGCCCGGGAAGGTGCCCGCCTGCCACAGCTGGAACGCGGCACCCGTCGGGTCGGCGGCCACCGCGAACCGGCCCGCGTCGAACACGTCCGTCGGGCCGAACAGCACCGCCCCGCCCGCCTCGGTCACCTCACGGACGGCGGCGTCCGCGTCGGTCACCGCGAACGCCACGTTCCAGGCGACCGGCTGCGACGGCTGGTACAGCGGGGCGAGCGCGGCGACGGCCGCGTCCCCGAGGTGTGCGACGGTGTAGCCGCCCGCCTCCTGACGCGGGTCCGCCTCGGGCCGCCAGCCGAACAGCCTCGTGTAGAACCGCTGGGCCGCCTCCAGATCGGTGGTCCCCAGCTCGGTCCAGCAGGGCCCGCCGGTCACCGGTGCGTCGAGCTTCATGGCGTTCCTTCCGCAGGGGTCCCCGGGCATGAGCCTCTCCAGCACGCTAAGCCGCAGCCCGCTCTGCCTGCCATCCGGGGAAACCCACTGGTGTGCCGCACCGGCCCCGGCATACCCTCGTCCCCGTACCGCACCGCGTGGCGGCCTCCCGCTCCTTCACCCTGCCCGGAGGTTTCCCATGCCCGCGCTCGAGGTGCGCCCCTTCCGCCGCGCCGACCGCGACCAGCTCACCGACCTGGTCAACATGCACGTGGCGGCCGTCGTCCCCGGAGTCTCGGTCTCGGTCAACACCGTCCTCAGCGACCTGGAGCGGCAGCCCGGCGAGTTCATCACCGACCCGTGGGTCGCCGAACGGACGACGCTCGTCGCCGAGCAGCGCGAGTACGTCGTCGCCGCGGCCCATCTGCTGCGCTACCGCGCCGACGCCGAGGTCGGAGAGACCTACCGGGACGCCGCCGAGATCAACTGGTTCGTGTGCCGTCCGGCGGCATCCTTCTGGCCGGACGCCGACCAAGCCGCGGACCTGCTGATGCGGGCGTGCGTGGCCCAGTTCGCCCGCTGGAACGCCCGCGCCCGGTACGCCGACGGCGCGCTGCCCGCCCCCCTCGTCTACGGCCTGCCCCGCAACTGGCCGCACATCCGGGCCGTCTACGAACGCGCGGGCTTCCGGCACGCCGGGGACACCGAGGTCATGCTGATCGCCCGGGTGGCCGACCTGCCGGAGCCCGAGCCCCGGCCGGGTGTCACGGTCGAGCGCACGCTGGGGGAGTGCGGCACCCGCTTCACGGCCCGTTCCGGCACCGGCGCCCTCGGGTTCGTCGAGATCGACACGGCCCTGGCCCGCCCGGAACGCCATGCTCGGGCCGCCGGTCTGGCCGATATCGGCAACCTGCACATCGACCCGGCGCAGCACGGCACCGGACTGGAGCACTGGCTGCTGGCCCAGGCCGCCGACTGGCTCCGGCTGTGCGGGGTGGACCGGCTCGTCGCCTACGAATCCGCCGCCGACAGCACCATGCTCGGGCACCTGACTCACGCGGGGTTTCGGGAACTGACCCGGACCGACCGGGGCTGGGAGCACCGCCCCGGGTGACCTCAGATGCCCGGCCGGTAGCGCATCGGATGGTCCGCCGGGACCTCCACCAGCACGATCGGCGTCCCGTCCGGATCGGCGATCCACATCTCGACCAGCCCCCAGGGCTCCTTCACCGGCGGCCGGACGATCTCCACGCCCTTCGCCCGTAGCTCGTCCTGCGCCGCCGCCGCGTCGGCGACCTGGAGCCACAGCCGCGTGGCCGGCAGGGGCGGGGTCTCGGACCGGCCCGAGACCTCCAGGAAGCCCCCGCCGAGGAAGTAGACGGTCCCGCGCTTCGGCCCCGTACCGAACTCCCGGTACACGGCGAGCCCGAGCTGCTCACCGTAGAAGGCACGGGAGCGCTCGGGGTCGGTGGGACGGAGCAGAATCCGGCTGCTGAGTACATGCACCATGCACCGGAGCCTAGTGGCGAAGTTACGCTCATCCCTGCCCGCGCGCCCCACGAAACGGAGACCCACGCCCATGGACACCGCCGCCACCGGACTGACCTTCCGCGATGCCACGGACGCCGACGTGGACGAACTGGTCGCGCTGATCGAGTCGGCGTACCGGGGCGACGCGAGCCGGGCCGGGTGGACCACCGAGGCGGACATCCTCCAGGGGCAGCGGACCGACCCGGAAGGGGTGCTGGCCGTCATCAAGTCGCCCGACGGCCGGCTGCTGACGGTGGAGCAGGAGGGGCGGATCGTCGCCTGCTGCCAGCTGGAGCACCGGGGAGACCACGCCTACTTCGGCATGTTCGCGGTCAGCCCGCGGCTCCAGGGCGCGGGCCTCGGCAAGGTGATCCTCGCGGAGGCGGAGCGGCTGGCCCGTGAGACGTGGGGCGCGACGGAGATGCACATGACCGTGATCTCCGTGCGGGACGACCTCATCGCCTGGTACGAGCGGCGCGGCTACCGCCGTACGGGACGGATGACCCCGTTCCCGTACGGCGACGAACGCTTCGGCGTCCCGCAGCGCGACGACCTGCAGTTCGAGCTGCTGGTCAAGGAGCTCGCCTGACCAATGGGGACCGGTTCTACGCCGTGAAGCGGCCCGTGCGCTTGATGTCCGGGTGGTCGGTGGTCGCGCCGTCCAGACCGAAGGCGCGGACGAGACGCAGATGGTCCTGCGTGTTCACCACCCAGCCGATGATCCTCAGGTCGGCCTTGCGGGCCCGCTCCACGATCTCCAGGGTGAGCCGCCGGATGTTGAGGCAGACGGTCTCGGCACCGGCCGCGACAGCGCGGTCCACGATGTCGGTGGTGTAGCGGCTGGCGATCAGCGCCGTGCGCACACCCGGCACCAGTGGCTTGATCTCGGCGATCGCCTCGTCGTGGAACGAGGACACCTCCACCCGGCCGGCCAGCCCGCGCCGGTTCATCACCTCGGCCAGCGCCCGCGCCGCCTGGGCGTCCTTGATCTCCGCCTGGAGCGGCGTCCGCACGGCGTCCAGGACCTCCTCGAAGACCGGCACCCGCTCGCCCCGGCCCGCGTCCAGGGCCCGCAGTTCGGCGAGGGTCTTCTCGGCGATCGGCCCGGTGCCGTCGGTCGTGCGGTCCACGTCCGTGTCGTGCATGACGACGAGCGCGCCGTCCTTGCTCAGATGCAGATCGAGTTCGATGGCGTCGAGACCGGCCTCTTGCGCGGCGACGAAGGACCGGAGGGTGTTCTCGGGTTCCACACCCATGACTCCGCGGTGACCGATGGTGAGGAAGTTCAAGACGCGACTCTCTTCCGTCGACAGGGCGGCACTGGGGGCCTGACGGCCCACCTGACCGTATCGCCTGCACCCGCCCTGTGGAGAGGGCGAGGGCATGGTCGGCGTGCGTACGGGCAGGAAGGTGACCGGCAGGAAAAAGTGCGGTGAAGGGCCGGGTGAGGCAGGATATTTTCCCGAGGCGGCCCTTGCTGGGAGGAACCTCGTATGTATACGGTCTGCGTACGCGAGATTCTCCCGTGGAAGGTGTGACATGACGGAAATTCTTGTGCAGGTGGGTTCGGAGGAGCGGGTTCCTCCCGTGGCCCGGGTGGTGGAGCACCCGGCATGGCCCGTGCTCAAGGATGCCGTGGAGCGGATCCGGCCATGGCAGTCCAAGGACGGGTCGATCGACTTCGACGCCGAGGGCGCGCCCGACCCGGCCGACGCCGAGCTCGCCGTCCGCCAGGTCACGGACGCGGTCCTGGAGCTCTCCCCGCTGCTCCCGCACGACCGCGCCTACCACGAGGCCCTGGCCAAGGACCTGACCCGGTGGGCCGACGGCGGCTTCCAGGTGCCCGACTTCCTCGACTCGCTGCTGGCCTTCCAGCCCGCCGCCAACCGCGCGGACGGCCTCCAGCACCTGGTCGTCTTCCCGATGTACACGCAGAACGGCAACCCCGACCGCAACCTCGAAGCGGTCGTGCTGCGCATGGTCTGGCCGGACTGGCTGGCCGAACTGGAGCGCACCCGCTACGACAACCCGCTGTTCTGCGGCATCAAGTTCGAGGACTTCACGGCGGGCTACGACACCAACTCCGCCGTGCTCTTCCCCGAGACCATCGCCGTGCGCGAGGCCCCCGAGCGGTTCAGCTGGGGCGGCATCTTCTGCGACCGCGAGGCCGCCCGCTTCCGCCGGGTCACCGACGCCGCCGTCGAGATCCTCGGCCTGGAGCTGCCCGAGGACGTCGCCGCGATGGTCCACGACCAGAAGCGCTGCGAGGAGGCGTTCGTCCTGTGGGACATGGTCCACGACCGCACCCACAGCCACGGCGACCTGCCCTTCGACCCGTTCATGATCAAGCAGCGCCAGCCGTTCTGGATGTACGGTCTGGAGGAGCTGCGCTGCGACCTCACCGCCTTCAGGGAGGCCGTGAAGCTCGCCCAGGACGGCGTGCCGCAGGCGCGTGACGTGCAGGTGGCGGTGCTCTTCGACCGTATGTTCCGCTTCCCGGTCACCGGCGAGCGCGTGCGCAACTACGACGGCCTCGGCGGCCAGCTCCTCTTCGCCTACCTGCACAAGCACGACGTCGTCCGCTGGCGGGACAACAAGCTCTCCATCGACTGGGAGCGCGCCCCGCAGGTCACCAACCAGCTGTGCGCCGAGATCGAGCAGCTGTACCGCGACGGCATCGACCGACCCAAGATCGTCCACTGGTTCGCCGGGTACGAGCTCGTCTCCACCTACCTCGCCCCGCACCCGGGGTCGAAGTGGGCCAAGGGCCCGGACGCCCTGGATCTGACGCAGCCGCCGCGCAAACTCGTCGATGACGTGCTTCCGGACGAGTTTCCGCTGAGCATGTTCTATGAGGCACTGTCCAAGAAGCTCAAGAACGTGATCGCCTCCACCAAGGGCATCACGGCGGACGGCGCCGAGCGGATCGCCGCGTGAGCGATCGGCGAAGCGAGAACACGGCTCAGGAGGCGAAGACCATGGCGGGGAACGGGGCGCTCAGCGGCGCGGTGATCGCGGTGGCCGGAGCGGGAGGACCCGCCGGGCGGGCCGCGCTGCTCAGGCTGGCCGAGGCGGGGGCCACCGTCATCGGCTCGGACAACGACCCGGAGCGGCTGGCGGAGGCGGTGGACGCGGCCAGCTACGCCACCGGCGGCGCCACCGTCACCGGTGACACGGTCGACCTGCTCGACCTGCGGGCCACCCGCGACTGGGCCGCCCGCATCGAGAAGGACTTCGGCCACGTCGACGGACTGGTCCACCTCGTCGGCGGCTGGCGCGGCAGCGAGACCTTCACCCGGACCAGCCTCGACGACTGGGACTTCCTGGAGATGCTGCTCGTGCGCACCGTGCAGCACACGTCCCTCGCCTTCCACGAGGCGCTCCAGCGCAGCGACCGAGGCCGGTACGTGCTGATCAGCGCGGCGGGCGCCAGCAAGCCCACCGCGGGCAACGCCGCGTACGCCGCGGGCAAGGCGGCGGCCGAGGCGTGGACGCTGGCCATGGCCGACTACTTCCGCAAGGCCGGCGGCCCCGAGGGCCCGACCTCGGCGGCTACGATCCTGGTGGTGAAGGCACTGGTGCACGACGCCATGCGTGCCGACCGCCCCAACGCGAAGTTCGCGGGCTTCACCGACGTCAAGGACCTGGCCGAGGCCATCACCGGGGTCTGGGAGAAGCCCGCCGCCGAAGTGAACGGAAACCGTCTGTGGCTCACCGAGAAGCCGTGAACCCGCCGAAGACCGACGCCCGTCGCCACCACGACCCCGAGGTCCGCGGTTTCGCCAGCGACAACTACGCCGGCGCCCACCCGGAGGTGCTCGCCGCCCTGGCCCTGGCCAACGGCGGGCACCAGGTCTCCTACGGCGAGGACGCGTACACCGAGAACCTGCAGCACCTGGTCCGCAGCCACTTCGGGCCCACGGCCGAGGCGTTCCCGGTCTTCAACGGCACCGGCGCCAACGTCGTCGCCCTCCAGGCGGTCACCGACCGCTGGGGTGCGGTGATCTGCGCCGAGAGCGCGCACATCAACGTCGACGAGTGCGGGGCGCCCGAGCGGGTCGGCGGCCTGAAGCTGCTCACCGTGCCCACGCCCGACGGCAAGCTCACCCCCGAGCTGATCGACCGGCAGGCGTACGGCTGGGACGACGAGCACCGGGCGATGCCCCAGGTCGTCTCCATCGCCCAGGCCACCGAGCTGGGCACGGTCTACACGCCGGACGAGATACGCGCCATCTGCGAGCACGCCCACGCGCACGGCATGAAGGTGCACCTGGACGGCTCCCGGCTGGCCAACGCCGCGGCCACCCTGGACGTCCCGATGCGCACGCTCACCAACGCCGCCGGCGTCGACCTCCTCTCCCTGGGCGGCACGAAGAACGGCGCCCTGTTCGGCGAGGCCGTCGTGGTCCTGAACCAGGACGCCGTCAGTCACATGAAGCACCTGCGCAAGCTGTCCATGCAGCTCGCCTCCAAGATGCGCTTCGTGTCGGTGCAGCTGGAGGCCCTGCTCGCCCGGGACCTGTGGCTGCGCAACGCCCGTCACTCCAACGAGATGGCCCAGCGCCTCGCCGAGGGCGTACGCGCCGTGCACGGCGTGGAGATCCTCCACCCGGTGCAGGCCAACGCGGTGTTCGCCCGCCTCCCGCACGACGTGACCGAGCGCCTCCAGAAGCGGTTCCGCTTCTACTTCTGGGACGAGGCCGCGGGCGACGTCCGCTGGATGTGCGCCTTCGACACGACCGAGGAGGACGTGGACGCGTTCGTCGCGGCACTGAAGGAGGAGATGGCCCGCTAGGCCGTGTCCGCAAAGTGGTTGGCGCGTTGGTCTGTGCGTGGTGCGTCGTCATGAGCTGACCGATGAGTCGTGGGCGGTGATCGAGCCGTTG